>DASQJB010000132.1:0-12765 GCA_035631295.1 Bryobacteraceae bacterium | reverse complement strand
ACGCGCGGAAGCCCACGCGGATTCTTTCCGCCGACGTGTATCGGATCGCCGCCGCAGACCAACTTCGTTCCTTGGCTTCTCTTCTCGGAATCGGGTGTGACATCGCCGAAACGCCCGGCGCGTTGGCTCAGATGTTGGAGGAGCATCGTTCCAAGGGTTTGGTGCTGATCGATACGCCCGGCCTCACCCGCTCGGAAATGGAGGACGCATCCGATCTAGCGTGCCTCCTCCAGTCGCATCCGGAGATCGACACGCATCTGGTGTGCCCGCGTTCCTGCGTCCCGCCGATATGAGCCGCACGATCGGCCATTATTTGCCATTCGGCCCCAAAAAGCTTCTCTTCACCCGCATTGATGAGACTCAGCACTACGGCGCGATGGCCTCAATCGCCAACCGTTGGTTGCTGCCCATTTGGTTCCTAGGAACGGGCCAGCAGATCCCGGATGATCTGGAGCCGGCCACGGCGGAAAGCCTGGCAAAGTTGATTTTATCGTCCGAGCCGCCACCGCAAGCGAGCGGACTCCTCCAGCGCGGAGCCGCGGCATGAAGCAAGCTACCCAACGCGAACCCGCGGTCAGAACGCCTCCCCATCCGTACGAAGAGCCCTTGGTGGCCCTGCTCTCTTCCGCTGAGCGCGAGCGCCTGATGAATGGAGCATCTCCCGCAAGTGCGCCTGATCGCGCGCCGGATACACGAAAGGCTTCCAGAGAGCGTGAACCTGGACGAGCTGATTTCAGCCGGAACCATCGGCCTGATCTCGGCCATCGACCGCTTTGATCCTTCCCTCAATGTGAAGCTAAAGACCTATGCCGAATACAAGATCCGCGGCTCGATTCTCGACAGCCTGCGAGGTCTCGACTGCGCCGCGGCAGCAGCGCAAGCGGTCCAAGCAGATCGAAGCCGCGATTTCGACCGCCGAGCAGCGCCTGCATCGAACTCCTAGCGAGGAGGAGATCGCCGCGCAGCTCGGACTTCGCCTGGAGGAGTACCACGAGTGGCTCGTCGAGATCCGTGGATTGAGTTTGGGAAGCCTGGGGGCCGCGTCCTCTGACGACGACCAGGATCGCGATTTACTGCGCTATCTCTCGGGCGACGAGGAGGAGTGGCCCTCGCGGCTGCTGGAGCGCACCGAATTGCAGAAACTGCTGGCCGACGCCATCACCAAAATGCCAGAAATCGAAAAAGCAGTACTCAGCCTGTACTACTACGAAGAACTGACGCTCCGCGAGATTTCCAAGATTGTCCGCTTGCACGAATCCCGAATTTCCCAGCTGAAGTCGCAGGCGATTCTGCGCCTCCGCTATTATATGGAGCGGCGATGGCCGTCCCGGCGAGGGGCGGAAATACGAGGAGCATAGCCCAAGCCATGGGCCCGGCCACGGCCGTTCAAGACTGGCTATTTGAGACCATCGCCAACCGTTTTGCCGCCGCTTTGGAGACGGAAACCGGCGAGCAACCCGACATGCGGTGGGAACGCGTTACGCCTTCGGCAGCGGAATTCGCCGGCACGGGAAAACAAGATCAGAAGTGACGACAGTCGTTTGAATTCCCACCGGGAGCCATCTGGATCACGGCGGCCGCCGAAGCGTGGAATACATTGGGCGGGTACAAGTTGACGGCGGCTGGCCGGCAAGAAAGCGACGGGGAGACCGCCAAATCCGCCTACCTGGAGCTGGTTGGCCGCGCCGTGGCCGGTATGGCGAAGGACCTCTCCGCCCGGGTAGAAGACGAAATCGTCCTCGGGCAGAGCGAGGAAGTTTCCGGAGCGACGGATTCTCTCGCTTCAGCGCTGATTCGGCTGCGGCTTCCTGAAGGGACGGTGGAAATCGCTGCCGGTCTGGATGCGCCCCTTATCGCCGGACTGTCTTCGGGGCTCTTGTCCTCGCGTTTGGGGGAACGATGCTGCCTTTTCCCGCGCCCAAGAACTTCGACCTCCTGCTCGATGTCGAGATGCCGGTAACCGTCTCTTTCGGCCGGGCTCACATGCCCCTCAAGGACGTTCTGAAGCTCACCACCGGCTCAATCCTCGAGCTGGACCGCACTATTTCGGAGCCTGTGGAAGTAATCGTGAACAACTGCGCGATCGCCCGCGGCGAGGTCTTGGTTGTGGAAGGAAATTTTGGCGTGCTCCGCGCTCGGAGCGCAAGTTTATGACATCCGCGCAAAGCTTCAAATGCTGGATGCAAGGCTTCAAGAACTGGCGGCCGCGGCTTCGGAACCGGCTGCAATGCCACGGGTCCCGTCGGGCGTCAACATGAGCAAACGCATTCGCGATCCGAATGCTGCGCCGCGGAGAGAACTCGGCCCATATCGCCGCGGCGTTGGCCATGCCACGGCAAGAGGTGGAGCTCCTGATCCGAGTCCATCAGATGGGCGCGGATCGAGCAGCTCGGGCCGCCGGAGCCGGCTAAAACCGCTGACCGCTATCGCGGCTGTCCAAGGGCACGTTCACGGTCATCTCGCGATGATCGCGCGTCAGCGCCACGGAAACGGAAGAGCCGCGCTGGGCCCTAAGCTGCGCGGTGATTTCGGCTCCGCTCGTCACTCGAGCTCCGCCCACGCTCGTGATCACGTCGCCCGCCTTGATTCCAGCCCTCTCGGCTTCGGAACCTTTGGCGACCGATCGCACCAGCACGCCTTCTTTTACGCCGAAATATTCCGCAAGCTGTCCCCCCAGCGGCTCCGTCTCGACTCCCATGACTTTTCCTCCGCTATAGAGCCGCAGCGTATTCGGTAGGGGCTGGAGAGGAGCCTCGGGAGGAGTGGGAGCTTGCGGGAAGTAAGGCGATGCGGCAACGGCGCCAGATGGCCTGGATCCGATCTTGGCCGCTACCATCTGCACGTTCCCGTTGCGAACAATCTGAAGCTTCACTTCTCTTCCGGCCGGAGTCTCCCGCACCAGGCGCCCGAACTGCTCGATGCCCTCCACGTCCTGCCCGTTGTACTTGACCACCACGTCGCCCACCATCAAACCGGCGCCGGCGGCCGGGCTGTTTGGCTCAACGGCGGTGATTTCCACTCCTTCCTCTTCGGGAAGCTTCAGCGCCTTTGCGCGATCTGGCCCGACTTCTTGCAGGAAGACGCCCAAAAAGCTGCCACTACCGGCACGCTGCGTCTGGAAGTATTGGAAGAAAGGCTGGGCGTTCTGGGCTGCCGCGGAAGAAACCAAAAGCCCCGTTCCCGCAACCGCCGCCACGAGTAAATTATGAATTCGCATACTCACTCCTGCTTCGCCTACTTAACACGGCGAAGATAAACGACCCCCGTGCCGGCATTGATATGCAACACCGGACCGCCGCCGTTAATCGAACCTTGAGCCACGACGGGCGTACGGGCCAGCGGGAGTCCGACTGAGCGCACCTCGGGAAAGTCCGTCGCCAACTGCGGATATCCTCCGCCCTCATTGGTCACCATCACCGACACCGGAAAGTTGGACGGGATAAAAACCGTAACGTCACCCGAGCCGGCGGCGAGCCACGAATCCTGAATTCGAGCGCCGGCCATCAGCTCCGCGAAAATGCTCCCCAGCACAGTCGAGACATTCATGGCTCCCGACGCTCCACGCAGACGCACGGGACCTCGCGCCGACTCCGCCTTCACGCCCTGCGCCGCGCCTACTTGGATCGCGCCGCCACGGGAATCCGCGGTCACTGGGCCGCCCGCCTCGCCAATACGGATCAAGCCGGAGGCCGCGTGCGCCTCCACCGACGCCGCCGCCCGCTCCACGGTGATATTGCCGCCCTCGTTCTCCAGAACCACCGGCCCGCCGGCTTGTTTCACAATCAATTCACCGCCGCCCGTCCGGCAATCCTTCACGCCTCGCATAGCGTTGTCGATGGTTACCGAACCAGCGCCCGTGAAACATTCCTCAATTCCGCCCACTTGCCCGAAGAAGAGATTACCGCTAGCGGCCCGAGCCAGAACCCCACCGCCAATCCGGTCCATGCGGATGTCCCCCGACGGAGTCTGCGCGCTTACGCTTCCATCCAGATCGTAGGCATCCACTCCGCCGACGGATTGCGCTTGGAGAACCACCACCGCCAATCCTCGCGGGGCTTTGATGTCCAGTTGATTCGCCACTTTAGGCGACGAATTCGGCTGAACGTCGATCCGCGTCATCGGTCCAAGGCGCCGGGCAATCACGTCCCTGATTCCGAAAAGCTGCCGGGCTTCCGACTCCGAGGCAGCAGGCACACGCTGGACCAGCGTATAGGCGACCCGGTCGCCTCCGCCTCCGTGCACCACAATGTGGCCACGCGCCTCTACTTGCAGCCGTCCATGCGGCTCCACAGACACATTTGCGCTTTCCGTGTAAACCCAATAATTTCCCTGCCGCGTGATTACCGGCTCCTGCGCGAGCAAGCGCAAAGCCGCCAGCGCGAATACAATCTCCCGCATCAATAAATCTCCGTAGACGCGTTCACGGCTTCCAGGATCTTCTGGCTGCGCTGTCGCAGATAAGCGTTATCTTCCCGCAGCATCAACTCCTGGAGCGTTCCAATGATTTGCCGGTCCACATTCCCGGCCCCGAAATTCGCATTCGCGTCACCCGCTAGCAAATCGATGGCCCTTATCCGTATGCCCGGATTCGCATCGGCCAACAGCGCTTGCGACAGCGCGCCGCGCACCTCCGGCTCCGCCGAGAACTCCTTCAATCCCTCGATCGCCCGCATCCGGACACCCGCATTGTCGTCGTTTTTCAACGCGTATACCAGCATGTCGCGGACTTCTTTCGATGACGCCCGCCTGTTCAGCAGACTCAAGCTCTCTTCCCGCAGACCGGGATCGCTTGGGTCCCGCGCGGCGTTCAGCAAGAGCGTCTGAATTTGCGGATCGCCGGCCCCGCCCGTCACCATACGCTGCCGCGTCTCGTCCACGACGATCTGAATCCGCCCGTCCGAGGCAGCCTGCACGTCGCGTACGCGGCTCATGCCGGCCTCGTCCGCGCCCAAAAAGCCAGACAGCCCGAGCGATGGAGCGAGCCTCGCCCCCATAAATCCGAGCACGAGCAGCGCTAGCGCCCCCGCCGGCCGCAGCACGATTCCACTCGTCAAGGTATCGACGAATTGGCTCCACCATCCGCCCCGCTCTCCTGCCGGGCTGGCTTCGGGCGGAGACTCCAATTCCAGGCGAGCCGCCAAATCGGCGCGGCATTCACGCAGCAGCGACGCGGGCGGCTCCACGGCCAGGCTGTCGAAGCCCGCGTGCAGCTCTTTGGTCTGCGCCCGCGCCGCGCGGCAGTCCGCGCATTTGTCCAAGTGCGTCTCTATCCGTTCTTCTTCATCGAAAGACAGCTCGCCGTATTCCAGAAGCCAGAATTGGCTGCGCGCCTCCGCGCAACTCATCGCATCGTTCTTCATACAAAATCCCCTAGCGCGGCGCGCATTTTTTGCGTCGCCCGGAACAGGCAATTCTTCGCCGCTTCTTCGCTCGTTCCGAGAATCTCTCCAATCCGCCGCAACCGCAATCCCTGATAATGCCTTAGCTCGAAAACCATTCGCTCCCTGGGCGTTAGACCAGCCAGCACATCCTTAATCCGCCTTCGCACCTGGCCGCTGAACAGATTCCGCTCCGGATCGGTATCGGCGCGCTGCTCGGCGATGGTATCCATCCGATCCAGCGGCCCGTCTCCGGTCGTTACCACCGTCGCTTCCTCCTTTCGCACCTTCCGTTTACGGATCTGGTCCAAGCACAAGTTCGTCACGATCCGATACAGCCAGGTGTGAAAGCTGCAATCAAAGCGGAAGTTGCCCAAGTTGCGGTAGACCCGCAAGAACGCCTCTTGATAAACATCCCGCGCGTCTTCAGGCGACCGCAAGAGATTCATGGCCAGCCTGAGCACACTTTGGTCATAGACGCGCACAAGCTGCTCGAAGGCGTCCTTATCGCCCTGCTGTGCAGCCCGGATCAACGCCGCTTCGTCTACCTGTAAGCCCGCCTTTTCCGGGGCCACGGCACTCCGTTGCAACACTTTAATGGACGCTTCCTGGGGGAAAAGGTGAGTGGGGCGGGCAATCTTGCCCGCATGCGCCTTTCAGGCGGCTTCTGGACCCGCGCCTGCAGCGTCCGGCTTGGACGGCGCCTTCCCGCTTCCGCCGCAAGCCGGGCACGCGCGCTCCTCGTAGTCTGTGTAGCCAGGCACGGACCCTCCCGCGGAAGCGGTTGGCGAAACCCGAACATACTTCCTGCCCGTGCCGCCGCAAACGGGGCAATCGTCTGCGAACTCGTCAACTGCGATGCAGCTACTTGCGCTATTCATACCGCAACGCCTCGACCGGGTCCAACCTCGCCGCCTTGCTCGCCGGCCAGATGCCGAAAAAGACGCCAATGCCGACGCTGACCGCAATCCCCAGCCCTGCGGCCCACAGCGGAACCATCGCCGGAAGGCTCGGCATGGCCACCCGCACCATCCGCGAGACACCCCAGCCAAACATCATCCCGATGAGCCCGCCCAAGCCGGTCAGCACCACTGCCTCGGACAAGAACTGCAAAATAATGTCCGACCGCCGCGCGCCGATAGCCTTGCGCACCCCGATCTCCCGCGTCCGCTCCGTGACGGAAACCAGCATGATGTTCATCACGCCGATCCCGCCCACCAGCAACCCGATGGAACTCAGCACCACCATCACCAGCGCGATCACGCTGGTCACCGACCGGAACTGCTCCACCATTTGATCGGCCGTGGACACGAAGAAGTTGTCCGGCTTATCGAACGGCACGTGCCGTTCCTGCCGCAGCACCACCCGCAGCTCATCAATGGCCGCCGCGAGCCTGCCTTCTTTGGCCATGACCATCAGCAGATTCTCCTGGGCCGTGGGGAACAGCTTGCGCATCGTGAAGTAAGGCACGAGGATCCGGTTGTCGTCCTGGCCGGGGATCGACGTGGCGGGCCTGTTCATCACCCCGATCACTTGTACTTCCTGCCCCGCCACATTAACAATCTTGCCGATGGCGTTCTCTTCGCCGAAGAGCGCCTTGTAAACGTCCTCCCCGATCACGGCCACGGCCAACCTGTGCTCGCCTTCGTTGTCGGTGAAGAAGCGCCCGGACCGCATGTCTGCGTTGTAGGAAGCCGCGTACCCCTCAAACGTCCCTGCCATCTGAGGCCCGTAATAGGTGTTGCCCTTGTAGCGGGCTTGCAGAAAACCCATTTGAGGCGGCAGCAGGTAGGGACTCACCCGCTCCACCGAGGGACACCTCTCGGCGATCGCCAGCCCGTTCTCGTAAGTCAGGGGCTTGCGGTTACGCTCCTCGGGCGTGCGGCCGCCGAATCCGCCCATGATCTGCATTTTGAACACGATGGCGGTATTAGTGCCCATGCTGCGGATCGCGCCCGTGACGGCCCCGTCCAGGCCGGCCAGAATCGAGCCGACGGCGATGATGGTTCCGGTTCCGATAATCACACCAAGCACCGTAAGAAACGACCGGATCTTGTTTTCGCGCAGCGTATCCAGCGCCAGCTTGATCACTTCCAGAAGCAGCTTCATATCTTGTGCTCAGCTCTCCGCGCGCAGCGCGACAATCGGGTCCAGCCGCGCCGCCCTCCGCGCCGGGTAGATTCCGAAAAACAACCCCACAATCGCCGAGAGCGATACGGCTATGACCACCGCGCTCGGCGGCACCTCCATGGGCACGGGCGTGAAGTTCCGCACGGCCACCGCCACCAGCCAGGCGATCGCGACCCCGATCAGCCCTCCAATGCCCGCCAGCATCGAGGATTCCACCAGGAATTGATTCAGGATGTCGCTTCGCCGCGCCCCCACGCTCTTACGCACTCCGATTTCGCGCGTTCTCTCGCTCACCACCGCAAGCATAATGTTCATGATCACCACGCCGCCGACCACCATGAACACGCTCACTACCCCCACCGCCGCGCTGGCGATCGCGCCCGTCAACTGATCCCACGTGGAAACCAGCGAGTCGGACGATTGAATCCCGAAGTTGTCGTCCTTGCCCGGCGCTAGATGGCGGTGCGCGCGAACCAGCGTCCGGATTTCGTCCTGAGCTTCCTGCAAGCGGTCGCGGTCCAGCGCGGCGAAGTTATACCGGATTCCCGTCCGGTCGCCATAGATCTTGAAGTACGTCTGCTCCGGCATGGAAATGTAGTTGTCCTGCGACTGGCCGAAGACACTGCCTTTCGGTTTTCCGACGCCGATCACCTGGAAGGGCAGCCCATCCACGGCTACGGTCTTTCCTACAGGATCCACATTGGGAAAGAACCGGTCCTTCAGGTCGGATCCGATCACCATCACGGGCAGCCTTCGCTCGTCTTCCGTGTCGGTGAACATGCGTCCGGTGGAGATCTGCGTATTCGTGAGCAGTGCGCCGTTGGCCGTGATTCCGGTGTTAAGCACCCCATCCACATAATCGCCGGAATAGGTCACCTTGACGGCCCGTTGCGCGGAAATGCTGAACTCGCGGACCAGCTTGGCGCGCTCTTTCAGGAACCCATACTCTTCGCGAGTGAGTTGCGGATTATTGCGCTGCTGCTCCATGAATCGCTTGGGGTCGCGGGGGCCAGTGAAGGCGACGCGCAGGACGCTGAAGCCGTCGCTTCCCATGCTGGACGCGGTCTCGGCGACGTAGACGTCCATCCCGTGGATCACCGACATGACGGCAATGAGCGTGGTGGTGGAAAGAATGATGCCGAGCAGCGTGAGGAAGCTGCGGAGCTTGCTTGAACGCAGGGAATCTAGCGCGACGGCGGCGGCCTCGAGAAAGCTGGCTCGGGACGAAGTTTTCATGTCAACTACCAGAGTACGGCGCCAGGGCGGTTTTTGTTCCCTGTATCCCCTCCGGAGTGCGGTGGACTAGCGAAGGTCTTGTATAGAGGAATTCCGCGCCGCGCCCACCAATTCTGTACCGAATCTTTCTTCGGAGAGGAATAGAATGCGAATCCATTTGTCTATTGCTTTGCTGCTGGCCGCCTGCTCGTTGACGGCATTCGGCTCGTCCTGCACTAACCCCTGCACGGGATCGTCTTCCACGGGCCAGGACACCACCGACAGGAACAATTTTCTATCCGACAACAGCTCCCTGAGCTTTAGCAACCTAACGTTCGACAGCGGCACTTGGACCGCCGGGACGGGCGGTTCGGTTCTCAACTCTGGCTTAACCTTCCTTGGGTGTCTGGCGAACTGGTCCGATTGCACGTCGAACTCGGGCGCGTCACGGTGGGGAATTCGGGCAGCTTCTGGAATGGATCTACCTTTGGAGCCTGGGATGGCGGAAACGATCCCATTCTGTCTGGCCCGGCCAGCGGAGGCAGTGCCCACCTGTCGAGCATTACCATCACGCTGCCGGCCAACGTATTCGCGGTCGGGCTCGACATCCTCCACAACAACTACGGGTCGGCGAATGCCCCGTTCGGCGTAATCGTGAATGGCGGGTCGCAGTACAACAGCGCTACCGAAATCCCGCTTCCCGGCAGCGTCTTCTTCGGGTATAGTTCTACTAGCGCCATTACGTCCTTGACCATTTTCGCAGAGAACGGCTCTACCACCCTGGGCATCGACAACATCGACGTCGGCTCCCTCACCCTCGGGAGCGGCAGCGGAAGTGGCAGCGGAAGCGGCAATGACCCTTCGGCCACCCCCGAGGCCAGCACCATGCTCCTGGTCGGCTCCGGCCTCTTCATGCTCCGCTTCGCCCGCAAGCTTCCCTGTTTCTCGCGCTAACACGCGCCGCCGGTTACCCCTTCGGGATATCCTAGAACGGATGAAGGGGATTCCTGGCCTGTTGTTGTTGGCTTCTGTCGGCTTGTTTGCTCAAACTCCGCGTTACGTTGGATCCGCGGCCTGCAAAACCTGCCATCCCGCGGTCTACGCCCGCTGGAGCAAAACGCGCATGGCGAACGTCGTGCGAGATCCCAAAGCGCATCCCGACGCGATTCTGCCGGATTTGTCCAAGCCCGATCCGTTGGTGAAGTTCACCAAGGACGACATCGCCTTGGTCTACGGCAGCAAGTGGAAGCAGCGCTACTTCATAAAGAAGGGCGACGACTACTATCCTCTCGGCGCCCAATGGGACGTGACGCATCAGCTCTGGCGCGCTTACCAGGCCGCCCCGGGCACGGACTGGTGGACCGCCTTCTACCCCAACGACAATATGCTGCGCCCCACCGGCCCTCTCTGCGACGGCTGCCATTCCGTCAATTACAACATCGAGACCAAAACCGTCACCGAGTGGAACGTCGGCTGCGAAAAGTGCCACGGCCCTGGAGCCGCGCACGCGCAAAAGCCTTCGCGCGCCAACATTGTCAATCCCGCCCGCCTCGATTTCGTGCAAGCTAACAATGTTTGCATCCAATGCCATTCGCAAGGGCAGCCGCTCCAGAATCCCATCGCCGGGAAATATTACGACTGGCCGGTCGGCTTCGAGGTAGGCAAGAACCTTCAGGACTATTGGAAGCTGGAGGAACACAAGCTCGGCGAGCAGTCATTCACTCATTTCGCCGACGGCACCGCGCATAAGAACCGCATGCAGGGCAATGATTTCGTCACCAGCTTGATGTACACGCACGGCGTGGCCTGTTTCAGTTGCCACGACGTGCACGGCACGGAAAACAACGCCGACCTGGTGAAACCCGCCAGCGTCTTGTGCCTTGAATGCCACGGTCCCAATTCGCCCAACGGTCCGCGTGCATCCAGCATTGAGGCGCACACGCATCATGCCGCTTCGAGCGCGGGCAGCGAGTGCGTCGCTTGCCATATGCCCAAAATCGAGCAGACCATTGCGGACATCAACGTCCGCTCTCACACGTTCAAGTTCATCACTCCGGCTACCACGGAATCCCTCAAGGTTCCGAATCCGTGCATGTCCTGCCACTCGAATGAGCCTGCGGATTTTGCCGCCAAGGCGCTGCGGAGTTGGTCGAACGTCTCGCCCTGGCGCGTGACCAACTAAGTGCCGCCCTCCAAAGCATCTTCGAGGGAGTGGCGCAGACGATCGGTTTGTGTCGTCTGCGAAGGGCTACTTTGCGTCTTCCACTGGCACGTCTTCGCCCGGTCCGCCCGCGAACATCTTCGCCGAATCGAAAAAGCCGGCAACCGTCAGATGAAATTTGACGTCTTTATCGCCTTTGTTTTGCCAAAACCAGCCGTGAATCCCGGTTGAGGGCGCGGTGAACGAGCCATAGGAAGCATCTTTGCCGGTTTTATCGTCCAGTTCGTAGCTCTCGAAGTAGTCCTTGTTTGGTTTCTGGTCCGGCTCGCCGTGGAATTCAAAGGCGAGCTTGCCGTCCGCCTTCCACGCGTAGACCATTCCGGCGCCTTTCTCCATGTGGTATTTCATCTCGACTCCTTCGCCGGGACGCAACTGGAAGTCCTCCGAGTCGACTTTGTAGATTCTGGGCTGAGACGTATAGACGCCCGCCGCAACAGGCGCCGCCGCGGCTCGGCCCTTGGTTTCTCCGGCTTGGGAAATTCCGGTGAGTTTAAGCGCGGCGCCGGTCTTCAATGGATCGAAGCCATATTCGGCCGGCAGCACCACGGCAAACAGGAGCAACAGCGCAATCAGCAGCGCGACGCCGGCCGCCTTGGCCAGCGCGCCCTTCGATGGCGCCCCCGCGACCGGTTCTGAACGTGGCGCCGTCATGCCCGTCCTCCGGAAGCGAGATAATAACCGGCGATTTGGTACCCGGTGAGCACGAAGCCCACCGCCATGAGCGCTGTGTTAGTTACAAACGCGTGGCGAAGAAAACCGCTCCGAGTGCGCCAGACGCCGAGTGCAATCAGCACGGCGGTCAACGCAAGCACCTGGCCGATTTCCACTCCGACGTTGAAGCTTACGATATTCGCGATAAGCCCGTTCTTGGATAGATCGAGCTCCTGGAGCTTGGTGGCCAGTCCAAAGCCGTGGCACAAGCCAAAAATCAATACCGCGAGCCTGGCGTTCGGCTGAAACCCAAGCAATTGCCTGAATCCGCCCATGTTGTCGAACGCTTTGTAGACCACCGAGAACCCGATGATCGCGTCCACCACGAACGAGTTTGCATGGATGCCGCCTAAAACGCCCGCAAGCAGCGTGATGCTGTGCCCAATGGTGAACAAACTGACATAGGCGACGACATCCTTCAGACGATAAAGAAAGAAAATCACGCCGACCAGGAACGCGAGGTGGTCGTATCCGGTGACCATGTGCTTGGCGCCCAAATAGAGAAACGGCGCCACGGCCGCGCCATGGTTCGATTGAACGAACGAGGCGTCGCGTTTGGAGACGTTGTGCGCGCTGGCCACGCCTGGAAAAAGGAAGGCGCAAATTACCACCAGAAGCAGAAGCGAAAGAAACGGTCCCTGGCGAACAGCAAATCTCAGCATCTGAAAAGATTATCACCATCCTAACAAGTCCCGAGGATATCTTTCGGCCATTTTTCGCCCGCCAGACACGGTACACGGTCACGAAGTTTTACTTTGGCGTAACGCCGGCGCCACCGCCGGCTGTTACGCTGCTTCCGCGGCGCTCACCGCAATTGAGAAGCGCACAGGACGCGGCGGCGTCCTCGCTGAAACTGGATTTAGTAAACGCTGCCGCCGCGGGAGTTCACCCGTCACGGGTTGTGCGCGTTTATCGGAAGGACGCGCTCGCTCTTGGAGGTTCGCGTGAAATATTCTTCGAAGATTCTGACGTCGAGTCTAACTATGCTGGCGCTGTTTCTGATAGCGCCTGCGGCCCACGCGCAGATGAGTAAAGTCAAAACCGTGTGGCATCCCGATGGAGAATCACAACTGGACGGGCAACAATACCGGAGCCTCATTTGGAGCCCCG
>DASQJB010000131.1:0-15691 GCA_035631295.1 Bryobacteraceae bacterium | reverse complement strand
ATCGCGGCTTTAACCGCACTATAGTCGTTGGCGGTTTTGGCTGGCCTGGCTGGGGTTGGGGCTGGGGCGGCTGGGGTGGCGGCTGGCCAGTTGCTGGCGGCTATTCGGGTTGCGATCCCTATTGGGGTTGCCCGGGCGGCTATATCGATCCTGGTTATGCTGGTGTCGCAGGATACCCGCAACAACCTCCAGTTGCTTACGGACAACCATCTGCGCCTCCGGTTGTGCTGAATCAAAGCTTTGGCGCCACGGATGCGGCGCTGGGGCAGCCGGGACAACCTGTGGCCTCGTTTTACCGGCCTGCGGATTATTACCTCATCGCGTTTAACGATCACACCATCCGCGCGGCCTTGAATTACCAATGGGCGGCCGATACATTGATATTCACGGCCCGAGACGGTCAAACTGTGAAGGCGCCGATGTCGATGATCGACCTGCGGTTCACACAGCAGCTCAATCGCGACCGTCACGTGGATTTCAAGCTGCCCTAAGTTTGCGTGGGACGGGCAATCATGCCCGCAGCCGGCTTTCTAGCCGAGCTTCAGCGGTGCATCTGCCAAGGAACGCTCGTCCCACTTCACTCCTCATTTAGAGTCAAATACCTTAAATTGATATAATCGAGCCGGATTCGCGACCCTCTATCGTGAACGTGTTCTTGAGTTATAGCCGGCTAAATGCTTCCGCCGCAGCCGCGGTGGCGGAAGATGTCCGGCAGATGGGACACGCCGCTTGGTTCGATCGCGAAGTGATCGGCGGACAAGCATGGTGGAACGCGATTCTTCGCCAGATTCGCGAGTGCGACCTGTGCATCCTCGTCCTAACCCCGCAGCTACTCGAATCAAAGGCTTGCCGCGCGGAATTTACCTACGCATCGCAGCTCAATAAGACGATCCTTCCCGTTCTTTGTCACGACGGCGTGAAAGTGAATCTGCTGCCGCCCGAATTGTCCAAAATTCAGTTTGTCGACTATCGCGCTCAGGACAAAAGTGCGGCGTTCGCGCTGCTCAAAGCCATACAGGCAGCGCCGCCTCCGCTTCCGCCGCCCAATCCTCTGCCGGCGGAGCCCTCCGTTCCCATTTCCTATTTGGGCGACCTTCGAGCCCAGATCGAGTCCGACCAGGACATGAATTTGCAACGGCAACGCGACCTGTTATATGAGGTGAAAAGGCGGCTGAACGATCCAGAGTCTGCCAGCGCTTCGCGGGATCTGCTTCGCCTGTTGCGCGCCCGTCAAGATCTGTTCGCCAGCGTCGCCGAGGAGATCAACGACGCCTTGGGGCGCCAGCCGCTTCGGCCAGTTGATCCGGGAAACGCCGAGCGGCCTAGTAAAGCGTCCCCCGTGGAGAGCCGCCCTCCCGCGCCGCCGCCCTTAACCGATCACGCTCAGCCAGCCGTCCCTTTCCTCGACGATGTCAGTTCGCTGGACTCGCTGCTGAAGGACATCGCAGCAACCTCTGGGAAGCGGGTGCTCAGATCCGGCCAGGAGACCCTTCGCATTTCCACCACTCCAAATGAATTGGTTCTTGTGGCCACCTTCCCCTCCTGGCGCGACAACGAGTTGCGCCAACTTCGCGCCATGGGCTGGGACCCGGCCGAGAAATGGACGAGGAACGCCGCCCTGGGGGCCTTCGTCTTAATAACTGTGGGAACTTATGGCCTCGGAGCCCTACTGCTGCTGCACCAAGGCGTCCGGCATTACCTGAACCTTAAACTCAATCGCGCCGTGAGGCGTTTCCCTCGCCACCAAACGCAAGCGGCCGCCGAGAGCATCCGGCGATACTTTCGACTGGTGTCTCCCGAGGCCCTCGCGAATACGGCCGGCGCGAGCGGTTCATTTTCCGCCTGATGCAGCCATGCTATGCTATCCGCGAGCCATTGCAAACTCACTGGAGAAGATTCATGAGACTGAAACCCATCCTCGTGCTTCCGCTTTTCGCGGGGCTTCTGGCCGCCGCTTCCGAGCCGGATACAACAAAACGTCTGGCCGCCGCCTCGGACGCCTTCAAGGACGTAATGGACATTCCGGACAAGTCCATCCCCCAGCAGCTTCTCGACAAGGCGCAATGCTTAGTGATCGTTCCCGATCTGAAGTCGGGCGCGTTCATCGTCGGCGCTAAATATGGCAAGGGCTTCGTCTCTTGCCGGAAGAAGGACGGCGTCGGCTGGTCCGCGCCGGGCTCCGTTCGCATTGAGGGGGGCAGCTTCGGCTTTCAAATCGGCGGCACGGAGACCGACGTCTTCATGCTGATCATGAATCAGAAAGGCGTAGACCGGCTGCTTTCCACCAAGTTCACCCTGGGCGGCGACGCCACAGCCGCGGCCGGACCGGTGGGGCGCTCGACCCAAGCCGAGACCGATGCCGCCATGACCGCCGAGATTCTCACATGGTCCCGGGCCCGAGGCTTGTTCGCGGGCGTTTCTCTCAACGGCTCCACGCTTCGCGAAGACGAAGACTGGAACCGCGAGATGTACGGAAAGGCCGTCAAGAACCGTGAGATCGTCACAGGAGACGTCAAGCCTCCCGCCGCGGCGGCGCCGCTGACCGAGTTGCTCAACAAATACTCGAGCCGCAAACCGCAGTGATGTCCAATCCCCGCATTGTGGCGCAAATGCGGGACGATTGGAACGCGCGCGCGCGGGAGGACGCCGGCTATTACGTCGCCTTCGGGCGGCGAGGGCAGGATGACGCCGGATTCTTCGCCACCGCGTCGGAAGTGATCCGAAGGCTCGACGCGGAGCTGCGCCGCTTCCCTTCGGGCGAAACTTTGCGCTTGAACGCGCTCGAAATCGGTTGCGGACCAGGCCGGCTCATGCGGCCCATGAGCCGCCATTTCGCCGAAGTCCATGGCGTCGACGTTTCGGACGAAATGATCGCGCTGGCCTGCGAGAAGCTGCGCGACACTCCCAACGCGTTTCCGCATGTCTCGAACGGCGCAAGCCTGGAGCAGTTCGGTGATGGTTCCTTCGGATTCGTTTACTCCTACGCGGTCTTCCAGCACATTCCCAGCCGCGAAGTGGTGTATCAATATCTTCGCGAGATCCGGCGCGTTCTGATCCCGGGCGGTCTGGCGCATCTACAATTCAACGGTTTGCCGCGCGATCCCATCTCCGAAGGCTCCTACAACACCTGGACCGGCGCGCGCTTTTCCGCGGAGGAAATCCTCCAGTTCACCCGAGACAACGATTTTCAGATGCTCGCGCTGGAGGGCGCCTCGACGCAATACATGTGGACCACCTGGCGAAAGCGGCCCATGCAGCAGCTTGCCCTCCCCGCCGTTCCGCCTGCCGCGGTTCGCCGCATCACTAATGCCAGCAGCTCGGAGCCGGTTGCTCCTTGCCGCGGCCGCTTCGCTTCCATCTCCCTTTGGGTCGAGAATCTGCCCGAGGACGCCGGCCTGCACGACCTTCAAGTATTTATCGGCGGAAGCCGCGGAACCGTCGAGCACATCGGCCCGCCTAACCGGGACGGATTTCAGCAAGTCAACGTCGCGCTACCCCCGATGGACGCCACGGGCCTTCTCCCAGTCGAGCTACTGTGGCGCGACAAGCGCATCTCGCCTGTCGCGACCCTCCGCGTGATTCCGCCTGGCCCATTGGTTCCACGCCTCCAATCGGTCTGCGACGCGGTGAATCTCGTCGCGGAAAACCGGATCGAGACCCGCTTGGTGAAAATGACGCTCGAAGAGATCTCGCGCCCGGAGGAGATTCGCGCATCTATCGACGGCCGCGCGGTAGAGACGTCAGCCCGAGTTCGTCATAACCGCTCCCTGACCGTCGCGGCTCAGCCTACGCTCTCTGGTTCACAGCCGCTTACAGAGCCGCGACCGTCAGGGAGCGGTCAGACTGATGAACTTGGGCTAGATTATTTTTGCGTTGACCCGCGCCCGCAGCGTTACGAAGTGAATTTTCGCCTACCTGAAGAAATCCGTTCGGGAATCCACACCCTGGAAGTGAGCCTGGGCCGCCGCCGGATCGGAGGCGCGCTGCTGGAGGTGATGTAGAGCTTCTATTCGCCCGCCGCGCGGCTGCTGGCTCGCGGCAAGCTCTCGGGAAGCGGAGCTTTGCCGGCCGCAGAGCGAAAATAAACCGCGGCGGCGACGACCACGCCCACGGCCAGAACTGTTACTACGGCCGCCGGAGAAAACGTCTTCCAGGAAAGCTGGCCGCCGATATAGACCAGCGTCAGGCACAGCATGAAGCGAAGCTGTTTGGCCGGCACACGTCCTGCAAGGGCAGATCCAGCCAACGCTCCGACCGCTCCGCCCACCAGCAGTTTCCACAGCACGGTTGTATTTATGTCGCCCAATCCCGCGTGAATCATTCCACCAAGGCCGGAAAGCGCGAGACCGAATCCTAATCCCGTGCCTACGATTTCGGCTGTGGCGAGCTTGGTCAGGCTCATCATCGCCAGCGCTCCGATGGCTCCCGCTCCGGCTGATGAGAATCCCATCTCAAGTCCAATCAGCGCGCCAATCGGCGCGAGCCACTTCGCGCGATCATGCCGGATCACGTGATCGAACCGGATCAGATTCACCAGCGCCATGATCATGATGGTGAGCCCGACAAAACCCGTCACCAGGTTGGTCGGGACCTTATTCAGCAGCAGCGCGCCGCCCACCACGCCCGGCGTTCCCGCGGCTGTCATGTAGCCGAATACCCGCCAATTCACTTGCCTGCGCTTTATGTATCCGGGCACGCTCAGAATCTTGACGACAGTGGCGAAGATCAGCGCCGTGCCCACGCACTCCTTGGCCGGCAAGCCAAGCAGCAGAATCAGCAGCGGCGTGGTGAGAGAACCTGCGCCCACTCCCGTCAGCGCGATGATCACCGCAATCCCGAATCCGAGCGCGAATTCCATGGATCTTCTACCCGGCCTGAATATGGATGCCGCACTCCAGCTTGTCTTTTCCCTGCCACCGCCCGGATCGCAGATCTTCGGGATTCAGCGGCAAAGCAGTGCATGGCTGGCAGCCGATACTGGTGTAGCCCTGGTCGTAAAGCGGCAGCGCCGGGATCTTGTGCAGGCTCAGATACGCCCAAACGTCGCGATTGGTCCAATCGGCCAGCGGGCTGATCTTGCGCAGCGTTTTTCCGCTGGGCAATTTGAACGGCTCCACGGCTTGAAGATTCGCCCGCGTAGGCGATTGTTCGCGCCGCAGCGCCGTAAACCACACATCGAAATCTTTGAGCCCCTCAAATAGCGGCCCCACTTTCCGCAGCTTACAGCATTGGTCCGGCGCAGTCTGATTCAGAATGCCGAACTGCGCTTCCTGGTCCGCCACGCTTTGCTTCGCCGACAGATTCACCAAATTCAAGTTCCAGTCCGCCGCGATGCGGTCGCGATAAGCCAAGGTCTCCGGGAAATGGTAGCCCGTCTCCAAAAAGAGCACCGGAGTGCCGGACCTTTGCTGGATCAGCATGTGAACCAGAGCAACGCATTCCACTTGAAAGCTGGAGGTGATGCAAGGCGCGCCGCCCTCGGCGATTTCGGCTGCGATCAATTCCGCGGCAGCTTTCACCTTGGCATCAATCATTCCAGAGTCCTTTAAGTCTGCCGTGCAGAACTTCGGCCGCGGCCGCGTCGTCTTCCGGCAAATCCACGCGCGCGCCCAAGGGAATCAACCCGCGCACCAGCCGCGCCACGCGGTCGGCGGCGTTTTCCACTATATCGGCAACGGCGCAGAGAATCATCCCCGCGCCAGCGGTGGCGTTAGTCTCGCGGTCGATCAGGATGAAGCTGCCCGTGCCGCGATTGGCGGCGTAGCGGTCGAAAAACAGAGGACGCGCGCCGGCAATGCGGACGACGCCGATTTCGTTCAGCCACAAACCGTCGGCCGCCGGCCCGATTTCGAGGGTCGAGACGTTCACCTTGTGCTTCACCGCCTCCACGCGCGCCGGCACGACATGGGAAGTTTGCTTCACCAGGTAATCGCGCGCGGGATCCAGCGGCTTGCCGTCGAACCAGACCATGGTGGCTTCGAAGGTCCGTGTCGCCAATGGATCGTCTCCGCCTGCGATCATGTCGCCACGGCTGATGTCGATTTCATCCTCCAGCGTCAGCGTCACCGAAAGCGGCGCGTGCGCGATTTTCAAGTCGCCGTCGAAGGTGACGATGTTCCGCACATGCGTGCGCCGCCCCGATGGCAGTGCGATCACTTCATCGCCCGGGCGGATGACGCCGGAAGCGATTTGCCCCGCGTAGCCGCGAAAATCCTGATGCGGCCGCACCACGCGTTGGACCGCCATACGGAAAGGGGCTTCGATCGCCCGGTTTTGTGTCTCCACCGTCTCCAAGTGCTCCAGCAGGCTCGGCCCGCGGAACCAGCCCATGTGCCGGCTGGGATCCACCACGTTATCGCCCTTCAGGGCGCTCAAGGGGAGGAAGTACGGATCCTTCGCGCCCACGCGATGCAGGAACGGCTCGAATTCGGAGCGGATCTGGCGGAAAACGTCTTCGCTATAGCCCACCAGGTCCATCTTGTTCACGGCGATCACGAAGTGCGGGATGCCGAGCAGCGCCGCGATATAGGCATGGCGGCGCGATTGAACGGTGAGGCCGCGCGAGGCGTCGCAAAGAATAATCGCCAGCTCAGCCGTGGACGCGCCGGTCGCCATGTTGCGTGTGTACTGCTCGTGGCCAGGCGTATCCGCCAGGATAAATTTGCGCTTGGGCGTCGAGAAATAGCGGTAGGCGACGTCGATGGTGATGCCTTGCTCGCGCTCCGCGCGAAGACCGTCGGTGAGCAGCGAAAAATCGATCTCTCCTCCCCGCCGCGCCGACCGGAGCTGGTCTTCGTAGGCTCCCCGGGCATCGTGCAGCATACGGCCGATCAGAGTGCTTTTGCCGTCGTCCACGCTGCCGGCGGTGGTCAGCCGCAGCAAGTCCTTCGACGCCTCCTGATCGAGAAACGCCTTGATGTCGAAAAAGCCGTCCCCTACGACGAAGTCGGGTCTGCTCACAGCCGACGCCATCAAAAGTATCCCTCCCGCTTCTTGAGTTCCATGGAGCCTTCGCGGTCGTGATCGATGACTCTGTTTTCGCGCTCCGAATTGCGGACTTCCACCAACTCCGCGATAATCTTCGGGATCGAATCCGCGTCCGAGCGGATGGCTCCCGTGCAAGGCGAACAGCCCAAAGATCGCATCCGGCACTTCACCCACTCGAAGCGGTCTCCCGCGCGCGGCTGCACAAAATCCAGCTCCGGCAGGATCAGGGAATTTCCGCGCACTAGCATATGGCGCTCTTTGGCGAAGTACAGCGGCACAATCGGAATCTTCTCCATATGAATGTACTGCCAAACATCCAGCTCAGTCCAATTGGACAGCGGAAACACGCGAATCGATTCGCCCGGCTCCACGCGGCCATTGAACAGGCTCCACAGCTCCGGCCGCTGGTTCTTCGGGTCCCACTGCCCCAGCCGGTCCCGGAACGAAAAGATGCGCTCCTTGGCCCGGGACTTCTCCTCATCGCGGCGCGCTCCGCCGAAAGCCGCGTCGAAATTGCCTTCGCGCAACGCGTCCAGCAGCGATTGCGTCTTTAGCAGCCCGCAGCAGCGTTCTGTTCCCAGGCGGAACGGATTCGCTCCCGCCTCTAGGGCGACCGTGTTCGAATGTACGATCAGCTTCACCCCCAACTCCGCCGTGAACTGGTCGCGGAATTCGATCATCTCCTTGAATTTATAAGTCGTATCGACATGGAGGAGCGGAAACGGAACAGGCCCCGGGTGGAATGCCTTCTGCGCGAGGCGTACCATTACAGAGGAATCCTTACCAATCGAATACAGCATCACCGGTCGCTGGAACTCCGCGGCCACCTCGCGGATGATGTGGATGCTCTCCGCTTCCAAGGCCTGTAAATGACTGATTCTCCAGGTCATGCCTGATTCTATCACGTTAAACTCCTATTGTCGATAGACAATACGTACTTCGGGTGATTTCGAAACGTCCTTGTAACCCAATGCATCGACGTATAGATAAAATTCTTGACTAGCCACTATATGTTGGGGCAAGATTGCCAAGTGGTCCAAGCTTCGGTTCGTTTTTTCGAGCTGCCCGGCACGGCCACATTGGAGACAGCATGGGACAATTAAGTGTAGGCGTTGCCATGAAACTAAAGGATATCCGTCAACCTGTGCAAGTGACGGACCGATTCGGGGTGTCATTCCCACGATACTTTACTGCCAAACTGGAGCCAGGAAAGACCCCCTACGATGACGCGAACTGGGAGCTGCGTACCGCCTCCATCGGTAACGACAAAGGCGCGGTAATCTTCGAGCAGCGGGACGTTGAAGTCCCCGCCGATTGGTCCCAGACGGCCACAAACATCGTCGTCAGCAAGTATTTCTACGGCAAAATCGGTTCGCCGGAGCGCGAAACGAGTGTCCGCCAGCTCGTGAGCCGCGTGGTGGACACGATCACCGATTGGGGCGTGCAACAGCGCTACTTCCGCACCGTGCAGGACGCCTCCAATTTTCGCGACGACCTGGCCCACCTGATGCTGACGCAGAAGGCGTGCTTCAATTCGCCAGTGTGGTTCAACGTCGGCGTGAAAGAGCCGCGCGGTTACGGCTGGAATTACGACACGGCTTCGGACCGTGTTAAGAAGCTCGATAACGGCGAGCGCCGCCCACAATGCTCGGCCTGCTTCATCAATTCCGTCGGCGATACGCTCGAATCGATCCTCGACCTCGCCAAAACCGAAGGCATGTTATTCAAATGGGGCTCCGGCACCGGGACGAATCTTTCCACGCTGCGCGAAGAAGACGCCGTGCTCTCCGGCGGCGGGCGCGCCTCCGGCCCCTTGAGCTTCATGAAAGGCTTCGACGCTTTCGCCGGCGTGATTAAGAGCGGCGGCAAGACCCGCCGCGCCGCCAAAATGGTGATCCTCAACACCGACCACCCCGACGTTGAGAAATTCATCTGGTGCAAAGCCAAAGAGGAGAAGAAGGCGCACGCACTGGTCGACGCCGGCTTTGATTCGTCGCTTGACGGCGACGCCTACGGCTCCATCTTTTTCCAGAACGCCAACAATAGCGTCCGCGCCACCGACGAGTTCATGGAAGCCGTCCTCACCGATTCCGATTGGTGGACCAAGTCCCGCGCCACCGGGTTGCCGGTGAAACGCTACCGCGCGCGCGACTTGGTGCGCCAGATCGCCGAGGCCACGCATCAGTGCGGCGATCCCGGAATGCAGTTCGACACAACGATCAATCGCTGGCACACTTCCAAGAACACCGGTCGCATCAACGCTTCCAACCCCTGCTCGGAATACATGTTCCTGGACGATTCCGCGTGCAATCTCGCGTCGCTGAACTTAATGAAGTTCGTCGGGCCGGATGGCCAGTTCGACGTGGAAGCCTATCGTCATGCAGTGGACACGGTGATTCTGGCGCAGGAGATCATCGTCGACAACGCCGCTTATCCCACCGAAAAGATCGCGAAGAACTCGCACGACTTCCGCCCTCTGGGCCTGGGCTACGCTAATCTCGGCGCGCTGCTGATGTCCATGGGTATTCCCTATGACGGCGATCAGGGCCGCGACTGGGCGGCCGCGCTTACCGCCGTTATGTGCGGGCAGGCGTATTTGACCAGCGCCCGCATCGCCAACGAAGCTACGGGTCCCTGCCCCGGCTATGCGGAGAACGAAGAGCCGTTCCTGAACGTGATCCGCATGCATCGCGATGCAGTGTCGCACATCGATAGCCGCCGCGTTCCCGCCGCTCTCTACGAGAACGCCCGCCGCTGCTGGGAGGAGGCGCTGGAACTTGGCCGTGTGGCAGGCTTTCGCAACGCGCAAACCACCGTCATCGCGCCCACCGGCACCATCGGCTTCATGATGGATTGCGACACCACCGGCATCGAGCCGGATCTGGCCCTCGTGAAATACAAGAAGCTGGTTGGCGGCGGCGTCATCAAGATCGTCAACAACACCGTCCCCAGCGCGCTGATCAAGCTAGGCTACACGCCGGACCAGGTCGGCAAGATCGTCGATCATATCGACTCCACCGGCACTATCGAAGGCGCTCCGGGCTTGAAAGACGAGCATCTGCCGGTGTTCGATTGCAGCTTCCGCCCCCAGAACGGGGTCCGATCGATTCACTTTATGGGCCACGTGCGCATGATGGCCGCCGTGCAGCCGTTCATTTCCGGCGCGATTTCGAAGACCATCAACATGCCGGAAGAATCGACCGTGGAAGACATCATGAACGCCTACATGGAGAGTTGGCGTCTGGGGTTGAAGGCGGTGGCGATTTACAGGGATAATTCCAAGCGGGTCCAGCCGCTCAGCTCCGGCACTGCGAAGGGCGCCAAGGCTGCCGTTGTTGCCGCCGCGCCCACGGAAGAGAAAGTTGTGGAGAAGATCGTCTATCGCCCCGTCCGCCGCAAGCTCCCCGACGAGCGGCAATCGCTCACGCACAAGTTCTCCATCGGCGGCCACGAAGGCTACCTGACCGTCGGCTTGTACGAAGACGGCCAGCCGGGCGAGCTCTTCGTCACCATGGCCAAGGAAGGCTCGACCATTTCCGGCCTCATGGACAGCTTCGCGACGGCCGTCAGCTACGCGCTTCAATACGGCGTGCCGCTGAAATTCTTCGTGGACAAATTCAGCCACGTGCGCTTCGAGCCGAGCGGCTGGACCGGCAACCCCACGGTTCCCTACGCAAAGTCGATCATGGACTACATCTTCCGCTGGCTGGGCGCGAAGTTCCTCGGGCCCGAGTACGCCGCGGGCGAAGCCGGCGAGGCTGCCAAGCTCCGCGTCACCGAGCCGAATCCGCAGCAAGCCCTGCCCTTCCCTCCGACCATGAGCGACGCCCCCACCTGCGCCGAATGCGGCGGCCTGATGACCCGCAACGGCTCGTGCTTTAAGTGCGAAAACTGCGGCTCAACGAGCGGGTGTAGCTAGGGCAAAGACATCGAATCCGCTAGGTTTCCCAAGTTGACCTGATTTATGCTGTTGCCTGACGACGCTACTCCCCGTTTATCTACAAGCGGCGCTGATGAACGATTAATTGTTCGCCCCAGGCGGCGTGCCAGCTGGTCACTCCGCGCAATTGTCACGGCGATTTCAATCATCGCAGCGGCAAGCAGCTTGTGGCAGGCGAGCGTAACCCAAGCGGCCCTTCGCCTAACACGGGATCAGATGCGATCAAGCAAAGAACAACAAGACGCTCAACTGGAGCTCGCGCGGCAGCAGTTCGATCAGCAGTCGTCATACACAAGGGAGCAAATCGATCTATTCCGGCGATCACTCGATGCGGCTCAGCGAAACGCGGAGGCTGCATCGCGTTCGGCCCGTCTGGGCAAAGAGTCGGCAGACTTTGCTCGGACCTCGTTTCAGACGAGCCAAAGAGCGTTCATGATATTGGACCACGCCGACCTAGCCTCCGAGCCCCAGAAGGGACAGCCGCTCAAAGTCACAATGTTCTACAAAAACGTGGGCCTGACACCGGCACTTCGAGTGAATGCGGGTTGGCGGACTTGGGCGATGCCTTTTGGGATCACTCCCCTTCCCCGTCAAGCTGCGCCTCCCGTCGGAAAACCACACCGTTGGCTCAGGGCTGTCGTTTGAGGCTACGGACAACAGCACGATCAGCACGGAAATGGTCAATATGGTGGCGGACCACATTGGGGAGCTTGTGCTTACGGTTTCGTCTACTATGAGGACATCTTCGGTGTACAGCACGGCTCAGAATGGTGCGCAGTCTGGATGACGAGCTCGGCAAGTGGCGGCCTTTCTCTCAAGTTCTGTCCAGGCGGGCTTCTCGATGACCCTCGATTTTATTAGGTCCCTATATTCGGGTGTTGCCAACCAGACAACAGCTGCACCAGCTTCTGCTGCGCCGGACCAAGGATTTCCATGGTCCTTTGAAAAGTTGCACCTCGCGAGCGCAAGCGCCAAAGCTCCGGGCCGAGCGGTCGCCGAAATCTTTGGGCAGACCGCTAGCCCGCTGGAAGCACCCCCTGCAAGCCTCGCAAAGATCCGCCGAGACGCGAATCTGACGCGCTCGCTCCAATGCTAACTTGGTATTGACCCCCATGCTTAAGGCAAAAACTGAAGCGCCCGACGACCTCGATCCCCAGGAAACCTCCGAATGGATCGAGGCGCTCGATGATATCGTAGACCAAGCCGGGCCCGACCGGGCCGGCTTTCTGCTCGAATCGCTGATGGACCGCGCCGCCAACCTCGGCGTCCGCGTTCCGATGCGTTGGAACACGCCCTACATGAACACCATTCCTCCCGAGGAGGAAGCCGCCTACCCGGGCAATCGGACTCTCGAGCGCAATATCAAGAGCCTGATTCGCTGGAACGCGGTGGCGATGGTAGTTCACGCCAATAAGTACGATCCCAACATCGGCGGGCATCTCGCCACGTACGCTTCGGTGGCCACGCTATTCGAGGTCGGATTCAATCACTTCTTCCATGGCAGTTATAAGGATCAAAACGGCCGCGACCTGCCCGGCGACCTGGTCTATTTCCAAGGCCACGCCTCGCCGGGAGTCTACGCGAGAGCCTTCTTGGAAGGCCGCCTCTCGGAAAAGCATCTCGAAAACTTCCGCCACGAGCTGCGCGACCATCCCGGCTTGTCTTCCTATCCGCATCCCTGGCTGATGCCGGATTTCTGGCAATTCCCGACGGTTTCCATGGGCCTCGGCCCTATCAGCGCCATCTATCAGGCGCGGTTCATGCGCTACCTGGAACATCGCGGCGTCATACCGCAAACGCCGCGCAAGATTTGGGCGTTCCTTGGCGACGGTGAATGCGACGAGCCGGAGTCCCTCGGAGCCTTGACGCTCGCCTCGCGCGAAAAGCTCGACAACCTCATCTTTGTCGTCAATTGCAATTTACAGCGCCTGGATGGGCCGGTGCGCGGCAACGGCAGCATTATTCAGGAACTGGAAGCCGCCTTCCTGGGCGCCGGCTGGAACGTCATTAAGTGCATCTGGGGCGCGAATTGGGACGATCTGTTCGCCCGAGACACAACAGGATTGCTGCTCAAACGCATGCACGAGTGCGTGGACGGTGAATATCAGAGCTTTCGCGCCAACGGTGGCGCTTACCTACGCAAGGAATTTTTCGGCAAATATCCCGAGTTGCTGAAGCTTGTCGAGCACATGAGCGACGATGAGCTCTGGGCTTTGCGCCGCGGCGGCCACGACCCGGTGAAAGTCTACAACGCCTATAAGCGCGCTGTAGAGCACAAAGGTCAGCCCACCGTCATCCTCGCTAAGACCGTGAAAGGCTACGGCCTGGGCGCCATCGCGCAAGGCCGCATGACCGCGCATCAGCAGAAAAAGCTCAGCGAGGACGATCTACGTGGGATTCGCACGACATTCGAGCTCCCCATTTCCGACGAAATCGTCAGCACCGTGGGATTCTTTCGCCCGCCTGAAGATTCGCCCGAGATGAAGTACATGCGGGAGCGCGGGAAAGCTATGGGCGGCCCGCTGCCGGCGCGCCACCCCAAGCCGATTGAGATCAGGACGCCTCCGCTCGAAGTCTTCCACGACGCGGTCGGCGGTTCGCGCGGCCGCGAAGCCTCCACCACGGCGGCCTTCGTGAGCGTCCTGAAAGCCTTGATGAAGGACAAGGAAATCGGCAGGTTTGTCGTGCCCATCGTGCCCGACGAAGCGCGAACTTTCGGCATGGAGAGCCTGTTCCGCGAGTTCGGCATCTACGCCAGCCAAGGACAGCGCTACAAGCCCGTGGACGCCAATACGCTGCTCTATTACCGCGAAGCGCAAAACGGCCAGATTCTCGAAGAAGGCATTACCGAGGCCGGGTCGATGGCCTCCTGCCTGGCCGCCGGCACGGCCTACGCCAATTACAGCGTCCCGACGATTCCCTTCTACATCTACTATTCGATGTTCGGCTATCAGCGCGTCGGCGATTTGGTCTGGGCCTTCGGCGATTCGCGCGGCAAGGGGTTCCTGATGGGCGGAACCGCCGGCAGGACCACTCTGCTGGGTGAAGGCTTGCAGCACGACGACGGGCAGAGCCCGTTGCTCTTCAGCGTGGTTCCCACCTGCGCGATCTACGATCCTGCTTATGCGTATGAGCTCGCCGTGATCGTCCAGGATGGCATCCGCCGCATGTACCAGGAAGGCGAGGATCGTTTCTACTACCTCACCGTTTACAACGAGAACTACGTGCAGCCGCCGATGCCGGAAGGCGAAGCCATTCGCGAAGGCATTTTACGAGGCATCTACAAATGCCGCGCGGCGGAGAAAGGTCCGGCCGCGGCGCAGTTGTTCGGCAGCGGCTCGATTCTGAACGAAGCGCTGCGAGCGCAGCAGATCTTGTCGGAGCGCTACCAAATCCCAACCGATGTCTGGTCCGTTCCCAGCTATAACGAGCTGCGCCGCGATGCCATGGAAGTGGATCGTTGGAACCGGCTGCATCCTACGAAATCGCCGCGCATTCCCTACATCACCGGCTTGATGGAAAAGACCGATGGCCCCATCGTCGCGGCCTCCGATTATATGAAGGCCGTGCCGGATCAGCTCGCTCCTTGGATCGGCACGAGGCTGATTTCGCTTGGCACCGACGGCTTCAGCCGCAGCGAAAACCGGCAGTATCTGCGCAACCACTTCGAGATCTCCGCCGAGGCGATCGCGCAAGCCACGCTCTCAGCTCTGGCCCGCGGCGGCGCGATCAAGGCCAAGCGCGCCGATGCCGCCATCGCGGAACTGGGCTTCGACCCGGAGAAGAAAGACCCGGCAAGGGCCTAGCACGCTCATGTACGACTAGAGCTGAAAGCCTCCCGCTGCGACGATTTCGGTGTGGCTTGCCTTTCAGCCTGCCCCGGGCTTTGCCCGGCGTTCGCCGAACTCTGGCGCGCCGGACCTGGGGTCTCTCGCCCGGCTTGATCCACCGGCCGTTGAAGTGGATCACATACGTGCTTTGCTGGTTCGCGGTCACCGGCTGCGCCGTCCCCGACCGCACCAGCGCGGACCCCGGCAACTGCGTTCCGGCCGGAAGATTTTCTCCGACGACGATGGGAATCGTAATCGTGCGGCTCTCTCCAGCCGCCAGCCTGCCGATAGTCACGACGACGGCATTCGGCGCCTGCAACGTCGTCGAGTCGTCGAGGTCGCCAATGTAGTCGACGCCCGCGGGCAGGGTGAATACCGCCTGCACGCCATTCAAAGGATAGGGAGAGAGATTGGACACATTGAATATGTAATTCAAATCGCCGCCCTGCACGACTGACGCCGGGGCCGAAAGATCGACCGTCAGATTCACCTGCGGCTTGGTCACAGTGAACGTGTCCAGCAGCGCCGAGGGGCCATCCTGCGCGCTGCTGATAAGCGCCCCTGTTGTTGTATCAGGCGCCGTATCGGGCGCCGGATCGTTAATGGCGGCGCCGAAAAAGTCCGCTCCGTACGGGTAAGGATTTGAAGGCGATGCCGAAGAAGCGCTCTGCAAAGGCTCGCTGATTTGAAGAAGCGTGAGCGAGTTGCTGTTAACTACGACGTCTGCGAAGGAAAAGATTTTCGCCTTGAACTTCATCGTGATCTTCGGGCCGGCGCCCGCGTTGGGGAAGAACGGAGCCATTTGTGTAGTAGTCAGGTGGGTATCCAGCCAGGATGAAGGACCTTGGGGGAAGACCAGCCCGCCCCCGAAATCGTATGTGCCGTTGGACATGTCCTCCTGATCGAGTCCGGATCCCTGTCCCCGAGGAGTCGG
>DASQJB010000130.1:0-6531 GCA_035631295.1 Bryobacteraceae bacterium | reverse complement strand
AAAATGGCCGAGACACGGCATCCCAGGCACTCGCGTCTCGTGCGCGTCACGCACTGGCTCATCACGTTGGCCTTTCTCGCGCTGCTGGTCAGCGGACTAGAGCTTGTCGTCTCGCATCCGCGCTTCTATTGGGGCGAGACCGGCAACGTCAACACGGCGCCTCTGTTCAAAATCCCCATTCCTTCATCCAGAAACATGGTTCCCACCGGCTACGGCTACGTCCTTCCCGACCAGAACGGCTGGAGCCGCTATCTCCATTTCCAATCCGCCTGGGTGTTGGTGCTCGTCGCTTTGTCATATGGTGTCGCAAGTCTCTTGAACGGACACTTCCGCCGCAATTTACTTCCAGCTCTCTCTGACGTGTCGCCAAAGCGGCTCGCGACTTCCATTGTCGAGCATTTACGCCTCACGCGTGCCGGCCCGGAAGAAGCCTGGTCTTACAACGTCCTGCAGCGCCTCGCGTATCTCCTGGTGATTTTCGTTCTGTTTCCCATGATCATCTGGACGGGGCTCGCCATGTCGCCCTCGTTTGTGTCCGCAGTTCCGGCGGCGGTAAACATTCTGGGCGGTCAACAATCCGCGCGCACTCTCCACTTTTTCTTGACCTGGGCCCTGGTGCTTTTTCTTCTGGTTCACGTCTTCATGGTTTTTCTGGCGGGATTCCGAAGCCGCATGCGCGCCATGATCACCGGGCGCGGCGCCGAGCCTCTGGAGCGCTTATGAGCAAACTCTCTCGCCGCAAACTAATCACTACCGGCATCGCAGCCACCGCGGGCGCATCAGGGCTTGTCGTAGCCGCGAAACTCGCCAAGCGCTACGGCCTTGTTCCGCCCGATTCCGGCGGCATCTACGGTCCCGGCGAAACGCTGACCTATGCCGCGCAGCGGCTCTTGACGCGCCACTCGCTCGCGCGTGAATTTTCCGAAACCCAGATTTCCGCAAAACCGTTCGCCAACGAAGTCGCACCTTTAGGCGACGACTTCGAGCGCCACAAGCAAAGCGCGTTTGCCGATTGGCGCCTCGCCGTGGATGGCCTCGTGGCTCGCCCCGCGTCCTTCTCGCTGGCCGAACTCAAAAGCTTTCCTCGCCGCAGCCACATCACCATGATTCAGTGTGAAGAAGGCTGGTCGTACATCGCCGAATGGATTGGCGCTCCCCTTTCTCAGGTCCTCGAACGCGTAGGCGCGGCTCCTCACGTGCGCTACGTCGTTTACCGTTCGTTCCAACCCTACTGGTGGGACAGCATCGACATGGCCGACGCGCTTCATCCGCAAACGCTGCTGACCTATGGAATGAACGGCGGCGAACTCCCGATTGGGTTCGGCGGACCGCTTCGCCTGCGGGTAACCCGCCAGCTTGGCTACAAGAGCCTGAAATACGTCACGCAACTCACGCTCACCGACGACATCAAACAGTTCGGTAAAGGCCTCGGCTCCGCCGAGCCCGAAGGCGGCTACGCCTGGTACGCCGGCGCCTGACTGGTTCATCTTCGCAATTTTGCAATTCGCCGAGCATTTCGAAGCTCGTTTAGTTTGGCTGTTCTCCTTGCCCACATAAGTGCATTATAGTCAACAAGATGTGAGGACCTCCGGCAAGCGGCCATGTACCCATCGGCCAGCGAGCCGCGTCCTACTGCATAGCCCCGCCGGGTAGGGAAACGCGATCTCGCGCAGCAGGGCAACTTCTTTCCCGTTTCGGGGTTTAACGTACTGGAAGCGAAAGGTGTTAGGCTTCCATCGGAAGGACCTTCCCAGGAGGTCCCGAGCAAGTCGGACGTCCCTTCCGAGAATAGGGGATTCGTCATGAAGACGGACACATTTTCAAGATTTACGATCCTGAAAAAGTTTGGGGTTTTTGCCTGCCTTGCAGGTCTGTTGCTTCTGGCGGTGCCGCACGCACGCGCGGATGATGAGGATACGGCCAAAGATCCGCCCCAGCGCGTCGCCCGCATCAGCATCGTCGAAGGTTCGGTTTCCTTGCAGCCCGGCGGAGAAGGCGATTGGGGTAGCGCCGCCAAGAACCGCCCGATGACCATCGGCGACAAAATTTGGGTCGACAAAGACTCGCGCGCCGAATTGCAAGCTGGCGCGGCGGCTTTCCATCTTGGCAGCATGACCGCTCTCTCTTTTCTCAACCTCGATGAAGGCATCATGCAAGTGCGCGTTCCGGAAGGCGCGGTAAATTTCCGCGTCCGCGAACTGCGCCAGGGCGACGTCTACGAAGTTGACACCCCCAACGCCGTGCTCAGCGTTAAACAAGCGGGTGACTTTCGCATCGATGTCAATGAAGCCGGTGACGCCTCCCGCATCACCGTAATTCGCGGCGAAGGCGAGGTCAGCGCAGCCGGAAAAACATACGAAGTTCACGCCGGCGAACAAGCCGAATTCAGCGGCCCGGAAAATGATCCCAATTACAGCATCTTGAAAGCGCCCGGCCCCGACGGACTGGACAAATGGGCCGAAGAACGCGACCTGAGAGAAGATCGCTCCGAGTCCGGCAATTACGTTTCGCGCGATACGCCCGGCTACGACGACCTCGACGGCCACGGCGAATGGAGCGAGCAACCCGACTACGGCCACGTTTGGTATCCGAACGACGTTGGCCCGGACTGGGCGCCCTACAGCGACGGCTACTGGAACTGGGTTGCCCCGTGGGGTTGGACTTGGATCGGCTACGAGCCTTGGGGCTTTGCTCCTTACCACTACGGCCGCTGGGCCTTCATTGGCGGCAGATGGGGTTGGTGCCCTGGCCCGTATTATGGTTACCCGGTTTACGGCCCTGCGTTTGTAGGCTGGCTCGGCGGAGGCTTTGGATTTGGTTTCGGCGTCGGCTTCGGTGTGGGCTGGTTCCCGCTGGGCTGGGGCGAACCCTTCTTCCCCTGGTACGGCTGCAGCCACCGCTACATCAACATTGTAAATGTCCACAACACATTTATAAGAAATGTGAATGTGCTGAACAACCGAAACTACAATTTCGCGAACGCGCACAATCTGCGCGCGGTCACAACGACGTCACGCAACGGATTCATGAATGGCGAGCGCGTGAACCGGGGCGGGCAACGACTTACCCAGACCGGCTTGAACGGCGCGCGCGTTTCGAACTCCGTCGGCATCCGTCCGACGCAGCACAGCACGCTGGGCGCGGCAAACTTCAATTCGCACGTGGCTCGGCCGACCAACGCCATCCAGAACCGCTCGGTCATGGCGCGCACGGCTCCGGCACCGGCGGCTTCGCGTGAATCGGTGCGTACGATGAACGGCGCAACGACCGCAGGACGTTTCGGCGGCGCGCAAAACAGCAGCTCCGCGAGAGTGAACAGTGGAGTCGGTGGCGGCGCAAGAGCAAGCTCGCAGGTTGGCAACTCTGGCGCGCATAACAACATGAGAGCCAGCGGCCAATTCGAGAATCGCCCCGGTAATGGGGCGGCAACTTCGGGCAATTCCGAAATGACCGCGCGCCAGCGCCAACTAGCGCAGGATCGTCCGCCTTCGGCAAGAGGCAACTCCAATCTGCCCACCAGGAACGAAGCGAACAATTCTGGGCAGCGGCCTGGCAATAGCCGCACTTGGGAAGCGCAAGGCCATGCTAGCGACCGCGGCCGCGCCCCGCAGGGCTTCGGTTCGGACCGCAGCAACGCGCCCGCGCAGAACGCCCCGCGCGGCATGGGGGATCGCCCAGCGCAGAGCGGCTCGAGTTCGACTTCGCCGCACGCCCGAACCATGAGCGATCGTCCACCGTGGGCAGGTAATGGCGGCGCGCGAAGCAGCAACGGCGTACCGTCGGGCTCTTCCGAGCCAAGCAGCAGCCGCGGGCGCTCCTACGACAGTCGCGGTTACGCGCAGCAGCCCTCTTACTCGCCGCGGACGTACTCCGCGCCGAGCCGGAACTATCCATCACCATCGCGCTCGTACTCTCCTCCGCCAACCCGCAGCTACGGCGGTGGAGGCAGTAGCGCCCCGCGCAGTTATGGCGGCGGTGGTTACAGTGCCCCCCGCAATTACGGCGGCGGAGGTGGCGGCGCCCCTCGTAGTTATGGCGGGGGAGGCGGTTCGCCCAGCTACGGCGGAGGCGGCGGAAGCTATCACGGTGGAGGTGGCGGTGGGGGCCACGCGAGCAGTGGTGGAGGGAGTCACAGCAGTGGAGGTGGGGGCGGCTCGCACGGCGGCGGTGGTGGCGGCCATCCGCATCGCTAATCCGCGTGGGTGAAGCAAGTCAAAAGTTCAGAGTTCAAGCGTTTACCAAAAAGCCTGCCCGGAATTTCCGGGCGGGCTTTGCGTCTCTGGGCGCCTCAAAATGGAAACACGCACTCCCTCGCCATCGCAGTTCCCAAAAAAAACCGGAGATGCTTGTAGCATCTCCGGTATTGGAAGGCTCAAAACTTCGTTTGAGCATCTTCTCTTGAACATCACGGGAACGAGAGGACGCAGCCGCCCGAATTGTTATTGAACGCGTTGCTCCATAGCGACTGCACGGGGAAGGAGCTCCCGTTTGGAAAAGTGACATCTGCCGACGCTCCTTGTCCGGAGGAGATCCAGGCGCACTTGTCCCCGTTCTCGCCGCCGCTCGAATCCAGCCAGCCGCCGTTCGGGAACTGGTCGGTGAGGGTTTCGGCCATTTCGTGGCCGCTGACAATCGTAATGCCAGCCTTGGGACCCAAACCGTTGAAGTTGGCGCCGCAACTCGCGCCGGCGTCGGTTATATACGGGAGGTTCGTGTAGGCGACATTGCCGACCGTCGAGCTCGTCGCGCTATGGTACGCGCAGTATTGCGACCCAAATCCGCGGGAGTTGTTCCCCGAGGCGGTGGCGATCACGTACTGCACGCTCGAATTGCTGGCGCCGGTGGTGTTCCCGAAGTGCTGGGCGGCGCGCACGGCTTCAGCGGCAAGCTGTGACTGGGTGGGGCGTCGCGGAGCGGCGCTCCCGTTATCGCGCCAGACGTTGGCGCTAGCAAAGATGCTGGACGGATTGCCGGCGGCCTGACCCGCTCCGTTGCAAAAAACCGTGCCACTGGCTACGCCCTGGCAATACTGAGTAACACTGTTCAGCCAGGAGCTGCCGCCGGCGCCGCCGTAGAAATTTTCCAGAATCGTTGCTTCACCGCTTGGGTCGTTGCTCCACTGCGACCCCCAAAGCACCAGAAAGATCTTGGGGGCCGTCTCGACGCCGATGCCACCGATTCCGCCATGATAGTTGAGTTCGCTCTGCGCGCCGGCTTGCCCGCTGTGATGCGCATAGCCGTTGGCTTCGCGAAACCGCTTCATATCTTCGACGGTCGCATGGATCATTGCCGGGGGTTGACCCTCTTCCAGGATCCTCCACCCGCCGGGTGCACCCTCGTAGACCATTGGCCTCTGCGGTTCCTTCTCCGGCTCCTGCGCGTGGGACAACGGGCTCACCAGCACGAATCCGGCAAGGGCCAAAGCGCCTCTTAAGACATATTTATGCGGAATCATAAGACCACCTCCCAGGTTTGGATTGGCTTGTCAGATCAACGCAGGTGAGGGCGGCCCGCCTTGATCAACTGCTCGCGGCATTCATTCTACTATTGTCAGATGTTGGCGATCTCGGAATTTATGAACTTGCGGACCATAGATGTACCGGTGAGGATCGGCTATGCGGAGAGCGACTGCGGCGGAAGCAAGGCTTGGGTCCTACGTGGGATGTTATGTGAGAGTGGTTGGGCTTGTCACCGTTCAATTGGTGGTGCGCGGAGGATGAGTGGCCGCAAGTCTCGCTTGTCCGAGACTGCGGCCACCTCGGAGGGTATGCATGAACGGCCTCAAGTCTGGGAGAACTGGAGGTGTGCGGTAACTGTCAGAACTTACAGGGGGTGGGGGCCGCGGAAGGAAGATGGGGTTTCCTTGGCCCCTGAGAGTGCCCGCCCGAAGGAGAACCCCGTGCCGGTGATCGTCTGAATTGTCGGCAATGGTGTCCGGCCAGGCCCCCTTAGCACAATCAGGTGAAACAACGCATCGTGCGTAGGGCAGCGGCTTAGACCGGGGAGTCGCCGGCGGTCGGAAACAGCTAACCTGCTCGTGGTCGTTTCGGGTTCGTCGGCTTATAAGGCGGACGAAGTCGCGGAGGCTGGCGGTCCGCGAGTGGTTGCCGTGCAGGGGCCGTCAGCCTTTTTTGTTCCGCACCTTTGAAGAGTGATCTGGAGCAACGACACAACGAAGCTTGCCGGGTAAGAATGGCTTAGATGGCCCGACAGGGCTGGCGGCCGGGATTGGGCTCCTCGGAGCTCAATCGCTAGGGACAGTGGCCGCCAGCCCTTTTTTCTTGCGTACTACCTGCGCGTGGTGTTGTTGCCCGTGGTGTCTTTGAGGATGCTCGGTCCTGACTGCAGACGGGGGTGTTGAATGAGGTGCAGATCGTCTGCGGAGAGTTTTGCTTGCAGGTGGCCGCAGTCGAGACAGACGACGACCTCGGGGAATACGAAGATGTGACCCATGTTCAATCTTGCTAGACCGGGAAGGTGTAGTGCAATCTCGGCGAGGAGCTCAACGAGGTTGGGTGACGAACACGATTT
>DASQJB010000129.1:0-2022 GCA_035631295.1 Bryobacteraceae bacterium | reverse complement strand
GCGATACCTGATCGAATCCAATGGGTCAGCAGGGCGATCGCCGAAAGATGCCGCGCGATCGGTGAACTTGATGTGATGGCGCTGCGCCAGCTCAAACCACCACCGCAGTAACGCCTGCCCCACAAGAGATCGCCAAGCGGCGCCAGGTCACGGTAGATGCTCTGCGAGCGCTTACTTCCACCACGCTGTCAGGCAGGCTAGATCCTGGGGAAATGCACGACGTCATCCAAACCTATCGGACGCCTGTTCAGGGCCGGTGCCATTAACCCATGTTAATGATCGCCGCCCGGAAGGGGTGAAAAAGTCCGGGGTCTGCGATGCGCCCTTGCCGACGCTAGCAGGATGCTGAAAAACTCGGTTTACGCGGCGATTTGGGCGTGATTCCGTGGATCGGCAATGATTCTGTGCATTGGGGATCTCCTAGCGAGAGTGGGGCGATGCGCGGCAAGGACCAGCAATCGGACAATTTGTTCAGTTATATACGCCTCGAGACGAGGATTCCGGCGGACCACCCGTTGCGGCCGATCCGAAAGCTCGCCGACGAAGCGCTGCTGGAGCTGTCGCTGTCTTTCAGCAAGCTTTATGCGCGAGAGGGTCGGCCATCGATTCCGCCGGAGCGACTGTTGCGGGCCCTTCTGCTCCAGGCGTTCTATAGCGTACGTTCGGAGCGCATGTTGATGGAGCAGCTCGAGTACAATCTGCTGTTCCGCTGGTTTGTCGGCCTTTCGATGGACGACGCGGTCTGGGATGCCACAGTTTTCTGCAAGAACCGCGACCGCCTGCTGGACGGCGATATTGCTCGCAAATTCATGACTTGCGTCTTGAATCTTCCGCAAGTCCGCGGCCTGCTCTCGAGTGAACACTTCTCGGTCGACGGTACGTTGATCGAGGCGTGGGCGAGCATGAAGAGCTTTGTTCCCAAGGATGGAAGTGAGGGGCCGCCATCGGGAGGTGGAGCACGGAGTGGTGGACGCAACGCCGAGCGCAACTTTCGTGGCGAGAAACGCAAGAATGATACGCATTTCTCGACGACCGATCCGGATGCGCGGCTGTTCCGCAAGGGGGCTGGAAAGGAGGCAAAGCTCTGCCACATGGGCCATCTGCTGACGGAGAACCGCAACGGGCTCATCGTCGACGCTCGGCTCACGGAGGCCAACGGCACGGCTGAACGCGCCGCTGCCCTTGACATGATTGACGACAACGCCAAGCCGGGAAGCACTGTTGGCGCCGACAAAGGCTATGATACCTCGGACTTCGTCGCTGGATGTCGGGAGCGCGGCTGCACGCCCCATGTGGCCCAAAACGACACCAATCGCCGATCGGCAATTGATGCGCGGACCACGCGTCACCCTGGCTATCGCATCAGCATGATTAAGCGAAAGCAGATCGAGGAACCGTTCGGTTGGTTCAAAACCGTTGGTGGCTTCCGCAGGACCAGGCACTGTGGCCGCGCCTTGGTCGAATGGTTCTTCGTCCTCACGGCGACCGCTTACAATCTCATTCGCGTCCCCGCGATTTTGGCAGCCGCGGGATGAGTCTGCCTCGAGCGTGGGGAATGCCCCATTGTGAGCAAATATTAGGTGAATAGATGCGCAAAAGGCATCATCAGAATACCGTTCAGTCGCTTGCCACGATCCAAACAATGGGAATTCTCGCTTCAGATGACCGTTTTTCAGCACCCTGCTAGTGTCGGCGGCGAGAGCTTCGGAGAGCGGCGCTATTCTGGAGTCCCAGATGGCACATGACCAGGAAGCCCCCGGCTTTCAGCCGGGGGAGGCTTCACTTAGCCCCCGCTTCGCTCCCGCCGCAACTTAGCCCAGTATTCCAGCCGCTTGCGAATGTCGCGCTCGAAGCCGCGCGGCGGCGGATCATAAAACGTGTGCCGGCCTAGCTCCTCCGGAAAATAATCTTGGCCAGAGAATGCATCGGGCTGATCGTGATCATAGGCATAACCGGCGCCATAACCCTGTTCCTGCATCATCTTGGTCGGCGCGTTGAGAATGTGCTTGGGCGGGACCTTTG
>DASQJB010000128.1:0-7528 GCA_035631295.1 Bryobacteraceae bacterium | reverse complement strand
CAAATAGACGAGAATGTGCCCTCCGCTTCGGGCGTCGCAGAAGGTGAACTTGTCGTCGAAAAAAAAAGCAAGGTCGTCTGGCACATCAGCTTTGGGCAGCGACCCACGCCATGCGATGTATCCCGCATAGCGAGGGGAACGAGATGCTCCAGAACGTAACTTTTGGCGCCGAACGAGCGTAAAAGCGCGCTGGCCACTATTGCCTGCTCATGATTCTGCGTGGCGAACTACATTAGCCGACCACGCTCGAACCGTGGGGCATCCTATCACCTATCGTGGCAAAAAGGTAGAACCTTGCCAGGAATCGTGATAATTGTCGTCGATTCCGGCACATGCCCCGCTTCTTTAGAATCAAGGCCGAAATTGTTCCACGACCTGCGGATGCCGACGCCGGGCAGGTAGCCGGATCATTCGAAGTTTGTGACGCCCTGGAACCCGCGCATAGCCTGCTTGAACAACCATCGGATCACACGGGCGTCGTTGTAGCAGTAGCCGACGATGTGGTTCAAAGTCGAGAAGCAATGCGGCTGGCAGGACTGCTTCATCTTCTGCAATTGTTCCCGTTCAAAGCGGGGCTTCTCCGCCGTTCCCCAATCGTAATTGGCTGTGTACATCGGAAAACAGGGGGCGAGGGAGCCATCGGTACGTATGATCAACGTATTCTGGCCGGCCCGGCAATTCCACTCTTGCAGCGCTCCTCGCGCGAACTGCTTCATCTGGCTGATGCGTGCCGCGGAATTAACCATCTTGTATCCCTGCTTCTTCTTTTCCACCAGCCAATCGATTAGCGCGTCGAATTTCGGCAGATCCTCCGGCCGCAGAAATGTGTCGTTGTCGTCGGAGTGTTTGAAATCGGGCTGCTCCATCATCGGCGACTCATTCACGTGGTAGTCGGTGGCCAAGGCGTGCTCGCGCGCAATCTCGGTCAAGCGAACCACGTCGTCCATGTTCCGGCGGGTAATGTTGATATTCAGGAACGCCATGTATCCATACGAATACTGCTTCTTCACCAGATAATCGAAGTGCTTGCGTATGGGCGTCAGCGCCTTGGGCAGACCCGGCTTTTCGTCCACGACATCCACCGCGAAGTTGAAGATTGCCATGCCGGCATCGCCCAGGCGATCGATCACGTCCGGACGCAACAGCCGCGCATTGGTTGAGACGTAGGGCCAAAAGCCCTTCTTGCTGGCGTAGTAGACCACCTTATGGGCGAACTGCGGACGCAGCAGCGGTTCGCCGCCTTGCAGGGCCAGCACACGGCACGGCGTGTCGTGGAGCCAGTCGATCGACCGCCTGGCCGTGTCTTCGGTCATGCCTTTCACATTGTTATTGAAGGCCCAACAGTAGTGACAGTCAAGATTGCATTTCCATTCCACAAAGAGATAGGCGATGATGGGCTGGAAATCCCCAGGCAGCACGCGCGACTTTAACCACGGAAACATCCAGCCGTGCATGTGCCGGTAGATCTGCGACGGCCTCCAGCGCCGCTGCTTTCGGAAGTCGTGCGGGGCGAAGTTATCGCTTCCCAGCAGCTCGGGGTACTGAGGAAAGACCGGCTCCGGCAAGCTCTTCGGCTCCGGTAGCGGAGCGAGCGGCCGGCGCGGAGAGGTTGAGTGCTTTAGTAAATCATTAATGGATACATCCAAACGGAATGAATGGGACGGAGTTTCCTGCGTGTCTGTCGGCATTCAATTGCGTCCTTTGCGTCGGTGGAGTCTACATCTAGCAACGTCTTGTCTTATGATGCCGCCCGCGGCCCTTGTGATTCGTCCCGATTCAAAGACTTACGGTGTAGCGCGAAGAAACAGCGAAACATCTGCCGAAGTTTCGGCTCGAAATAGAGTGAACAAAATGACGCCTCCGGGAATGTTTATATATGTCCAGCTTTCCCGCGCTGTTTGTGCTGTCCGCGGGCTTTTTATTCGCTCAAGATCCCGGCGAGATTCGACTGGAGGTGCGGGACCCCTCCGGGGCGGGGATGGAAGCTTCCGGCAGACTCGTGGGACCGGCTGGGATCGATCAAACGTTCCAGACGGATGCAACAGGCCAGCACACAGCACGCGGCTTGCGGCAAGGCCGCTACAGGATCGAAATTTCTAAGACGGGTTTCGCTCCGCAGAGCATCACGATAGACCTGTCCCCGGCGGCGGCTATCACTCGGACGATCACTCTGCCCGTCGCCGGCGAAGCGACCCGAGTAGACGTTGTGGCTACCACGCCTCTGCCTGGAACCGATCTGCCGCTGGAACAGATCCCGGCTCCCGTTCAAGCCGCCACGGCGCGCGATCTCGACCAGAGCGGAGCGCTGGAGCTCTCGGATTTCATGCAGCAGCGCCTGGAAGGCGTCCATATCAACCAGAACCAGGAGAATCCCTACCAGCCTGATTTGAACTATCGCGGCTACACTGCCTCGCCGCTGCTAGGAACGCCCGAGGGCATATCGGTGTACATGGACGGCGTGCGGCAGAACCAACCGTTCGGCGATATCGTAGCGTGGGACCTGATTCCGAAGGTTGCCATTTCAGAAGTCGCGTTGATGCCGGGGTCGAATCCCTTGTTCGGGCTGAATACGCTGGGCGGCGCCGTGTCCGTCGGAACCAAGGACGGACGCTCGCAGCCGGGCGTCACGCTGCAAGTCAGCGGCGGAAGCTTTGGCCGCAGGGCGGGGGAGTTCGAATACGGCGGCTCTAATGCCAAGGGGCTGAGCTGGTATGTCGCTGGCAACCTGTTTCGGGAAGACGGTTGGCGTGCGTTCAGTCCCTCCGAAGTCCGGCAGTCATTCGGCAAGCTGGGTTGGCAGCACGGCCGGACATTGGTTTCGCTCAGCTTCGCTTATGCCGATAATTGGTTGACCGGAAACGGTCTCCAGGACACGCGCGTTCTGGCAAAGAACTACTCGAGCGTTTACACTGTTCCCGATATCACCTGGAACCGATCTCCTTCGCTCAACCTGAGCCTGCGGCGTGAAGTCCGGACCAATTTCATGATTTCGGGCAATGCATATTTCCGCTACATTCGGGCGGACTCGACCAATGGAAATCTTAATCCGAACTCGTTTGATGAATCGCTCTACAACTTGAGCTCGGCCGACGTCGCGGCGCTCACGGTGGCGGGATATAGCGGCTTTCCTGTTTCAGGCAACGCCACCACGGAGCCTTTCCCCTACTGGCGCTGCATCGCGCAAGGATTGGAGAAGGCCGAACCCATCGAGAAGTGCACGGGCCTCATCACCAACACTTACACAAAACAACACAATTACGGACTCTCCGGCCAGGCCGAATGGATGCCGCGCCGGCAACACATTATCGTGGGCGCCGCGTGGGACCGCAGCAGCCTGACGTTCCAGCAGGGTTCGCAGTTCGGCTACCTGAACTCTGACGGAGTTTCTATAACGCCGATCGGCGCATTCCTCGACGGCAGCACCAATCAGAACGGCGTTCCTGTCGATACGCGCGTCGGTCTGCGCGGGCGGATCAACACTCCAAGCCTGTACGGGACGGATTCCATCGCGGCCGGAAAATGGGCGTTCACTGTTTCTGGGCGATATAACCGGACTTCGATCAATAACACCGATCTGCTGCCGCCGGCCGCGGGCGGCGTGCGCGGCTCGCTGAATGGCGACTATGTTTTCGAGCGGTTCAACCCCTCGGCGGGCCTCACCTACAGTCCCTCCGGACGATTCAGCGTTTATTTCAATTACAGCGAAGCCAGCCGCGCGCCGACAGCGATCGAACTGGGCTGCGCCGATCCGAATTTTCCCTGCAATCTGCCCAACGCGCTGGTGAGCGATCCGCCGCTCAAACAGGTAGTTACGCGCACTTTGGAGGCGGGCGCCCGCGGGTCGTTCGAAGGGAATCTGCGATGGAGCGCGGGTTGGTTCCGGGCGGAGAATAACAACGACCTTCTATTTGTGGCGTCGGAGCAAACCGGCTTCGGTTATTTCACGAATTTCGGCCAAACGCGCAGGGAGGGAGTAGAGGCGAGCATGAGCGGCCACTTTCGGCGCCTGACCTTGGGCGGTAACTATACGTATCTGAGCGCGACATACCAAAGCTCGCAAACCATCAATGGAGGGACTAATAGCTCCAACGACGGGGGACTGGGGCTGGACGGCGACATCAACGTACAACCCGGCGATCGAATTCCGCTGACGCCGCGAAACATTCTAAAGGCGTTCGCCGAATATCAACCCCATCCCAGAATCGTGCTATCAGTGGATTTCGATGCTGTGGGACGATCGTATGCGCGTGGTAATGAGAATAACGCGGACCGGCCGGACGGCGTCTACTACCTCGGCCCCGGATTTTCGCCCGGCTATGGAGTGTTGAACGCTGGGGCACAGTATCAGGCGCAAAAGCACATGCGGTTTTTCGTTCAAATCGATAACTTGCTCAATCATCGTTATTACACGGCGGCGCAGCTTGGCCCCACGCCGTATGACAACGCGGGCAGTTTTATCACACGGCCGTTCGCTCCCGTGGATGGGAATTACCCCGTCCGCACGACGACGTTCTTCGCGCCCGGCGCGCCGATAGGAGCCTGGGGTGGGATCCGATTTAAGTTTTGACCGTGTTTGAAGACGAAGTAGTTGCGGGGATTGCGCGGATAGAAGCGCCGGCCGGGCCTTCGCCGCTGGAACAAGAAGTGGTCGGCCTGTTCGATCAGTTTCAGGACCGGCTGCTGAGATATCTGCTGAGCATGGGAGTTGCGGCCGCGGATGCCGAGGAGATTGTGCAGGAGGTCTTTTTGGCTCTGTTCCAACATCTGCGGCGTGGAAAATCGCGGCGCAATCTTCGCGCCTGGGTTTTTCAGGTCGCTCATAATCTGGGATTGAAGCAGCTCAGCCGGATGCGGCGCACCAAGCAAACTCTGGTCGAGCCAGAGGGACTTGAGCTAGAGCGCCGCTTGGCCGACCGGGCGCCCAACCCCGAAGACCGGCTCGCTGCGAACCAGCGGCAGGAGCACTTGCTGGGCGTTTTGCGTGCTATGCCGGAACAGGATCAGCGGTGCCTTTCTCTGCGCGCGGAAGGCTTGACGTACCGGGAGATCGCACAAGTGCTCGGCATTTCGCTGAGCGGGGTCTCGTTATCGCTCGGGCGGTCGCTCTCGCGGCTGGCCCGCGCCGACAAAGGGTGATGATTTATGCAGTATCAAGAATCTCATGTTTCCGATCAAGATCTCGCGCTGTTGGCGGACGGCGAGCTCGATCCGGAGCGCACTCCGGAAGTAGCGGCGCATCTTGCCCAATGCTGGTTCTGCCGCGCCCGCAAGCAGGACATCGAGAATGCAATCGTGGACTTCGTGCGCGTCCACCGGGAGATGCTGGATGGCCGCTTACCGCCGCCGGCGCCCATGCGCGCGATGCTGAAGGCGCGTCTGGCGCAAATAGCGGAGACGAATCGAGGCTGGTGGCCATGGCCGATGCTTCAGACTTGGTGTTACGCCGGCGCCGCTTTGCTGGCGGTCGTTCTCGCGGGCACGTTTTGGAGCTATTGGCGCGAGAATCCCTCGCGAGCTTCCGCCCGGCGCCCGGTCCCGGTTTCGTTTCCCGAGCCGAGCCTCACTCCCGGCTCGGTGGCGACGGTGAACAAAGATCTGATCTGTGGAACGCCGCGCCCCAAGAACCGCGCCGTTCCCGCTTCGCTCCGTCGGCAGGTGTTCGAGGAGTATGGCATTCCCTCGGCCGAGCCCCGCGCCTATGAGGTCGACTACCTGATTACGCCCGCGCTGGGAGGAGCCGATGATATTCGCAACCTTTGGCCGCAGTCGTCCACCGCGGCTGTGTGGAATGCGCGCGTCAAAGATGCGCTGGAGGATCGCCTGCACGATCTGGTGTGCGAAGGAGATCTAGACCTCAAGACGGCGCAACGGGACATCGCCTCGGATTGGATCGCCGCTTACAAAAAGTACTTCCTGACCGACCAGCCCGTTGCGGTCGCGCGCTAGCCGTATCAGGGCGCGGCTTCCAGCCGTGCCGTCAGCGGACACAGCCCCGGACGGCTTTAGCCTTGGCTGGCGGCCTGGCTCCGGGCGGGCCGCCTCCCAGCGGCTAAAGCCCCAACGGGTCCGGAATCTGCGGTCCGGCCGAAGCCGTGCTCCGAGACGAAATCGTCGTTGCATGCGAGTTGCTAAACGACAGGATGCTATCCTGGCTTCAGGAATCGGAATGGCCTACGGCAACCGCTCCTACGCCCGCCCTTACCTGTACGGCAATCGCCTTCCCCTTGGCATAAAGTCGCTGCTGATCGCCAATATCGCGGTCTTCCTAATCCAGTTTTTCGCCGGACGCGGCCTGGCGCCGGTATTCGCACTTCTGGCTTTGTCCCCCATACAGGTGGTGAAGCAGTTTTATCTCTGGCAGCTTGTCACCTACATGTTCCTGCACGCGGGTATCTGGCACATCCTGTGGAACATGCTGGCGCTATGGATGTTCGGCGTGGAGTTGGAGCAGACGTGGGGAACGGAAAAGTTTCTGCGCTTCTATTTCATCTGTGGCGTGGGCGCGGGTGTCGTCGTCGTGTTGGCGAACTACCTGTTCGGAGACCCGCGCATCGCCACCATTGGCGCCTCGGGAGCCATCTACGGAGTTCTGGCGGCCTCGGCGGCGCTGTGGCCCGATCGCGTCATTCTCGCCTTCTTCTTCTTCCCCATGAAGATGAAGTATTTTGTCGCGATCATCGGCGCGATCACATTTCTCAACTCCTGGAACCCGAATAGCGGCGTCAGTGACATCGCGCATCTGTCAGGCTTGCTGTTCGGATTTTTGTACGTGAAGTCGGGCTGGGCGAGGATGAGATCCACACGCGGAATGAATTTCCATCCCTTGGCTACGGTCCAATCGGCTTATCACACCTGGAAATTGAACCGCGCCAAACGCAAATTTCAGGTGTATCTCAATAAGCAACGCCGCGACCGGGACCCGTGGGTGCATTGAGCGGCCCGCAGCAATAGCCGGCACATCCTTCAGGTAAATCGCCGGACGGCCGTGCGCTATTGTGGATAGCACCTCAACAAACCAAATGACCGAATCTCCCATCACACCCCGCGAGCAGGATTTTGCCGCATGGTATCAGGACATCGTCATCCAGGGCGACATGGCCGAGCCGGCCGAAATCGTCAAAGGCTGCATGGTGGTGAAACCCAACGGCTATGCGGTCTGGGAACGCATCCAGCGCGAATTGGACGATCGTATTAAGGCAACGGGTCACGAAAACATTTATCTGCCGCTCCTGATTCCTGAAAGCTTCATGAAGAGGGAGGCAGAACACGTGGAGGGATTCTCTCCTGAACTGGCCGTAGTGACCATCGCCGGCGGCAAGGAACTGGAAGAGCCTTATGTCATCCGTCCGACTTCGGAGACGCTCGTCGGCCATTTCTTCGCGAAGTGGATTCAGAGTTACCGCGACCTCCCGTTCTTGATCAATCAGTGGGCCAACGTGATGCGTTGGGAGCTGCGGACGCGCATGTTCCTCCGCACTACGGAATTTCTGTGGCAGGAAGGCCATACAGCCCACTCGACGCACGAGGA
>DASQJB010000127.1:0-10594 GCA_035631295.1 Bryobacteraceae bacterium | reverse complement strand
CCGGAGCCTCGCAGGGCTTTCTCGCGCCCGGAACGGAGAAGGACATCACCGTTGCACGCGAAGATCTGGGCGGGATTTCGAGACTGACGATATCGCGTGCAGATGCTTTGCGGGCGATTGACAGGGGACAGGCCCGCGTGCTCGAGATCGAGCGCCACGGGCCGCCTCGCGACATTACGCGCGAATACGAAAGCGCGCTGCGCTCGGAGTTGCTAGCAAGCGGCGCGGGAGCCGTGGCCGCCATACATTAGTGAGCATCTGGCCCGCTCGAGCTCTGGCTTGAGACTCTGCGTGGCCGTTTCCGAGCCGCGACCGTGAGGGAGCGGACAGCATGTCGGAACCGTCAAGAAACTTTCCGCGTTCCTGGAGATGGCCGCGACCTAGGGATGGTTTTCGGAACGGTCTCGATCCGGGGATTCCTTCTTTTCGAGCTTGAGATTAATGGTGGCGGTCTTGCGCGAGTCGAAGACGCTGAGGCGCTTGGAGTCGCTGGAAAGGCCTTTCCAATCAGCCTTCACCTGGTAATCGTCATCCACTTTCAATCCCGAGAAGAAATACGCGCCGTCGTCCTTGGTGATAAAGGAGCGGATTTGAAGAGTGCGCAGGTCTTTTAACTGCACCACTGCGCCCGAGGCGGGATTACCGTCTTTATCGGTGACCAATCCCTGCAATGTGCGCGTCGAAGACTCTTCTTTGTCCTTCTTTTTTTGGGCAGGAAGGGCGCAAACCAGGGTGAGGGAAACAATGAGAACGCCAATGAACGAGGACCATTTCACTCTTCTTCGTCCTCCTCGTCTTCATCCTCTTCGTCTTCGTCGTCGTACTCCTCTTCGTACTCCTCGTCTTCCTCGAAATCTTCGTCCTCGTTATCGGGGGTCAGCTCCAGCGGAGAGACGCTGCTGACGCTCAAGTTCGCGCCGCACTGTTCGCAGGTGAGCGCGTCGCCCTCGTCGAGGTCGTCCTCGTCTACGTCCATCAATTCATTGCAAAGGGGGCAGTTAATCATTCCATCCTCCGTCCAGCCGTTTGAACTTCAGATCCATTATTACCATGCCAGTTGCAAAAAAGATTTACGCGGGCTGCAGCAAGCCAGCCGCCCGCGCGAGATCGCCGGGCGAGAGCGTCACCAGGGTTTTCTCCATATCCTGGGCCGATTCGATCATGTGGGCAAGATGCCTGCTGGCAAGCTTCATGCACCACGCGTCGGTGAGGGGATGCCCGGCCTCCTTGCTGAGCGCGAGGAGATCCGCGTGCGGCAACGCCATGACCTTTTCCTGTTTTGGTTCTCCTTCGGCCCACAGGTAGTACTTGACGTCGACCGTGTCGGCGTGGCGGATGGAAATTCCGGTCTGAAGCCACTGGAATTCCACTTCCCAAGTGCGTCCGAAGGGGTCCGGTCCGGCGCGAAAGCGGCGGAAATTCTCTGGCATGCCTTCAGCGTAGCAAAAGGCTATCAGCTTTCAGCGATTACTGGATTCCTCAACTCTCCGATGCCCTTAATCCTTACAACGAGTTCGTCGCCCGCTTTCACCCACCGCGGAGGATTCCGAGCAAAGCCCACCCCCGAAGGCGTCCCCGTCGCCACAATGTCGCCAGCCTCAAGAGTGACCACGCCCGAGATGTATTCGATCAGCTCGGGAATTTTGAAAATCAGCTCCCGTGTGTTGGACTTCTGCAGCGTCTGGCCGCCGATCTCGAGGGATATATCCAGCGCGTGCGGATCGGCAATCTCGTCGCGCGTCACGATCCACGGTCCCATCGGCGCGAACGTATCAAAACTCTTGCCCATGAGCCATTGCGAAGTGGCCATCTGAAAATCGCGTGCGCTGACATCGTTGACGATCGTGTAGCCGAAAACGTGCTCCATGGCGCGCGAAGCAGGAATGTGGCGGCCTCCTGGGCCGATCACGAAAGCGAATTCGGCTTCATAGTCCGGCTTGGACGAAGCTTTCGGAAGCACGATCGGCTCACCTGGCCCGATCACCACATTCGAGAATTTACTGAAGATCGTGGGTACTTTGGGGATCTCCATCCGCGCTTCGGCCGCGTGATCGCGATAATTCAAACCGACGCAGATGAATTTAGGCGGGCGCGGGATCGGCGCGAGCAGCTTAACCTCGCCCAGTGCATACGCTGGACCTGACGCGGCGGGCGCCCGGCCCGCGGCGCAGACTTCCGTCATATCCATCCCCAATCCTGATATTTGCGAGCCGGACAGGATTCCCGCCTCTGCCCGCCCATTGCGATGCTGAAAAGTAACCAGACGCATGAAGAATCGACTGTACTACACTAGATCATCAGATCTTGCCTAGGAGGCTGCATGCCGGACCAGATAACCCGTAGAGAATCCTTGAAAAGAAGCTTCGCGGCGGCAGGCGTGCTTGCGTTTGCCGACTTCGCTTTGCCGGCGCTCGCTCAGGACGAAGTGGACGTTCCGTTCACCGATATCCCCGCGAATTTCAATCCCGCCAATCCGAACGCGGCGGTGCGGATGCTTGACATCCGCAAGATCGACGGCATGTTTACGCCGAAGGAGCAATTCTTCGCCATGCAGCATATGACCAAGCCGGAGATCGATGCCGCTTCTTTCCGGCTGAAGCTTACGGGCCTGATCAACAAGCCAAGGGAGTTTACGCTGGCCGATCTACGCGCGATGCCGTCCACCGAGATCGCCGCGGGCTATGAATGTTCCGGCAACAGTCCCCGCGCCATCCAAGGCATGTCGTCGTGCGGCCGCTTCACTGGCGTGCGCTTGCGCGACGTGCTGAATCAAGTTGGCCTGCATCCCAAAGCCCGCGAGGTCGTCTTCTTCGGCGCAGACCGCGGGCCGTTCGACGTAGTATTTCGGCAACAGACGTTCAAGATGGAGCAGCAGTTCGGGCGCAGCATTACTCTGGAGAACGCAATGAAGCCGGAACCTATGCTGGCCTATGCGCTGAACGGTGATCCGCTCACGCGGGAGCAAGGCTTTCCCGTGCGTCTGCTCATGCCCGGCTGGTATGGCGTCGCAAATGTGAAGTGGCTCGCGGAAGTGCATCTCCAGGAAGATCGCTATCTCGGCAACTACCAGGCGCGCTGGTATCGCTCCGTAGTGGGCGTAGGCGGCTCGGGCGAAGATAACGATCCGGAGACGCAATGGGTGGAGACGGAAATCACGCGCTTGCACCTGAAATCTGTGATCGCGCGCGTGCGGAAAAAGGGCGGAGCACACGAGATTCTCGGGTTCGTCTTGAACGATGGCACGCCGCTGAAGTCGGTGGAGGTTCAGATCGACAACGGACCATGGCAGCTGGCCACACTAAACGCCGCGAATACCCAATACTCCTGGAAGCTGTTCAGCTACCGCTGGGAGGGCGCGACTCCGGGCGAGCATACTCTAGTTTCGCGAGCCACCGACGCGGAGGGCACAGTACAGCCCACGGCGGCTGAATTGAAGCGCAAAAAGACGTTCCTTCAGGACAACTCGCAGTTCCCGCGCAAAGTAATGATCGGCTGAGGCGAGCATTCGTCTGAAACCGCTCCCTGGCGGTCGCGGCTCGGAATGGGCGGTTGCGTTACAGCCAGTTACAGAGCCGCGACCGCGAGGGAGCGGTCCACAGACGAACGCGGGCCAAGGATGGCCTCGTGGCGTAACGTGAAATGAGATGCGTGTCGTCGAAGCAAAAATCCAGACGGTGGAAGATATGTACCGCCTAATTTGGACGGCGATCGCGAACCAGCAACCGATCAGCGCGATTTATAAAGAACGCAAACGGCTGTTCTGCCCCCATCGATTGGGCCGCAATCGCCTGGGCGAGCGCCGCGTGCTCTGCTATCAATATGGCGGGGAGAGCGAGAGCGGGTTGGCGCCGGCGGGTTCACCGGAAAATTGGCGCTGCGTCGTTTTCGAAAAACTGAGGCGCGTGGAACTATTGAACGGTTCCTGGATGACTGCCCCGAACCATTCTCGCCCTGCTAAGTGCGTGGTGGAAGCGGATATCGACGCCGAGGTTCCACCGGAACTCGACCCACAAAAAGGACACTGAGTACTACACGTGGTGATGATGGTGATGATGATGCTCGTGCACGGGCGTCCCAGAAGCCGTTAGCCCGCGCGACTTTCGATCTAGCAGCCAGGCCGTTACTGTATCCAGCCCCGTCCCGTCCATCAAGTTGGTGAAGACGAACGGAGCTTCGCCGCGCGCCGCTCTGGCATCGCGATCCATCACTTCGAGCGAAGCTCCCACGTGAGGCGCGAGATCGATTTTATTAATCACCAGCAAATCGCTGCGCCTGATTCCGGGACCGCCCTTGCGCGGAATTTTATCCCCGCCCGCGACGTCGATCACGTAAATAAAAGCGTCCACCAGGTCCGGGCTGAACGCGGCCGCGAGATTATCTCCGCCGCTCTCGACGAAGATCAATTCGAGTCCCGGATGCGCAGCCTCCATATCCGCAATCGCCTCCAGGTTCATGGAGGCGTCTTCGCGGATGGCAGCGTGCGGGCAGCCTCCGGTCTCCACGCCCACCACCCGGTCCGCGGGCAGTGCGCCCTGGCGGATGAGAAACTCGGCATCTTCTTTTGTATAGATGTCGTTGGTAACGACGGCCAGATTCAACTGCGGTGACAGCTTTCTGCTCAGCCGGTCGACCAGCGCGGTCTTACCGCTGCCCACCGGCCCCGCAATGCCTACACGAAACGCTCTCATCAGCGCCTCCTAGAAAAGAAAGTATCGCTGCGCCAACGGCAAGACCGCCGCCGGCTCGCACGTTAGCAATTCGCCATCGGCTCGGACCTCATAAGTTTCAGGGTCCACTTCAATTTTAGGCGTCGCCGAATTGTGAACCATATCCCGCTTTCCAATCTCGCGGCAGTTCCGAACTGTCGCAGCCCTCTTACGAAACAGCTTGTCAACGCCGCCCTCCATCGACGCGGCCGAAACAAACGTCAGCGAGGTGGACGCCGTCGCGCCTCCAAACGATCCGAACATGGGCCGGTAGAGCACCGGCTGCGGTGTGGGAATAGACGCATTCGCGTCGCCCATCACGCTCCACGCGATGAACCCGCCCTTGATTATCATCTCCGGCTTCACGCCGAACATCGATGGTTTCCAGAGCACAATATCGGCCAGTTTGCCGGGTTCAATCGATCCCACTTCCTGCGCGATCCCGTGCGTGATCGCGGGATTGATCGTGTACTTAGCCACGTAGCGCTTGGCTCGGAAATTATCGTTGCGCCCGGAGTCTTCCACAAGCGCGCCGCGCTGCGTTTTCATCTTATGAGCAGTCTGCCAGCAGCGCGTCACCACTTCCCCGATGCGTCCCATGGCCTGCGAGTCGCTCGAAATCATGCTGAACACGCCCAAATCGTGCAAAATGTCTTCCGCCGCGATCGTTTCCGGCCGGATTCTGCTTTCCGCGAATGCAACGTCTTCCGGAACCATGGGGTTGAGATGATGGCACACCATCAGCATGTCCAGGTGTTCGGCAATGGTGTTCACCGTATAGGGACGGGTCGGATTCGTGGACGACGGCAACACGTGAGGCAACGCCGCAATGCGGATAATATCCGGAGCATGGCCGCCGCCCGCGCCCTCGGTGTGATAGGTGTGAATCGCGCGCCCGGCGATGGCGGCGATCGTGTCCTCCACGAAACCAGCTTCGTTGATCGTGTCGGTATGGATGGCCACCTGAACGTCAAGATCGTCCGCCACGCGCAGGCAGCCGTCGATGGCTGCGGGAGTTGATCCCCAGTCCTCATGGAGCTTCAACCCGCACGCGCCCGCGCGCACCTGTTCGGTCAGAGGATCCTTCGTTCCTGCATTTCCCTTGCCTAGAAAGCCGAAGTTCATCGGCCACGCGTCGGCCGCTTCCAGCATCCGCGCGATATTCCACGCGCCCGGAGTGCATGTGGTCGCGGCGGTTCCCGTGGCCGGACCCGTGCCCCCTCCGATCATCGTGGTGATGCCGCCCGAGAGCGCTTCAGAGATCTGCTGCGGCGAAATGAAATGAATATGGCTATCTATAGCGCCTGCTGTGGCGATTAAATTCTCGCCGGCAATCACTTCGGTGGACGCGCCCACCACAAGCTCCGGGTCCACGCCCTGCATCGTGTCCGGATTGCCGGCTTTCCCAACTTTCACGATGCGGCCATCGCGGATGCCTATATCGCCCTTCACGATGCCCCAATGATCGAGAATCAGCGCGTTGGTGATCACGACATCCAGCGCTCCCGAATCCCGCGTGGCGCGGGCGCTCTGCCCCATGCCGTCGCGAATCACCTTGCCTCCGCCGAACGTGATCTCGTCGCCGTAAACGGCGAAATCCTTCTCCACTTCAATCACCAGATCGGTATCCGCCAGCCGTACGCGATCTCCCGCGGTAGGTCCGTACAAATCGGCATAAGTACGCCGAGGGATCGAAAGGCTCATTTCGTCCCCCGGCCCTTGTGCCCCAGGATCACTTTCTCTCCCGCAAATTCCACCAGCGTCACCTCCTTCTCGTCCCCCGGCTCGAATCTCACGCTCGTTCCCGCGGGAATGTTCAATCGCATGCCTCGCGCGGCGTCTCGGGAAAAATGCAGCGCGTCGTTCACTTCGAAGAAGTGGTAATGGCTGCCGATTTGCACTGGCCGGTCGCCCGTATTCTTCACGATCACCGTCGCGGTCTTGCGCCCCGCATTCGCTTTGAGAGGCGCACTTTCAAGAAAATACTCTCCAGGTTTCATGGGAAATGTCTCACTGAATGGGATCATGCACGGTGACCAGCTTGGTTCCGTCCGGGAAAGTTGCTTCCACCTGGACTTCGTGAATCATCTCCGGAACGCCTTCCATAACCTCACCTGCACCCAGCACCTTGGCTCCAAGCGTCATAATTTCGGCCACCGTCTTTCCGTCGCGCGCCCATTCCAGAATCTCTGCCGTGAGAATCGCCATCGCCTCCGGATAATTCAGTTTCAGGCCGCGCTCGCGCCGCCGCCGCGCAACGTCGGCGGCCACATAGATCATCAGGCGTTCCTGCTCGCGAAGGGTAAGGTGCATCGTTTCTCCTAATAGATTTTTCGCGGGGGCGTGGGATCATCGCCCGTCACCGCCTGGCGAGCCAAGCGCCAAAAATCGATCAACGCGGCCGGAATAAAGCGGCTGGATGCGCTCAGCCCGCGCACCACGACTCCGTCCGATACGAGCGCGCTCGCCCCCCACATCGCTTCTCCCGGGCGCGTTCGCGTGCGGGCCGCTTCCGTCAATCGATCCTCCAGGTCGCGCCAGAATGCGACCGGTCTTCCTTCCTGGCACACGTACAAACTCGCCAGATAAGAATAGTCGCGCATGCGGGCGGTCACGGCCGGTGGCCGAGCCGACGGCTCCAGAAGGAAATTCTCCATCAGCACCGGCCGGTCCACCGCGCGGATTTCGCTTTCGATGTGCAATCGCTCGAACGCGAACGCTTCGCCCGCGGCGAGGCGCCCTGGCGCCAGCGTCTCCCACCAAAACAACGATGCGCCTGGCGCCAAATGAACTGCGGTGCGCTGCGCGTGCCGCGAGCCGGCATAAGGGATCATTGGATCAGGAAGATACTCGAGCCGCGCGCCTTCGCCGATCCAGAACGTCGCCGTCTGTTCGGAATCGCAAACGCCGGGCCGATGCCGGTAGAGCCGCGTGGCGCCTGTGGTGGTGATCTGCGCGGCTGCTCCCGCATTCACCACGACCTCCAGCGCGAGACGATCGCCGGCCAGCACGCCTCCCGAAATGTTGTTCACGTGGATGAGGCTCTCGCCGACCGGCTGGCGGAAAGCCCTCACGACCTTCCACGGTGGATCTTGGCGCAACACGTGAAACCGGTTCCGCTCGAGGCGTAGGCTCAACTGATGAACAGGCGGGTGCCGAGCGAGCTGTGGCGCATCGACGCCAGCTCGAGATAAGGACTGAAGCACCAAACCTCCCCGGTGTTCGAAAAGCTTTTGGCAGCGCGCAAGATCGCGGGCTTTAGATTCCAGAGCATCGTGGCGGCCGCGGCCTGGCCTAGCGGCATCAATCGCTGGCACGCGGAAACGAGGCCGGCCACGGATTGATGCAGGTAGGCCAATACCGTTACATCCTCCTCAGCGCCGAACACCGCTCCCGCCGCTCCGAACACAATGCAATAGTGAAGGCCGGATGCCAGCACTGGCGCTGCCAGCAGCGCATTGACCAACTCCGTCAGCCTCCGGCCCATTTTCAAGCTTGCTTCCCGGCTCTCTCGCGCGGGCTTTCGGGCGCTATACTCAGCGCTCAGTTGCGTGCAATCCGCTCCGCTCCAAGCCCTCCGCACGTACGCGGCGTCCATCGCGCCACACTCTTCGAGATAATCGCGCAGAAGTCCCTCCACATCGTTAGGCGCGAGGGTTCCCTCCTCGGCCAGCGTTTCGAGGCCGAATGAATGCGCAGCGCCTCCCACAGGGAGAGCCGAGTCGGCGAGCTGCAATAAGCGTAAGAACGATGTTTCGCCTGTGGAGATTAGCATGCGCGTTTGACCGAATGTGACGGCGGGGTCGCGCGCGGACCGGGCGCTGGATAATTCCTCAGTCTAGCAGTATCAAATCAGTTCCAACTCGACGGCTCCGACCGGCCCAAATTCCGCCCGGACTCGGTCTCCCGGCTGGCCGAGGTAGATATCGGTCGTGACTCCCGTCGTTACGTACTGGCCGGCTTTCAGTGCTATCCCTCGCGAGTGAAGGCTCCCCACAAGCCAGTGCATGGCGTTCAAAGGGTGTCCGAGCACCGCCGCGCCGTTGCCCTTTTGTATCGCCTCTCCGTTCACCGCAAGCCGCACTTCCTGCCCGGCGAGGTCGAGCTTGCGCCAATCCGTCACCAAAGCGCCCCTCACCCAAGCCGCGTGGCAAGCGTTATCGGCGATGAGCGACTCCGCGCCTACCGTAGTCCATTCTTCGAACCGGCTATCAACAATTTCGATTCCTGGCAGCACGCCCTCAATAGCGTCGGCCACCTCCTCGCGGCTAGGCACACGTGCGCCTGGAGTGAGATCGCGCGCCATGCGAAACGCGAACTCCGCCTCCATTACGCGCATGAAAAAGCCGTCCGCTTCGATCCTCGCCGGGGTCTCAAAGCAAAACGACGAGAGAAGCTTCCCATGGAACGGCCCGTCCATGTGCAGAAGTTCCTGGGCGATCTTGTTCGTGCACGCGATTTTGTAGCCGATCGTCTCGCCGCCATAATGCTCGGTCAGCAGCGATACGAGCGCATCTTGGCAAGCATAGGCGTCGTCCGCATTCCTCGGACGCGAGCCCGCACGCAACTCGCTTAACCTTCGATGCTGAAACCACGCTTCTCCAAGGAGCCGTGCGCCGGAGTCGATCGTCGTACTGGGAGTCGCCAAGCTGGTGAACCTACTGAGCCTTGCAGCTAAAATTCGCCGCATCGTTGGTCGATCCCACGCCCTTGTAAACCGCCACTTGCGGATACGGACACAGCGGCCGGGTCATGTCGACTTGCCCATTGGTCACATGCGACGCCAGGATCTGTTCCGGCGCCTGGCTCTGTTCGCGCCAGCGCTCCAAGATCGCAATCTTGCTGAACTGGTCCGTGCCGGAGCCGCCGCTGCAGTGCTGCATGCCGGGGATCAGGAACAATCGCATCCAGTCATCCTGCTTCCCGCCCATCTTCGAAAGCACATTGTTGTAAAAGGTCACCGTATTCCCTGGAGGGATCGCCTGGTCCGCCAAGCCGTGATACAGCAGCAGTTTTCCTCCGTGCTTCTTGAACGGCGCAAGGTCGGTGATGTGCGTGTCGATGCCGGATTTGTCGGCCAGCGCCAGGTCGGCATCCAGATTGAAGCTATGCCAGTCGTAGTTGGCGTCCTGATGACCCAGGATGCGAATGCTGTCCCAACCCCCGCCCGGAGCCGTGGGAATGTTGCGTAAAGCCGCGTACTGTAACTCGCCACCCGGCTCGAATCCGGTCCAGACGATTTCGCCCTTGCTGGTCTTCACGTCGCCGTACTCGGTCTTCACGGTCGCTACCTGCGCCGGCGTCAGGCATTTGTCGTTGTCGGCACCCTTGCACAGCAGAGTCTCGGGATCGAACTTGCATTTGCGCGGGTCGCCAATGAGACCGTCTTTCACGCCATCCAGCGCGTCGCACTGCGCCAGCACCGCGTTGTGCAACATTTCAACTTTGGCTTGGGAAAGAGCGCCGTCGGGATGCTTCATCAACTCGATGGATCGCGTTACGCCCGCGGTGTGCAAATAAATATGAGGATTCGCCGGGGCGCCGGCCAGCACGCCATCGAAATCGTCGGGGAATTTCGTCACTTCGATCAGCGCTTGTCTTCCGCCGGTCGAGCAGCCGTTCCAATACGAGTACTTCGGTTCCCTTCCGTAATACGCCTTGATGAATATCTTCGATTTCACAGCGGTCTCATGCACAGCTCGCCAGGCGAAATCGGTGATTTTCTCGGGATGCCCAAGCGCGAACATTCCGTTCGCGCCTTCGTGGCCGGTGTCGGTCGCGGACGTGGCATACCCTTCGCGGAGGGCTGCTGGCATCTGGGTCAAACCTTGGATGCTTCCGGCCCATCCGCCGTTGCCCATCATCTGGAACTTACCGTTCCAGTTTTC
>DASQJB010000126.1:0-9891 GCA_035631295.1 Bryobacteraceae bacterium | reverse complement strand
ACACCGCGAGGATCTGGACCGCGCCCTCGGCTGGCCCCGCCGAAGGCTTAACGGCCGCCGGGCTGGGCTTCGGAGCCGCCGCAGTCCCAGGCGCCTTCATTGGAATCGCTCTCGAATATCCAAACGCCTGCGCGACGTCCGCCGGAAGCGCGCCTTTAAACAAGATGGAAAAAAAGCTGCGGAACGCGAGTGAGATTCTATTCAAATTGCCGCCTCGAACTAGTGTTTCCATTCTAACCGGACGAAGCGAATCTTTTTTGCCCTTTCCGGTAACTAGAATCAGAGCATGACCGAGGCGGAGTTCCGCGACGCGTTCCGGCAGCACAAGGATGTGCTGTTCCGCTTTGCGTACCGGATGACCGGATTGGTCGAGACCGCCGAGGATGTAGTCCAGGACTGCTTTATGACGCTGTGGCGAAAACCCGAGGCATATCAGCAAGAGCGTGGCGCTTTGCGGCCGTTCCTCCTGGGCATCGCGCGCAATCTGATTCTCAAGCGAAGGCGCGGCGATCGGCCGCAGGAAGTTTTGGACGACGAGGCTCTGATTTGCGCGCCGCTGGACGTGATGGAGGCAGAGCGTGGGGAGGCAGTCGCAACAGCCGTGGCGCAACTTCCTCTGCTTCAACGCGAAGTGTTGGTGCTTGCGGAATATGAGGAGATCCCGCTGGAGCAAATTGCTCAAACCACAGGAGCGGGTCTGGCGGCTGTAAAATCGCGGTTGCATCGGGCGCGCCAAAACCTGCGGCGGATGCTTGCGCCGCTGTTGGAGCCGAAAGGTGTTTCTTATGGAACCAAACGATGACGTTCAATTGCAGAAGTTATTGAAGGAATGGAAGGCGCCGGAAACGCCGCGCTCGCTGGACAGAAGTGTGCTCGAATGGCCTCAGATGCGCCAGACCTGGTGGCGACTTTTCGTCCGCGGCTACATCCGCGTGCCTGTTCCGGTCGCCTGCTGTTTGGCGCTGCTGATCTTTTTTGCGGGCTTTGAGTTCACGCGCCGCGTCACGCCTGGCGCGCCATGTGTCGCCGCCTCGGCGCCTGTCGGGCAGCCTGTGGCGCGAGATCTCGATCGCTGCCGGCCCGCGCAGGCTTGTAGTTAACCACGATCGTCAGAGCCGCGACCGCCAGGGAGCGGTATCTCAACTCAAGGAGAAACAACCATGCGATGGATTACCGCTATAGGGATAGTTGTGTCCGCAACGAGCTTGCTCGCCAAGCCGCCCGTGCCTCGTCCCGCGAAAGAAATAACAATAGAGACGCCGTCCGGCAAGCTGCGGCTTCCGCGCGCTTATCGCGGCAAGGTAGTGGTCATGCAGTTCTTGTATACGACCTGCCCTCATTGCCAAGCGACCGCCCGGCTGAACAGTAAGCTCCAGCAAGAACTCGGTTCGAGGGGCCTTCAGGTAGTTGGAATCGCCTTTAACGAGGAAGCGGAGGCAAGATCCGCGGTCATTCGCGACTTCACAGCCTCGAACAACCTCAACTTCCCGGTCGGCGCCGCCTCTCGTGAAGCGGTGATAGCCTATCTAGGAATCTCAATTATGGAACGATTCGTCGTGCCGCAAATCGTGATCCTCGATCGAAATGGCGTCATTCGGGCCCAGAGCGAATTCATGGGATCCTCCGAGCTTCAGGACGAGACCTATCTCCGCCATTTCCTCGGCGAATTGCTGGACGAACCCACGTGAACCGCCGCGCGGCGATAACTGGAGAGCCGATCACTTCCCCGTTTCCGGCGCCACGCCCGCCACCGCCTCCGCGTGATGCCGGACGTCGATGCCCTTTATATAAAACACGACATCTTCGGCGATGTTGGTGGCGTGGTCGGCGATCCTCTCCAGGTTCCGCACGATGGAGAGCAGGTTGAGCCCCTGCGGAACGTGGCTCGGCTCGCGCTGCATGAAGCTAATCAGCTCGTGAAAGAACGCCGTGCGCAGATTGTCCACCGCGTCGTCGGAAGCCAGGACGCTTTGCGCCAACTCGGCATCCTTGGTGACGAACGCGTCCAGCGCCTTGCGCACCATGTTCTGCACCAGCGCGCCGATATGCGGAATATCGATGAGCGGCTGAACCATCGGCTCATCCATCAGCGCCAACGCCCGCTGCGCAATGTTCACCGCCAGATCGCCCATGCGCTCCAGGTCGTTGTTGATTTTGATGGCCGAGGTGATCAGCCGCAAATCGCCCGCCATGGGCTGTTGCAGCGCCAGCAGGCTGATGGCCTGATCGTCGATCTCGATCTCCATGCGGTTGACGCGCGCTTCGTTCTGCAATACTTCCGCGGCCAGCGCTCTGTCCTTCTGCACAGCAGCAGTGATGCTGCGGTAAATGGCGGATTCCACCAGCGCGCTCATCGCCAGCAGCTTGCTCTTAAGCTGATCCAACTCTTGATCGAAATGTCGTGTCTGAATCGGCACGAATTGTGCTCCCATATATTATGACGATCAACCGAACCGGCCGGTGATGTAATCTTCCGTGGCCTTCACTTTCGGCGTCTTGAATATGACCTCCGTGTTGTCGAACTCGATCAGCTTGCCCAGCAGGAAAAACCCGGTGTAGTCGGCCACGCGAGCCGCTTGTTGCATATTATGCGTCACGATCACCACGGTGCAATTGTCCTTGATCTGAAACAGCAACTCTTCGATCTTCGCGGTGGCGATCGGATCCAGCGCGGAGCAGGGCTCATCCAACAGCAACACCTCCGGATCCACCGCCAGAGCACGGGCGATGCATAAACGCTGCTGCTGGCCGCCGGAAAGGTCGAACGCCGATTTGTGCAGCTTATCCTTCACCTCTTCCCACAACGCAGCCCTTCGCAGGCTCTTCTCTACCCGTTCCGCCATCCCCGACCGGCTTGCCATTCCGTTGATTCGCGGACCGTAGGCCACGTTATCGAAAATCGATTTGGGAAACGGATTCGGCCGCTGAAACACCATTCCCACGCGCCGGCGCAGATGGGAAACCTCCATCTCCAGAATATTCTCGTTGTCCAGCAGGATCTCGCCTTCCACCCGCGTTCCCTTGATCGTCTCGTTCATGCGGTTCAGGGTGCGGAGAAACGTCGACTTCCCACAACCGGAAGGACCGATGAACGCCGTCACTTTCTTGGTGTGGACGTCCAGGCTGATCTCGTGCAACGCCTGAAAGGCGGAGTAATAGAAATTGAGCTTGGTGGAGCGCAGCTTGGGCGCCGGTCCGGCGCCCGCCGTCTTTCCCGGCTCGGCCAGGTTTTGAATGTCCTTCGCTACTGCGTCGGGGCTCATTTTGGGCGTCACAGGGTTCATCTCGGTTTATGGGACAGTCCGCCCGAGATGATCGAGCGGGCGGTTATGTTCACTAGCAGCACCAACGCTAGAAGCGTGAATCCAGCCGCCCAAGCCTGCCGGTGCCAATCTTCGTAGGGCGCTTTCGCATATTCGTAAATCATGGAGGGAAGAGTGGCCGTGGGCTGTCTCCAGCCCGGACTCCAGAATTGGTTTCCTAGCGCTGTAAACAAAAGCGGCGCCGTCTCACCGGCCACGCGAGCCAAGTTCAACATCATACCGGAAATCAGCCCCCGAATGGCGGCGGGAACCACTACTGTCGCTATGGTGCGGGACTTGGTCGCTCCAAGCGCCATCGCGCCTTCTCTTAAAGACACCGGTACCGATTTCAGGAACTCCTCCGTGGAACGCAAGGCGATCGGAATCATCATGACGCCGAGCGCCACGCCGCCGGCCAGCGTCGAAAAACCGAATTTCAACACGATGATCGAATAAGCGAAAATGCCGATGACGATCGACGGCACGCCGTTGAGCAGATCCGTCACGAACCGGATCACAGAAGCGTACGCCGCTCCCGAATACTCGGCCAAATAGATCCCGGCCAAAAATCCGATTGGCACGCCGATGGACGTGGCCAATAACAGCACTTTGGCGCTGCCAAGCAGCGCGTTGGCCATCCCGCCGCCCGCTTCGCCCACTGGCACAGGCAATTTGGTAAAGAAGTCCCAGTTAAGCGAAAATCCGCCTTGAACGAAGAGATATCCCAGAACAAAAAACAGAATGCCGACCGCCAACACCGTGAACACACCCGTCAAGCCGAGCATGAAGGCATTGACGGCCTTGCGCCGGAACGAGAGGCCACCGGCGGTCATTGGCAAAGCTGGGCTCACTGGCTCACCTTTCCGCCCGTCGCCAGAATCAACAGGCGCGCCGCCGCGTTCAACACGATAGTGACGCCGAACAGCACCAGGCCCAACTCGATCAAGGTGCTGATGTGGATGTCGCTGGTCGCTTCGGCGAACTCGTTGGCGATCACCGCGGCGATCGAATAACCCGGCGCCAGCAACGACGCTGCAATCTTGGGCGTGTTTCCCACCACCATGGTCACCGCCATGGTTTCGCCAAGCGCCCTCGCGAGCGCCAAAAAGACCGATCCCATGATGCCGCGCCGCGCGAATGGCACTACGATGTCCCAGGTGCTCTCCCACCGCGTGGCGCCCAGCGCCAGCGCCGCTTCCCTCAGGTCCCTCGGAACCGCAAGCAAGACTTCGCGCGAAACGGAGATGATGAACGGCGCCACCATTACCGAAAGCACCACACCGGCCGATAAGAGACTCACGCCGTAAAACGGTCCCGCAAAGACCGGCAGAAATCCCAGCGCATCCTTAAGGCCCGGAACGATCTTCGTCAGCATCGGCACCAGCACAAAAATCCCGATCAGGCCGAAGATAACGCTCGGCACCGCCGCCAATAGCTCAATGAGGAATGTCATGGCGTCGGAGAGCTTCGGCGGCGCCAACTCCGCGAGAAAGATCGCGGCGCCCACCCCAAATGGGATCGCGATTAGAAGCGCCACCAAGGATGTGACCACGGTTCCGTAAATAAACGGCAACGCCCCAAACTCCCCGGCCACCGGGTCCCAAGTGCTGGTTCGAAGAAAGTCCCAGCCGAACTTTGCCCGCGACGGCCCGGAATGGCTCCACAATTCCCAGACCAACAGGGCTGTGAGCGCCAAAATCGCGGTGGCGGCGAGAAAAACAATAAGTTGGGCCAAGCTGTCTCCGCTAAGGGCGCGCCTTAGCAAAGAGGCCCGCCGGGAAAGGCGGGCCGCTTGCGGAAATGTGGCTGTCGCCATCTTATTTTATTTTAGCGATTGCCTTGGTTTCCTTCGCCACGACGTCTTTGGGTAGCGGAGCGAAACTGAGCGCCTCCGTCATCGTCTGCCCATCTTTAAGCATCCACGACAGAAAATCCGTCAAAGCCTTCTTCTTGGCGGGATCAGAAATCTTGGCGGGGATCAGCAGCCAGGTGAAGCTAGCGATCGGGTAGGCGGTCTTACCTTGCGCATTCGTGATCGAAACCCGAAAGTCGTCCGGAATTGTCTTGGAGGCGGACGCCGCAGCCGCCGTGACGCTGGCCAAATCCGCTTGCACGAATTGGCCCGCTGCGTTCTTCACTTTCCCATAGGGGATCTTGTTTTGTAGCGCGTAGGTCAACTCAACGTATCCGATGGAGTTCGGGGTTTGTTTGACTTGTCCGGTGAGACCCTCGCTGCCCTGGCCGCCCAAGCCCACGGGCCACTTCACCGAAGTGCCCCGGCCGACCATCATTTCCCATTCCTTGCTGACCTTCGAGAGATAATCCGTCCAGATGAAGCTCGTTCCGCTAGCCTCGGCGCGGTGCACGACCACGATATCCGTATTTGGAAGCTTCACGCCCGGATTGGCTTTCGCGATTTCGGGATCGTTCCATTTCGTGATCTTACCCAAGTAGATTCCAGCCAAAGCTTCGGGAGTGAAGTTTAGCGGTTCCGTAACTCCGGGGATGTTATACGTCGGCACAACGGCGCCCAGCACCGTCGGGAAGTGGAGAATTTCCGAGCCGCGCTTGTCCTGGAACTCTTTCAATTGCTTGTCGTCCATGGGGCCGTCGCTGGCGCCGAAATCCACCGTCCCTGCGGTCACCTGCTGGATTCCCGCGCCGGAGCCTCGGGATTGATAGTTGATCTGAACGTCCGGGTGCATCTTCTTGTACTCGTTGAACCACTTGGAGTACATCGGGTACGGAAAAGTCGCCCCGGTTGCATTAATCAGGGTTTCGCCGGATGCCGCCACGGCCATCGCGATTCCGGCGAGAAGAAACATTGCATTCTTTTTCATGGCGATCTCCTTCTCCTCCAACTCTCTTAATATTCAACTGTGGGCGCGCTGCCCGGCAGAACGTAGCGAAGATTGAACCAAACCGCGCTCTCATGCGCGTTCTTTGGCGCGCCGGCCGCCACTGCCCAGGGATTGCGGAAGAAGTACGCATATTGCACCATCTCCTGAAGCGCGCCGTACCGGCCGTCCCTCCAAATCGTATGCGTCCAGCCCGCCGTAATTTCCTGGATGCTCCGGTTCTGGCCGTTCGCCGATCCCGGATATCCATAGCCGATATACGACGTCTTGTTCGCATCGAGGGCCGTGTTCCGGCCAATGTAGACGCCGCCGTAATAGATATAAGGTGCGAACTTTCCAAGCGTCATTTCGAGGCCCGACACGGTCGATCCCGAATGCACGAGGGAAGGACTGCCGTCCGAGCGGATAATGAAGTTCGGCGCCGCGCCGAATAGATAACGGCCCTCGCCATCGCTCCAGAAATTGTTCGTGACCAAGCGGAAATTCTTCACAACCTCCGCGTGCACGGAAAACGCTCCGCCGCCGCCCGCCTTCGTGAAGAATGTCTGCGTATTGGGATTGAAAGTCTTTACCGTGCTCTCCACGCCGGCCACTTCGAAATGGAACCGCGGAGAAGGATCCACGGTGAACTTCCCAATGATGTCCGGATGAACGTTGGGAAGCGTCCGGTCATTAACTGTGCCGTTCGCCACGTCCACTTGAGTGGTGTAGGCGGTGGCCAGGGCGGCAGGCAAAGTCGGAACGCCGCCGCCGCCCGAGCCGCCGAAATACTGGTCTGCGTTCTCTAGCGCAATTCCGAACGCCACTTTCTTATTCGGATGGCCGATAAACCGGATGCCCGGAATGCGACCCCAGTACAGACCGTTGGTGTAGTTCACGTCCACCACTTGCGTATAAAACAGATCTGCCGGCAACGGAGACATCCCTCGACGGTTCGGCAGGAGCATGCTCCACGCTTGCCCGGCCAGCACCTCCCAGAATCCGTGCCGCACGTCCACATAATATTGACGGATGCGGAGCAGCATGCTGTTGCTCGACACCTGCGTGTTGTTGCTCGGGGAGCCGCCCACGAAATCGCTTTCGAAATACCCCAGTACGTTCGCGCCGCCCACCTTTGCATCCACCCGCAGGCCGATGCGCGAGTTCTCCGCGCTCCATTTGTCTTCCGTCAAGCGGCCTGCCGCTGTGTTGTTGTAGGGAAAGCTTCCGAAATTCGTCTGAAGGCTCGTCCCCGCGTTCGTGCTGCGCCAGGTGTTCGTGATATCCATGAACCCCACCGGCGTGATGCTGGCGGAACCTATTTTCAACTGCAAGGGCGCTTCCGTAGAAGCTTGCTCGGTCGGCTTGGCCGCCTGGGGCGGTGGAGGAACTACCGCGGAAGCCGGCGTCGGCGCCGCAGCCACGGGAAGCGGCGGCAAAATCGGCGTCAGACTCGCTACTTGACCCGGCGCCACCTTGCTCGCGGCCACCCCGGCTCCCGGTGCGCTGGCCGCCGAAGGCTCGGGCTGCGCGTTGGAAGCAGCCGCGTCCTTGCCCGCCTTCTCAAGCTGCTTCTGCTGGCTGAGCAACAACAGCCGCAACTCTTCGATCTGCTTCTGCTGATCCGCCAATTGGCGCTTCAACTCCTGCATCTCGTCCTTTTGGGCTGCGGATTGCGACGCCTGATTTGGGTCGTCGGCTGAATACAACGGAACCCTACATACAACCGATAAAAGCCCCAGCGCCGCTGTTACTCCGATCAAACGTCGGCACGCGCGGCTCACTTGTTGCAGCATTGAACATCTACTCCTCTATTGGATTTCGGGTCGTCGGCCGAATACAGCGGAAGACCGCATAGTACCGATAGAACTCCCACGGCCACTGCTACGCCGATCGGAGGCCGCCACGCGCGGCTCACTTGTCGGCATCTTTGAACATCTACTCCTCTATTGGATTTCGGGGACAATCCACAACCAGCCCCCTCAAAGAGGAACCTAAGGCCGGAAGCTGAGGATAACTGCGGCAAATGAGGCAATCGTGACAATCACGTTACATTTTGGTTACTGAAAGTCCGCCTGGCCAGCAGCGGCGTCTCTTCACCGCATTTGCCGGGGACCACTCCTCGAGGCAACCCCTGTAGTCCATTTTTAACTTGCCAGTCATTCGGCTGTAATCATTCGTCGGTAATTTGGAGTCCCATGAAAGTAGCCGTTTGCCTGTTGACAGTGAGCCTGTGCCTCTACGCGCAGGCAGACAAAGCCCGAATCGTCGGTACCGTCTCCGACCCGACCGGCGCAGTGATTCCCAACGCTATGGTTACTGCGAAAAATACCAAGACGAATACCGAACGGGAAACAACATCGGATGAGCGGGGCTACTACGTTCTCACGAACCTGGATCCCTCCGATTACACCGTAACGGCCAAGGGCAATAACCTGGGGCCTTCCGAGTACTCGGACATTCATCTAAGCGTCGGCCAAGAGCGCACCCTCAACATCTCGCTGCGCCCAGCCTCCGTGACATCGGAAGTCACGGTTTCTGGGGGTGATTTGACGACTGTCGACACCAGCTCAGCCGCAGTCGGCGCTAACATCAACTCCCGCGAGGTCGGAATGCTTCCGCTCAACGGACGTCAGCTGTCACAGCTCTACCTGCTCGCGCCCGGCGCCCAAACCGCTGGAGGCGGCTCCTTTGACAACATTCGCTTCAGCGGGCGGGCCAACCAGGAAAATGAGATCAAGTTCGATGGCGTCGAAGGAAGCTCGATAATTGACGCCTCACCCGGAAATCTTGACGGCGAGGTCTCTACGGGATTTCGTTTGCAAGCGAGCCTTGAAACCGTGGCCGAATTTCAGGTTCAATCCAGCAATTACCCGGCGGAATATGGCACCGGCACTGCCGGTCAAATCAGTGTAGTGACGAAGTCGGGCGGCAACGACGTTCACGGCGGCTTGTTTGAGTACTTCCGCAATGACGCACTGGACGCCCGGAACTTCTTCGACGGCCAGGCGGCGCTTAGCTTACCCAAGAATCCTCTGCGCTTGAATCAGTACGGCGGGTCGGTAGGCGGTCCGATCCTGAAGGACAAGTTGTTTTTCTTCGTGTCGCAGGAAAGCCTCAGGCAGCGAGCCGGGGTTAACCTAATCGGCAGCGTCCCGAGCCTCTCCGCGCGAGCCAGAGCGGTTCCTTCGATTCAGCCTCTCTTGCAAGGTTACCCGGTTGGCCAGTTGTCAACCAGCAACTCGGACTTGGACATCGCCGAATCGCAATTCAACACCTCCATCGACGAGTTCTTCGGCAGCTTCCGTCTGGATTATCGGATCAACGACAAATATTCGATGTATCTGCGCTATACGCGCGACCAGGGTTATCTTCAAGCGCCGCTGGACGTATCCGGCGCCTATCAAGTAGTCACCGCGGTTCCTCAAAACGTGGCGTACTCCTTTCAACAGGTGCTTAAGCCCACGGTGATCAATGAATTCAAACTCGGCCTGAACGACAACAAAACGCGCATTTCGGGGGTCGCCCCCGCGATACCCGGCGTAGATACCAGCGCCTTTTCGATAAGCTTCACTGGCGGCGTTGCGATTCCCGGTATCGGCGGCCAGGGCGCCTCCGCCGGAGCATCTGTTTTGGGCAACCTGATTCGCGCCAACAGCTCCCAAAACGGTCGTAATGAGCCCTACACCGGATACACACTTGGAATCATCGATAACTTGAGCGTGATTCACCGGGAGCATACGTTGAAATTT
>DASQJB010000125.1:0-5797 GCA_035631295.1 Bryobacteraceae bacterium | reverse complement strand
GATCGCCGCCGATGTCGCCCCTCTGGCCCCCAACGCCGTCTGTGGAAAACCTCGGGACTCAGGGTTGAAAAGTGCCGGAGAGATTTTGAAATCTCTGCTGGCTGGAGCTTGACAGACTCCCTCAGATCACTAAAGGCCAGGTCCCACGAGGGCGTGGCGGATGGCGGTGAGCGGATCTCCTTCGTCGGCGCGGATGAGGATACCGTTGGGGCGCCAACGGGCGAGGGCGCGTTCGCTGGCGAATCCGTTCATGATGGCGATCTGGGGGACGCTACAGGCGGAGGCGACGTGGCCGGCGGCCGAGTCGTAGCCGATGAAGAGGCGGCTAAGGGAGATTTGGGCGGCGAAGGCGGCGAAAGCTCCGTCAAGAGTTCGCACGCCGGGTTGCAAAGCGCACTCCACGCGGTGGCGCTCTTCGTCCGTACCGCCCTTGTCAACTAGAATTGAGGCGCCGGTTTTCGATAACTCGCACAATAGATCGCGCTCAAAGTCTCCGCCGATGCGTTTGGCTTCGTTCTCTCCGACGCCGAAGCTGACGGTGATATCGGCGCCCGGCTCGCGGGACGGCGAGGGAGCGATATAGGGGCGTGCGTTGCCGACGCCGAGGACTTCGTGCGCCCAGCGCCTAGCGAGATCGGGCAAGCGGTCCAGACTGTCGCCTCCGTAGGAGCGGCTCTCGAAGAAGAGGTAATTGCTTTCAGAGCACACGGCGATGAGGCCGAGCTGCGTGAGGCGGGAATCCGGATCGATCACCAAACCGTCGTCGAACCAGAGGCCGGCGGAGGCGCGGAGACGATCGATCAGCGCGCCTCCACGCGGATACGGCGCCGGCAAGTGACGAATGCGCGGATCGGCCTGGAACAATTCGTAATTCTTTCGCGGCGCCACGAAGAAGATTTCAGCGTCCGGATAGCGTTGCTTGGCCGCGTCGAGCAGGACGCTCGTCACCGCGACGTCGGCGCCGAGGGTGATGCGGGAGAGGACATAGACGCGTGGGGCGGAGGCAGGCAGCCGACAAAAACCGATCGGCTGCCGCACTCGCGAGAGCAGTTCCGGGCAGACGCGCGCGATTGCGTCCGAGAACAAGGCTCGGTAGGTTTCGCAGAGCCGAGGCTCGAACAGGTCGCCGAGAGGCTCGATCACCGTCGATAGAAACGAGCGGCCTTCGTCGACGCTTAGAGCGGACGCCAGAAGTTCGCCGCTCCACGGCTTGCCGCTCAGGCAGAGCCGCAGAAGCTCCTCAAACTCCGGCTTCTGTCGTCTGAGTGCGCTCGTCGAGGTACTTTCCAACCAATAGCTCCAGCTTCTTGAGAGTAGCCCCGGGGATGGCTTTGCGATCGGTGATCAGGGCGTGAGAGAGCGCCGATCCGCACTTGCAGGAGCGGCCGGCGGGCATGCCGCGCACGGCGGCAGCCACCAGCTTGCAGGCGTTTTCGGCGTTCTGGGTCAGATTGGCGATGATGTCGTTGACCGTCACGGCGTCGTGCTCGGGATGCCAGCAATCGTAATCGGTGACCATGGCGATGGTGATGTAGCACAGCTCGGCTTCTCGGGCGAGCTTGGCTTCGGTGAGGTTTGTCATGCCGATGACGTCCATGCCCCAGCTCCGGTAGAGATTCGATTCAGCCAAAGTTGAGAATGCCGGTCCCTCCATGCAGAGGTAGGTTCCGCCCATTTTGGCGTTTACGCCCACGCCCAACGCGGCCGCGTGCGCGACTTTCGCCAGATCGGCACAGATGGGATGGGCGAAGCTTACGTGCGCCACCAATCCTTCGCCGAAAAAGGTGGAGGCGCGGCCGAGTGTGCGGTCGACGAACTGATCGGGGAGGACGAAATCGAGCGGCTTATGCTCCTCTTTGAGCGAGCCGACTGCGCTGAGCGACAAGATTCGCTCAACGCCGAGGGATTTCATGCCCCAGATGTTTGCGCGGAAGTTCAATTCCGAGGGCGAAATGCGGTGGCCGCGGCCGTGGCGCGAAAGGAAGGCGACTTCTTTGCCCTCCAAACGGCCGACCACGTAATTGCCGGAGGGCGCGCCCCAGGGCGTTGTGATGGAGACTTCTTCTTCGGCTTCGAAGCCGGGCATGGAGTACAGCCCACTTCCGCCAATGATTCCGATGGTTGGTTTTGCAGAAATCATGCTTGTGTTAGTTCACGCTTGTATCAGTTCCAGAAGCACGCCACCAGCAGAGGCGGGATGCACAAAGACGTAGAGATGGCCGCCGGCGCCGGTGCGCGGCTCGTTCAGCAGCCGCGCGCCTGCGGCGCGGAGCCGCTCGATGGCTGCCGGCAGGTCGGGCGATTTGAGCGCGATGTGATGCAATCCTTCGCCGCGCTTGGCCAAGAACCTGCCGACGGGCGAATCGGACTCTGTGGGCTCGAGCAGCTCGATGCGGCTGCCTTCGAGCGGCAGCATCGCGACGCGCACCTTTTCCTGCTCGACAGTTTCGGTGGAGGCAGCGCGGAGTCCGAGGAGGCCCTCATAAAATTGGAGCGCTTGCTCGATGGATCGAACTGCGATGCCTAGGTGGTCGAGGCTAATACTTTGCAAGCCAGTCATGAAGAATGGAGTAGGGATCGCGATTGCGCTCGGCGACTTCATGGCCACCTTGGGCGAATTCTTCGGGCGGGACGCGATCGAGCAGCCGCTCACGCAGCATCTCGCGAAGACGGGCGCTCCAAATTTCGGCCTTGCGCTCCGAGCCGGCGCCGCGCTCACTGTATTCGCGGATAGCGGCGAGCGCTTCGGCGATTCCCCTGTCCTCGCTGGCGATGGCTGGGACGACCTTCGGCGTCCAGGCATCGGGGCGGTGGGCCAGGCTTAAAGATGCTTTTATCTCGCGTTCGAGCTTATCCGCGCCGGGCAGATCCGATTTATTTATGAGAAACACGTCCGCGATTTCCATCATACCGGCTTTGATAGCTTGGACATCGTCTCCCATGCCCGGCGCGAGCACAACGAGCGTCACGTCGGCCAGGCGCGCGATGTCGACTTCGTCCTGCCCCGCCCCAACGGTTTCAACAATGACCATGTCGAAGCCGGCGGCGTCGAGCAGCATTGTGACTTCGCTAGTCGCACGGGCGAGGCCGCCGAGCCATCCGCGGGTGGCCATGGAGCGGATGAAGACACCCGGATCGGCGTGATGGCGCTGCATGCGAACGCGGTCGCCGAGGATCGCGCCGCCGGAAAATGGGCTGCTTGGGTCGACCGCGAGGATGGCCACCGTCTTTTCTTCCGCGCGGAGGTGGCAGGCAAGCTGATCGCAGAGTGTGCTCTTGCCGGCTCCGGGAGGTCCGGTGACGCCCAGGACGAGGGCGCGTCCGGTATGGGGGAAGAGTTCCTTCAGGAGGGATTCGGCTTCGGGGCGGCGGTCTTCGATCCAGCTCGCAGCGCGGGCGAGGGCGCGAGGGTTGCGGGCGAGGATCTTTTCGATGGCCGGGGTCACAGCTTCACAGGATAACAACGGGGCTGGGGCATCGGACACGTGGAATGGGCTCACCCCGGATACGGGACTAAAGTCCCGGTAGCAGGCTGAAGCCTGCCCCACATATCGCGGCCACTATTTCTTCACAAATTTATGGAGTCCCATTGAGCTCACGCCCGCCGCATAGATGTCGCCTTTGGCATCGGCGCTGACTCCTTCCGCGAGCGCGATTTGGGGGTTTGGCGAGCTGTCGGGAATGAATGCTTTCACGGAGCCATCCTTCGCGCTGCCGATGCGAATGCCTCGCTTCACGCCCGGATTGGTCGTCTCGTCCGATTGCGAGTCCACCGAATACAAGGTGTCGTCTTTGGAAATAAAGATTCCGCTGGGACGACCGAACTGCCGCCATTGAGCGATGAAGTTTCCGTCCTGATCGAAGATCTGGATACGGCTGTTGCCGCGATCAGCGACGAACAGGCGGCCCTTGGAATCCATTGCCATCCGGTGCAACGTATCGAATTCGCCAGGCCCGGAACCCTTCTTACCCCAGGCCTTGATAAACTTCCCGTCCTTGGAAAACTTCACGACGCGAGCGTTGGTGTCGCCGCCGTGCCCATCGGCTACGAAGACGTCGCCATTGGCCGCGACAGCTACGTCGCACGGGCCGTTGAAAGTATCAGTCCCCGACCCAGCGACTCCGGCCTTTCCAAGCGTCATCAAGACTTGGCCCTCGGGACTGAACTTGATCGCTTGCTCGCCCTTCCCATCTTTAGCCGACTGGTCGGTCACCCAGATGTTGCCGTCGCGATCGACGGTGAGTCCGTGGGGCTGTACGAACATTCCCGCCCCGAAACTCTTTATTAGCTTGCCGGTGCGGTCGAATTTCAGAATCGGAGGGTCTTTCCGATGGAAAACCCAAATGTTCCCATGTGCGTCCGGCTGAACCGAGATCACCTGTCCCCATTCCATTCCGGCGGGAAGCTGCGCCCAGTTTTCCACGGGCCGATATGGGTTGGGGAGATTGTTCGTAGCCTTGGCATCGCCCTGCGCGTATATGGCTCCGTCACCAAGCACCGCGATGGCGACTACTGCCAGAGCCGCGAGCTTCCGTCGATCCGAGCATGGCATAATGCGTTCTCCTTTGAGTCCGGCGACGGACTGCATCGATTCTATACCAGTAATTCGCTGACCGAACCGAGCCCCTAGAAGCGGCGTCTTAGCTGAACCGAGCGCTCGATTTGAGTAGGCGCGCTCCCGGGTTGAGCTTCACAGGGACGAGGTCTATAATTCATTGCCGGGAACGCAGAACGCGAACGCGCTCGCCGAATTCCGCGGAATTGTGCGCGACGAGTCTCGCGTTTGTGGCGCCTCCCTGAAATGGCGATAACGCTGAGGAGGCAGACATGAGAAATCTACGACAGATCGCAAACAGGGCAACCAGGACGCTGTTGCGGTCCATTTGCCCGATCGCCGCCGGACTCATTTGGACGGTTCCCGGCGTGCCAGCTCAGTCCCGCACAGCGAGCCAGCCGTCCGGCGGTTGGCGACCAAAGGACACCGAATGGGCTTCCTACGCGGCTGACGTCAGGGGAACCCGGTATAGGCCGCTGGATCAGATCGATGCGTCCAATTTCAATAAGCTGGAGATTGCTTGGCGATTCAAGACGGATCATCTCGGCCCATTTCCCGAATTCAAGTTGGAGGGAACGCCGCTTATGGTCAACGGCGTGATTTACACCACCGGCGGTACGCGGCGGGCGGTGGTGGCGCTGGACCCCAAAACCGGCGAGCAGATATGGATGCACAGCCTGCGCGAAGGCGATCGTGGCGCCGCCTCGCCAAGGCAACTCTCAGGACGCGGGGTGGCCTACTGGACGAACGGAAATGGAGACGAGCGCGTGATATACGTCACCACAGGTTACCGGCTTGTCGAACTCAACGCCAAGACCGGCGCGCCGATCAATTCTTTTGGCGCGAACGGCATTGTGGACCTTAAAACCGGCGTTGTGAAAGGAGTCGATGAGCAAATCGATCTCACTACGGGCGAAATCGGCCTGCACGCCACGCCCACGGTTGTCAGGGACGTGGTGATCGTCGGTTCTTCGATGCGAGAAGGCGCCACTGTGCCCACGCACAACAACACAAAGGGTCTAGTGCGCGCCTTTGACGTCCGCACAGGCCGGAAGCTTTGGCAGTTTAACACTATTCCCAGGCCCGGCGAATTTGGCGCTGAGACTTGGGAGAACAACTCATGGGCAGTCAACGGCAACACGGGCGTCTGGAATCAGATCACCGTGGACGACGAACTCGGCCTGGTGTATCTGCCAGTGGAAACTCCCAGCTCGGACTATTATGGCGGCCATCGCCCGGGG
>DASQJB010000124.1:0-7207 GCA_035631295.1 Bryobacteraceae bacterium | reverse complement strand
CTGAAAAAGGGCGCGTTCATGAAAATCGCCGTCGAGGACAACCAAGGCCCCCCCCGCGGCGTCCTAAAGTGGCTGTTGACCCCCAAGCTCGCCCGAAACCCTTAACTCCGCTGACTGCCACCTGAGAATCTTTGCCCGCTGCGACGAATTTCGGTGAGGCCTGGCTTTCAGCCTGCCGCCGGGCTTTGCCCGGCGCGGCACTGACGCGGCCACTACTTTTTTTTCGCCGCCGCGTCCTTCAGCGCCTTCAAATGCGGAAGATCCCGATCCTCTTCGTGGCATGCTGCCTCGAGCAGCTCGAACTTCGCTTCTCGCCTCATCGGAAACGCGACTGTCCACGGCCGCGTGTACACCACCGGATCCGTGATCGTCGCCTCATAGTTCAGCATGTCCGGCCCCGTCGGCGTGAACCGCTCCACCACGTGCTCGGCATAGCTCACAATGTCCCCGCCTTCATTCAGCCACGTCTTGCCGTTGAGGTTCGTGGTGTCCACCACCAGCGTGTCTCCCTCCCAATGCCCCACCGAATCGCCCTCCCACAACCGCATCGTATCGGGAAGGTGCGCGCGTCCGTTCATCGAAATAATGCGCCATGAAGTGCGCTCGAAAAACATGGCGATCGCATCTGATGTTTGAACGAATTCGATCCCCTGCGGCACCCACAGCGATCGCGGTACGCCCTGCGGGAAGCAGTGGGCCGTGGGATCGTCATAGCCGCGCTCCGTCAGGTTCCGGCTCTCCCGTTCCTTCACCGCCCATGGCTGCAGCGGAAGCTTTCCGCCCGGCGGATCGACGATCAGTGGCCTTCCGCGTCCCCGGCTCTCCAATACCTGGTTCGCGCCCGCGGAGCTGGATTCATAAAAGCCCTGTAAATCCGGCTTCCCATCGGCCGTCCGCCGAAGGTTCGCCACTGTCGGCGCAGCCGGCGAAGCCGCTGCGGGCGGATTCGAAGCGGTCTCCACGTCCGTGGCTGGCGGAGCCGTTCCGTTGCCCGGATACCACGTTCGCTCCTCCCGCGTGAACAGCCCGTTCGCCTCTTCGACTTCCGATTCGCACGAGTACTCGAACAGCCGGTCCCGATCCAGCCGCCGCTGCAACGCTATGTGGATCGTCCAGGGTTTGGTGAATACCTTAGGATCCTCCAGGGTCGCTTCGTACTGAATCGTGTTGCGGTCCGCCATTCGATACCGCTCCACCACGTGCAGCGCGTCGCTGTGAAAATCTCCCGCCATATCCAGCCAGGTTTTGTCGTTGTTGTTGCCGACCTCGACAACCAGAGTGTCGCCCTCCCAATGGCCCCGCGAATCGCCCATCCAGGAGTCGAGGTCTTCGGGATGCTTGCCATCCATGCGAATCAGCCGGTAGTCCAGCTCCCACTCGAACGCCAGCGCGATCGTCTTCGGGGTCTGGAAAATCTGAAACGGAAAGTCCAGATACATCACGCGAGGCACGCCCGGTATATAGCATTTGGAGAGCGGGTCTTCCTTCATCCGAGTCTTGAAGTTTTCCTCTTTCTTCTTGGCTGCCCAGGGCTGATACGGAATGACGCCGCCGGCCACCACGCTCCGCCCGGCCGGCATGTTCAGGCTAGCCACATGGTCCTGAAGATCCGCCCCAGCTGAGCCCGTCGCTTGCCAGATGCCCTGCATGTCCGGCTTGCCGTCCGCAGTGCGGGGAATGCCTTGCGAGCCGGCGGCAGTTGTCCCCTGCGCGGCGGCGAAAAGTGTGCTCGACAACGCGATTGCAGTGATCTTGATCAAACGGTGCATGTGCATATATAAGGGTGTCTCCGGGTTGCGCCTGGCAAATTCCTTGGATTCTGTCCACGTCCCGGTGGAGTGAGCTACGACACGTAGTATATCAATGTACTCGCCGCCGGTTCACGTCGATCGCTGCAAAATGTCCCCCCACTTTTCATCGACTTGCAATGAAACATCCTCGCATTCTGCCCGCCCCTGCCGGAGCATCCCTGGCAAGAGGTCTTACACTCATGGCAAGCATCCGTCAAATCGAGGCCAATTGCCTCAACGCAAAGAAGTCCACCGGCCCGCGCACCGCCGAAGGCAAATCCCGTTCTCGCATGAACGCCCTGAAGTCCGGCATCGACGCCCAGGCTGAAACCATCCCCACGGAGGACCCAGCCGCCCTCCAAGCCCTCGCCGCTGAATACCTCGAGCGCTTCTATCCCACAACCCCGATCAGCGCCATCTCGTCGATACGCTGATCCGTACCGATTGGCTCCGCCGCCGCCTCGCCCGCGCCGAAGCTCAGATGTGGCAATGGGAAATGCAGGACCCTCCGGAAACGCGAAAACTCCTTGCACTCGGGTATGCCCTCGATTGCGCTGCCGAACAATTAGCACGCCTTCAGCGCCGCATCGACTCGCTCGACCGCTCCTATCAGCGCGCCCTCCGCGAGCTCGAACGCCTCCGCGCCGCCCAGCCCGATCCCGACTCACCTCCGCAACCCATTGAAAACCATTGGTCCACTCCTCAAGACGAAGTTGACGGAACGAAGCCAATTTCACTGGCCACGGAGTCGGTTGTTATCCTGAAATCTCCATGCTGCGAGTCCGTTTCGCGCCGTCGCCCACGGGTTATCTCCATATCGGCAGCGCCAGAACGTTCATTTTCAATTGGCTCTACGCCCGCCACAATGGCGGCGTGATGATCCTCCGCATCGACGACACCGACGTCGAGCGCAACACTCAAGCCTCTCTTGACTCGATCTTTGATGGCTTGAACTGGCTCGATCTCGGCTGGGATGAGCTCTATCACGCCTCCGAGCGTCTCGATCTGCATCGCCGCTTGGCTCAGCAAATCTTCGACCGCGGTTTCGCCTATCGCGACTTCACCCCCGCCGCCAACAACGATGACGAGGACCCCAACTCGCGCCCTGCCGCCGCCTGGCTCTTCAACCACGGCATGCGCGAAATGTCCCCTGAGGAAAGCGACCGCCGCGCCGCCGCCGGCGAGCCTTTCGTTCTGCGTTTTCGAGTCCCTCGCGATTCGCGCGCTGAAGTCGCATTCTCGGATCTCGTCTACGGCCCGCAATCCAAATCCACCTCCGATATCGAAGACTTCGCGCTGCTCCGCAGCAACGGCGTGCCCACGTATCACATGGCCTCCTGCGCCGACGACATCGACCTGCGCATCAGCCACATCATCCGCGGCCAGGACCACCTCAGCAACACTTTTAAGCACATCCTCATCTTCGAGGCTGTGGGCGCATCTCTGCCGCAATTCGCGCATCTGCCGCTCCTCATCGCGCCCGACGGCTCCAAACTTTCCAAACGCAAGCACGGCCCCGCCGTCAGCGTCCTCACCTATCGCGACGCCGGCTTCCTCCCGCACGCCTATGTCAACTTCCTTTGCCTGCTCGGCTGGTCGCCCAAGGATGACCGGGAAGTAATGTCCCGCCAGGAGCTGACCGAGAAATTCTCGTTCGAGGGCGTCAATCGCAGCAACGCCACCGTCAACTTTAGCGACGACGATCCCCTCGATCCCAAGGCCGTCTGGCTGAACGCCGAGCACATCCGCGCCCTCCCCGCTGCCGAGCTTTCCTCGCTCCTGCTCCCCTTCGCCCGCGCTGCCGGCTTTCGCGTTGACGAAGCGATCATGCTCAACATCACGCCCTTGATCCAAGAGCGCATCCGCCTCCTCCGCGACGTCACCACCGTCGCCGATTTCTTCTTCGTTGATCGGCTGCCGCCCTACGATCCTTTAGAGCTGGTTCCTCAAAAAGGAGACGTCGTGATGGCGCGCTCGGTCCTCGAACAAGCGCGCCTCATTCTCGCGGACGCCGATTTCCATCACGATTCACTCGACGCCGCCCTCCGGGCCGGCGCCAAAGCTCTCGGAATCAAACCCGGCCAGATGTTCCAACCTATCCGCGTCGCCGTCTGCGGCCGCAAGAACGCGCCGCCGCTATTCCAAACCCTGGAAGTCCTGGGCCGCGAAACCTCGCTCAAGCGCGTCGGCCAAGCCATCGACAAACTACCCAAGGCCGCATGAAAGAACAAAAAAAGCTGATAGCTGAAAGCTGATAGCTAACGACCACCATGTCCGATTCCACCACTGCAGTCCCCGCCTCCACCCACTTCATCCACGACATCGTCGTCGACGATCTCCAAACAGGCAAATTCGGCGGCCGCGTCCACACCCGCTTCCCTCCGGAGCCAAACGGCTACCTCCACGTCGGCCACGCGAAGTCCATCAATCTCAACTACGGCCTCGCCAAGGAATTCGGCGGCAAATTCAATCTCCGCTTCGACGACACCAACCCCTCCAAAGAGGAAACCGAGTACGTCGAATCCATCATTCAGGACGTCCGCTGGCTCGGAGGCGATTGGGAAGATCGCCTCTTCTACGCCTCCGACTACTTCCCGCAGCTCTATGGATGGGCCGTTCAATTAATCAAGGCGGGCAGAGCCTACGTCTGCGACCTCTCCGCCGAAGAGGTCCGTCTGACTCGAGGCACCCTCACCGAGCCCGGCCAGGAAAGCCCGTACCGCAATCGCTCCATTGCAGAAAACCTCGAACTGTTCGAGCGCATGCGCGCCGGCGAATTCCCCGACGGCTCGCGAACCCTCCGCGCCAAGATCGACATGGCCGCAGCCAACCTCAACCTGCGCGATCCCATCATGTACCGCATCCTCCATGCCGAGCATCACCGAACCGGCAACCAATGGTGCATTTATCCCATGTACGATTTCGCGCACGGCCAAAGCGACTCCATCGAAGGCATCACTCATTCCATCTGCACGCTCGAATTCGAAGATCACCGCCCTCTCTACGACTGGTACATCGAGCAGCTCGGCATCTATCATCCGCAGCAAATCGAATTCGACCGCCTCAGCCTCACCTACACCCTCATGAGCAAGCGCAAGCTGCTCCGCCTGGTGCAGGAAGGCTACGTCTCCGGCTGGGACGACCCGCGCATGCCCACCATCGCCGGCATGCGCCGCCGCGGCTACACGCCCGAGGGCATCCGCAATTTCTGCGCCCGCCTCGGCGTCTCCAAAACCAACGGCATTACGGAATTTGGGCTCCTCGAGTACTTCATCCGCGAGGATTTGAACCGCCGCGCCCCCCGCGTCATGGCTGTCCTTCGCCCCTTGCGTCTCGTGATCGACAACTATCCCGCGGACCAGGTCGAGCAAATGGAAGCCGTCAACAATCCTGAAGACACGTCTGCCGGAACCCGCACGGTTCCGTTCTCCCGCGTCCTCTATATCGAGCAGGAAGACTTCCGCGAAGATCCTCCCAAGCAATACTTCCGTCTCTCGCCCGGCCGCGAAGTCCGCCTGCGCTACGGCTACTTCGTCACCTGCACCGGCGTAGTCAAAGACGCAAAGGGCGAAGTGGTCGAAGTCCACTGCAACTACGATCCCGCCTCTCGCGGCGGCGATTCCCCCGATGGCCGTAAAGTCAAATCTACGCTCCACTGGGTCTCCGCCGACCACGCCATCGATGCCGAAGTCCGCCTCTACGATCTGCTCTTCGCCACAGAAGAACCCAGCGAAATCCCGGACGATCTGAACCCTAATTCGCTCGAAGTGCTCAAGGGTTGCAAGCTCGAACCGAGCCTCAAGGGCGTCCAGCCCGGCAGCCGCTACCAATTCGAGCGCCTAGGCTACTTCTGCGCCGATCCCGACTCAACCCCCGAAACCCCCGTCTTCAACCGCACGGTCGCGTTGCGGGATACGTGGGCCAAAATAGAAAAGAAGTCCAAATGACCATGCCAGCCAGCCGTGTGGGGCAGGCCCCTGGCCTGCGTGGGGCCCCCGGCCCCGCAGCCCGGTTGAAAGAAATCGCCGAAATCTTCTCCCAAGCCGCCGGCTCTGCCTACCCCGAATCCATCGAATCCGCCGCCACCGCCATTGGCGACGCGCTCGAAAAAGGCGCGAAGCTCCTAGTGTTCGGCAACGGCGGCAGCGCTGCGGACGCGCAGCATCTCTGCGGAGAGCTCATGGTCCGCTTCCAACAAGAACGCCGCCCCCTCCCCGCCATCGCGCTCGTCTCCGACGCCGCTGTCCTAACCGCCTGCGCCAACGATTACGATTACGAGCAGGTCTTCGCCCGTCAGATCGAGGCGCTCGGCGCTCCCGGCGACGTCGCCCTCGCCATCTCCACCAGCGGTGAATCGCCCAACGTCGTCCGAGCCTTGGAAACCGCCCGCTCGCGCCGCATGTTCACCATCCTGCTGACTGGCGCTGCCACCTGCTCAGCCCCTCAATGCGCCGACCAGGTCCTCGCCGCCCCCGCAACCGCCACCGCCCGCATCCAGGAACTTCATCTAGCCGCATATCATCTGATCTGCGAAATCCTCGACGCGCGGTTCTCTTCTCGATGAACAAAGCGGTCTGTCTGCTCAGCGGAGGCCTCGACTCTTCTACGTCTCTTGGTATCGCCGTCCGCGACGGCTTCGAATGCCACGCCCTATCTTTCGATTACGGCCAGCGCCATCAAGCCGAACTGGAAGCCGCCGCCCGCGTCGCCCGGCACTTTCGCGCCGCCGAGCATCGCGTCATCCGCATCGATCTCCGCGCCTTCGGCTCGAGCGCCCTCACCTCGGAAATCGACGTCCCCAAGGGCCGCTCGATCCAAGAGATGAGCCGCGGCATCCCCGTCACTTACGTCCCCGCCCGCAACACCATATTTCTCAGCTACGCCCTCGCCTGGGCCGAAGTGCTCGAATCCTCCGATATCTTCATCGGCGTCAATGCCATCGATTATTCCGGCTACCCCGATTGCCGGCCCGAATACATCGCCGCCTTTGAGCGCATGGCCAACCTCGCCACCAAAGCCGGCGTCGAAGGCCGAACTCATATCGCCATCCACACTCCGCTGGCCCAGTTGAACAAAGCCCAAATCGTCCGCCTTGGCGCAGAAGCCGGCCTCGACTTCTCGATCACCCATAGCTGCTATGATCCGGGTCAGGAAGGCGAGCCATGCGGCCAATGCGACTCGTGCCTCCTCCGCCGCAAAGGCTTCCAGGAGGCGGGCATTCCCGATCCTCTCCGTTACCCAGCTTGAAAGTCTCCGAGATCTTTTACTCCATCCAGGGCGAAGGCATGCTGGCCGGCGTTCCCAGCGTGTTCGTCCGCCTCAGCGGCTGCAATCTCCGCTGTTCCTGGTGCGACACGCCCTACACGTCCTGGAATCCCGAAGGCGAACAGAGAACGCTTGAAGAGGTACTCGCCGGA
>DASQJB010000123.1:0-6040 GCA_035631295.1 Bryobacteraceae bacterium | reverse complement strand
AGGTCTCGCCGGTTCTTCACTTTGACCTCCACGTTGTGGTAAAGGCCGTCGGCCTTCAGCGGCACGGGGCGATACAGCGCGATGTATTGATGCCTCAGCTCATTGGCGATATTTTCAAAAGACTGCGCCAGATCCGTGGCCTTGAACGGGAAGAAAGCCTGCCCGCCGGTCTCTTGCGAGAAGTAGCGCAGCACTTTGTCGCCTTCGGTGTCGATGCGTGTGATGTTGGTGGAGATCGTATAGATCACCACGTCGGCCTTCTGCGCCATTTCCAGCGCCTGATCGCGCGTCCAATGGCTCTGATTGTCCTCGCCATCGCTCAAGATAACCATCGCGCGGCGGAACTTCTCGGGCGGCTGCTCCTTCATCATCTTGTCGCGGCAAGCGAAAAAGATCGCGTCATAGAGCGCGGTGCCGCCGCCGGGCCGCAGATCTCGCACAGAAGCGGCGAGCTTTTGCGTGTCGTCGGTAAGGTCGGAAATCAGCTCCGCGGATGTGTCGAAGCTCACCAGCATGGCCTTGTCGCTGCCATGCCGCACAACGGTCTCGATGAAGCTGGTGGCGGCTTCCTGCTGGAATTTGAACCGCTCGCGAATGCTGTTGCTCGTGTCGATCAGGATGGCAAGCCGAAGCGGAAGATCGCTTTCGGCCGTGAACTCCGAGATGGTCTGCGGCCTCTTATTCTCGATGATCTCGAACTCATCCTTGGTCAGATCCGTAATGAAGCGGCCTTTCTTGTCCTGCACGGTGAACAGAAGGGGGACGCGGGTGACGTCCAGCCGGATCGGGTTCTGGTCCGGCAGCTCCACGGCCGGCTGATCCTGCTTGGGGGCGACCGGAGCCGGCGCCTGCGCCATGGCGGGAAGACAGAGGGCAAGGGCGCCGCCCAAAAGGGCGTAGGTCGCGAACTTCATAAACACACTTAGATTATACGTGGCGGGAGTCGTGTGAGATCACTGCCCTCAACAAAAACGCCGCTGGAGCATTCCGTTGTATCAGGGCACGACTTCAGTCGTGCCGCAGGGCGCAACAGCCTGTCGGCTTTAGCCCCTGAGGGGCCGCTCCGATCGCGCGGCCGGCGCCTAGGGGCCAAAGCCCTCTTGCTTCAGGCGCTTTGCGGAATGGCTGAAGCCATGCCCTGATGCAAAGCCCTTCACAGCGCCGCTCGGCTGCGACGCTGGCTAGAGAGCCGGCGGCAGCCATGATTCCCCGACCTGCTATCTCGCAGGCGCACCCGGCATGAGCCGCGTATAACGGACGTCGGTGCGCAGTTTCTTGAGGGTGGGTTCGTGCTCGACCTCCTGCGCGGGCTGCCCGGCGCGCAGCGCGGCTTTCAACGCTTCCAGCGCCAAGTCCCGCTGGCCCGCGAGCTCGTAGGCGAGCGTCGCATGCCACGCGACCGATCGTGAAGAAGGCGCCAGCTTCGCGGCTTGCTTCGTCTTCGCGATCGCGTCAATCTTGTCTCCAAGCCGAGCCGCGTATAACGCCACGCGGCTCACCGTCTCGGCGTCTTGTGGATTCACCGTCAACCGCTCCTGGCCGAGCTGCGCCGCGCGGCGGTAGGCTTCCGCAGCCTTGTCCCGGCCATTCGGACTGCACGCATACACATCGCCAAGATTGCTCCAGACCTGGTCGTTGCGGGGCAGCAGCTCAGTCGCCTTCTCCATCAGCGGAACGGCCTCGGCGCAGCGATCGAGGAAGAAATACACCGTGCCCAAGCTCGAATAGGCGGAGGCCGTCGGCCTCAACGCCAGGGATTGCTCATAACTCGCAGCCGCTTCGGCGTACTTGCCATCCATCCAGTACACGGCGCCGAGGTTCGTATAGCCGGAGCTGTTGTCGGGCACAAGTTGTGTGATGCGCCGTATGATTGGGGCGGCGTCTTGGTACCGGCCCCGCCGGTAGTAGAACAGCCCTAGATCGTTCATGCTCGTGAAGTCGTTGGGACGCAGTTGCGCGGCTTTCTTGAACGTCGCCTCCGCTTCTTCCAGCTTGCCCATCGCTTCGTACGCATTGCCAAGCTCGCTATAGGCGCTCGCGTTGATCGGGTCCAGCGCCAGCGCGCGCAGGAAAGAGCGGACGGCATCCTCATGGCGCCCCGTGCCTTCTTGTACAATTCCCTGGGTGACGTGCACCGCCGCTACGCGGTCGTTCAACGCCAACGCGCGGTCGCAATTTCTTTGCGCGGGCTCCACCCACTGGGTATCATTGGTGAGCCGATATTTCTTCCAATAGGCTTCTCCCAAGCCCGCATAGGCCAGAACGTAGTTGGGATCCTGCGCGACGGCCCGGTTTAACAGATCGATGGCGTGGTCGAGGTCTTCGCCGCTTCGCCGCTGCAAGTAACCCTGTGCCTGAAGATAGAAATCGTAGGCGCCCGCGGCCTTGGTTTCTCGAGTGGCCAGCACCTGGCTCTCATTGCTACCGAGATGGAGCTCCAGCATGCGCGCAATTTCCCGCACCACCGACTCTTGGAGATCGGCGAACTCCTCCAGATCTCTCCGGAAACTACGCGAGCTCAACTGCCGCAGCGTCTTCGCGTCCACCACGCTCGCGGTGAGGTAAACCTGTTGCGCGTCGCGCTGCACGCTTCCCACGATCACCAGGTTCGCCCCCAAAGCCCTTCGCGCGCCTTCCGCGCTGGAAAGCTGCTCGCGCCGCACTTCAGTGGAAGGAACCACCCAAAGCCCTTGAAACTGCTCCAGCTCGGTCAGCTCGCTGGTGAGGGCTTCCATCAAGCCATCGCAGAGAGCTTGATTTTCCGGAGCGTTTCCCACGTTGCGGAAGGGCAGAACGGCGATTCTCTTTTCCGCGGGGACGCGCGTGAACCAGCGTGGCGCCGCTTGCCAGACCGCGAGCGCCGTAACCACCGCCAACACGCCGGCAGCGGCCCACATCCAAGGCCGCTTCCATAAGGCCTTCTTCTCTGGCGCAATCTTCGCTAGATCGATTTGGGGCCTGGCGAGCGCCGGCTGCGTGACCGTAATTCCGCTCTCCCATTCGCGCGTGAGCATTTGGAGGTCGCGCAGAACGTCATCGGCGTGCTGATAGCGCCGCTCCGGGTCCTTTTCGAGCGCCCTCTCGAGGATTGCCGCCAGCCGCAGTGGAACATCAGGCCGCTTTTCCGTCACCGCGGGCGCCGGCGCGTGAACGATGTTGAACATCACCTCCATCTCCGAGGAGCCCTGAAACGGCCGCTCTCCCGTCAGCATTTGATAAAGCAAAACGCCGAAGGAGAAGAGATCGGCGCGCTGGTCGGCTTCCTTTTCTTGGATCTGTTCCGGCGCCATGTAGGGAGCCGATCCCACCAGCGCGCCGGGTTGAGTGAACGCTTCCGGAGGGATCGTCCAGGTCCGCTCCTGCGCATCTCTCCCTCGCGCCTGAATACGGGCCACGCCGAAATCCAGAATCTTTATAAGGCCGGATTTCGTCACCATCACGTTGGACGGTTTGATATCGCGATGCACAATTCCCGCGGCGTGCGCGGCCGCCAGCCCGGCGGCGATCTGGATCGAGTAATTCAAAGCATCGGGGGTGCGCATGCCGTGCGGCCCAATCAATCGTAGGAGCATCTCGCCCTGGACATATTCCATGGCGATGTAATCGACGCCCTCGAAGTTCTCGATGCCGTAGACGGTGATGATATTCGGATGATTCAGCGCGGAGGCCGCTTTGGCTTCCAGCACAAACCGCGCTCTCCGACGGGAGTTCAGGGCATCGGGCGCGGGTAAAGCCTTCAGAGCAACCAGCCGCCCAAGGCGGGTATCGCGAGCGCGATACACCACACCCATGCCGCCCTCGCCGAGCTTCTCCAGAATTTCGTAATGAGCAACGATTCGGCCAACCATACTGGCCCCGCGGAGAGCGAACGCCCGCTCTTGCAGCAGTCTAATTATCGACGATCACATCCGGGTCATGCGGCGTGGCGTTAGGAGCCACCGCGCTGGTGTAGTGATAAGTCTTGCAACCCGGATCGCCCGCCTTGGCGCACTGAACCGAGATCGTGCAGGTTTGCGGCCTTCCTCCCACAGTCCCAAACTCCGTCACGCCATTCGCGCACGGCGACTCGCGGAATACCACATGCCAGGATCCGGCGCCGGTTCGTCGCGCCCACCGCAGCGTCTGACCATTTTTAACGTGGCGCTGCTGATGTGCGGGAATCACCACGCCGTTGTCGTCGATTTGAACTGGAACCTGCTGGCCCTGGCTGGACGCCAGAACTCCCATCAGGACCGCCGCAGCCCCGACTCCCAGGCCGCGAACATAGGACCTCCGCATAACGTGTTCCTCCGGTTTTGTTTTTGAATGTTGCTTATCGGTGTTTCAGTATACTCCAGCGGTGGGTGCGCCAGGGTTAGTACGCCTTCGCGATCACGACTCGGCGCTCGACTGACTCCCCAGTCACGATGCATTTGCCGGGTCCGTCGAAGTGATCCACCAACGGAAGACCGCGCACCGTGGCCTTGAATTCCTTCATCCGCGCATCCACTTCGGGAGCATCCTTGGCGTGGGCCATGACGAACTTGCCCCCGCCCTTTTCCGCCGTCGCGTCCGCCAAAAGCGCTTCCACTTCCGCGATTGAGTTCGCTACTGCAGTGTTCCTTTCGAGCCGCTCTTTGGCTTTCAAGTACAGATCATTCTGCATAGCATCGAGCGTGGACGCGAGCTTCGCCGCCGCCTCCCCTTGCGCAATGGGTTCCTTGGCGCCCGTGTCGCGGCGCTTGATGACGATCTTGCCCGAGGCGAGGTCGCGCGGCCCAAGCTCGAACACCACCGGAACGCCCCGGCGTTCCCAATAGAAGAACTTCGCGCCAGGAGTCTGCCCTTCGCGAGCGTCCAGGTGCGCGCCCAAATCGCAAGCGATCTTGGATGCGGCCTCCATCACCTCCGCGCGCTCCTGTTCCTTGCGGTAAATCGGCACAATCACCGCCTTTCGCGGCGCGACCCTCGGCGGCAATACCAGCCCTTTATCGTCGGAATGCGTCATGATGAGGCCGCCGATCAGCCGCGTGCTGACGCCCCAGCTTGTCTGCCAGACGTAATCGAGCTTGCCTTCTTTGCTCTGAAATTGAACATTGAACGCTTTGCCGAAGTTTTGTCCCAGATCGTGGCTTGTGCCGGCTTGCAGCGCCAGACCGTTCTGCATCATGGCCTCGATAGCGAAAGTGCTGAGCGCGCCGGCGAACTTCTCGGCGCTGGTCTTGCGCACCTTAATCACCGGCATGGCCATGACGTTTTCGGCCACGTCGCCGTAGACATCCAGCATCCGCTGCACCTCTTCCATCGCCTCCTCGTGCGTCGAGTGGGCTGTATGGCCTTCCTGCCACAGAAATTCCGTAGTGCGGAGGAACATGCGCGTCCGCAGCTCCCAACGCATCACGTTGGCCCACTGATTGATCAAGAACGGGAGGTCGCGGTAGCTCTGAATCCACTTCGCGAAGAAATGGCCGACGAGCGTCTCCGAAGTCGGACGGATGACATAAGGCTCTTCCAGTTCCTTGCCGCCGGCGATGGTCACTACGGCCAATTCGGGAGAGAATCCCTTCACGTGTTCTGCTTCCCTCTTCATGAAGCTTTCAGGAATCAGGAGCGGCAGATAAATGTTTTCGTGGCCCGTCGCCTTAATGCGGTCGTCTAATTCGCGCTGGATGCGCTCCCAGACCGCATAGCCGTTGGGTTTCACCACCATGCAGCCTTTGACGATTTCGGCTGGCTCGGCCATGTCGCCCTGGATGACGACGTCCTGATACCATGCGGCAAAGTCCTGCTCGCGGGGCGTAATGGGAGATTCGGTCATTTGGTTGGTTTGGGGGTGCTTTCCACAATAGCGCACGGCTGCCGGGCGCATGCGCTTCGGAAGCGCCGGCTATTGCGTGAGGCCGCTCAATGCGTCCACGGGTCGCGGTCGCGGCGTTGCTTGTTCAGATATACCTGAAATTTCCGTTTGGCGCGGTTCAATCTCCAGCTGTTATAGGCCGATTGGAAGGCAGCCCAGGGATGGAAGCTTATTCCGCGACCGGACCTTAGCCGCGCCCAGCCC
>DASQJB010000122.1:0-4685 GCA_035631295.1 Bryobacteraceae bacterium | reverse complement strand
CTCTTCGGAGACGCCGCGCCATTCCTTCACGATGCGATGCCAGTGCTGGGGATTTTCGGCGTAGACGTTGCGGAGCAGATCCTTGATTACCTTTTCCTCGTGGCTTTCGGAGGGAGTGTTGACCCAATCGTCGCCCTCTTCGAGTTGATAGCCCTTGTGAATCAACAGAGTGACGTCGCCTCCATCATCCACAACCAGCTCCGGTCCCTTGCCGTTGGGATGGCTGATAGCGCTGAGAGTGCATTGCCAATATTCTTCGAGGGTTTCGCCCTTCCATGCGAAAACGGGGACACCGGCGGCCGCGATGGCGGCGGCGGCGTGGTCCTGGGTGGAGAAGATGTTGCAACTCGCCCAGCGAACGCTCGCGCCCAAATCCGCCAGCGTCTCAATCAGCACCGCCGTCTGAATGGTCATGTGCAGCGATCCGGTCACGCGCACGCCCTTCAAAGGCTTACCTGGCGCGTACTTCTGGCGGATGGCCATCAGGCCCGGCATCTCGTGCTCGGCGATAGAAATTTCCTTGCGGCCCCAATCGGCCAAGCCCAGGTCGGCGACGCGATGCTCGGTCGCGCGGCTATTCAGAGTGGCAGTGCTCATTGTTTCTCCTAAGTTTCTATTGAGGAATCCAGATACTTTGATATGTTAACACCGGCTGCGGCGGTCGAAGAACATCAGCGGCCGGTGGCGTGGGCCTGATCTTTCTCGTTCTCGCAATAGGTTTCGATCAGGTCCGTATCCGGAAGCAGAGTATACGGCAGGCGGGCGGTCCACGACTTGGCGAAAACCTTGGGATCGTCGATGGTGATTTCCAGCGTCATATGGCCGAAATCGCGGCGGGTAAAGCGCTCCGTCACGCGAGCATCTTCGCTTTGCGGGCGGCCTTTTCTCGTGTCCAGCCAGGCGCGGCCATTGAAGCCGGCGGTTTGCGCCACCAGCGTATTGCCTTCCCATCTGCCAACGGAGTATCCGAGCCAGGTGGGCTGAGGATCCTTAGGGAGCGGACGTCCATCGAGGAAGATCTGCCGGAAGGTAGAGTTCGCCGAGGTCTCGTACAGCAGCACCATCAAGGATGGCGTTTGCACGATCTTCATCGGATGCAGGGCCTCGTTGTTGTTGGAGGTGTCGATACGGGGCACGCCGGGCGGCATGCAGCGGGCGAGCGGGTCGCCCCCGTGGTCGTTGGCTTCGCGCTCTTTTTGAAGCGTCTGCGCCCATGGCAGCATGGGGACGTCCTCGGGCTTGAGGTCCTTGGCGAGATCGAAGAAGTATTCCGGATTTGTTGTCCAGACGCCGGAAAGATCCGGCTTGCCGCCTTCGGCTTTAGGCGCGGGCGCGCTCAAATTCGCTTTACCGGAGGCGATGCGCGGAATGCCGGGAGTGCGGTAATCGATCCACTGGGCCCGGCAGATCAATGCGCCGGCCAGAAGCAGAGCTACGTTGCGCATCCTCATAAGAGTATCACCGGCGCAACTGCTAAAATCGAGTTTCATGCACAAATTATGGATTCTGGCTGCGCTGGCCGCGGCTGCTGGAGTCGTGTCTTCGGCGGAATCCTCGTCGGGCTGCGGCATCCAAGCTATCGGCGGGCAATGGCCCGCCACGGCTCAATTTGTGTCGGGCTTGGACAGCGCCGAGTACACGAAGTCTCTTGCATCGGACCAGGAAAAGGCCTGGACCGATTATTCGAAAGTCGCTGCCTCGGATTGGCGCAATCTTGAGAAGCGTCATCTGAGCCGCATCGAAGCCTGGCGGGAGCGCGCGCTGGCGGGCTTGCCGGCCGGCGACGTAGCATTCTATCCGTTCGGCGGACCGGACGCGGCAAATTTGCTGGCGTTCTTTCCGGACGCCCGCGAATACGTCATTATTGGGCTGGAGCCGGTCGGCTGCATCCCCTCCCGCCCGGCGGACTACACGCGGTCCTATTTCGCCGAGCTTCGGGACAATCTGAGCCCCGTGGTGTCCATTGGATTTTTCCGCACAAAGGAGATGAAAGGCAATTTCAAGGAGGGCAGCGTCAATGGCGTGCTCCCGCTGTTGCTGTTTCTGATTGCACGCTCGGGTTATTCTGTAGAGGATGTGACTCCGATCGCCATCGCGCCATCGGGCGCGCTGCTATTAAACAGTCAGGCCGGAGGTCAGATCAAGACCGAGACGGAAGGAGTCGCCATCCGGTTTAAGGATGCCCGCCATGGATCACGGACGTTGCGGTATTATGCCCTAAATCTTCAGAACTCGCGGCTTAGCCACAAGCCGGGAACCGTGCAATATCTGAGCGATCTTCCCGCGCCGGTAACGTTGATCAAGTCCGCTTCGTACCTGCTTCACAAGACCTATTTCTCAACAATTCGCAGTTTGATTTTGTCGAAGAGCTCGTTGATCGTGGAGGACGATTCGGGCATTCCCTACCGGTATTTCGACGGCGCATGGGACGTGCGTTTATACGGGAAGTATTCGGACCCGATCGCGCTCTTCAAGAATTGGCGTCAGCCGGATTTGAAAGAAGCCTTCGAATCGCGCAAAGACGTTCCCTCGCTGGACTTCGCGATTGGATACCGCCATGCGAGCGAATCCAATGTGCTGGTAGCGGTGCGGCGGGCGAAGTAATCTTGATTACGGCCGCTCTGCCAGAAAATGCTCTAGCGTCCGGTTGAATCGCTCTGGATCTTCCATCATCAGGAAGTGGCCGTATTTGTCCCATTTCTCGATTTGAAGATTGGGAAAGATGGGGCGCATGACAGCACGCACCGCGTCGCCGCTGACTCTGGCCGCGACGGCCAGGACCGGCATGTCAAAAGCTTCTGGCGAGCTCGAAGGCGGAAGCTTTGAAACGCTGGTTACTGCCGCGACTCGAACGTGTTCCGGCGTCGCAAGCATCTTCGTGCGGATCTCGTCGCGCAACTCCGCCGGCGTGCGGTCCGAGAACATGGCGTTGACTTGCCGGATGAAGTTTCTCTCGCCTGCCGGGCCGCTCAAATTTCGAGCTCTTTGCCGATAGCGGGCTAGGGTCGCCTGACCGAGACTCGCAGGTGGAGGCCGGGTGACGTAGGAATCGACAAGGACGACGGATTGCACTCTTTGCGGGAAAAGGCGCACAAAAGTGTAAGCGATATTGCCGCCGAGGCTGTGACCGATCAATGTCGCGCGGTTGACTTGAGCGTCGTTCATCACTGCCTCTACCGCGCGCGCAAATAGCTCGGATGGATACGCAATTTTAGGCTTGTCGCTTTTGCCATGTCCCGGCAAATCGATCAGCAGCGAACGATGGGCTTGATAAACAGGCTCCTGGCCGCGCCAGAATGTGAGATCGCAGGTCCAGCCGTGGATGAAAACCAGCGCCTCGTCGCCGGAACCGTAGCTTTCGTAATGGACCTTGATGCCGTTAAAGAGGGCGAAATGTGAGACCTCGTCAGCGGCGCGCGCGCACGAGGCAGCGAGCAGAAGAGCGAGAAGCAAACTCACGCTCATGGCGCTCATGCTAGCATCTTCCCGTGTTCTCCCGCCGCCTGAATTGGGATGCGCCTCCCAATCCTTTATCTCTCTTGTTGGAGGAAAAGAAGCGTGCGGGGGCGCGGGTGCTGGATCTAACCGAGTCGAACCCGACGCGAGCCGGATTCCACTATCCCGAGCGAGCCATTCTGGATGCGCTCGCGGATCCGGCCGCGCTCCGGTACGATCCCGATCCGCGCGGCCTTGATTGCGCACGCGAAGCGGTCTCGCGATACTACGCTCAGCGCGGCGCGGTTGTCGAACCGTCCCAAATCCTGCTCACCGCTAGCACGAGCGAAGCCTATGCATACCTCTTTAAGCTGCTCGCCGATCCTGGAGATGAGGTTTTGATTCCACGGCCCTCCTATCCGCTCTTCGAATTTCTTGCACGCTTGGAATCGGGCGCCGTCCGGCCATATTCATTGCGATACGACGGGGCCTGGCATATCGATTTCGATTCTTTGGAGAGAGCGATCGACGGGCGAACCCGTGCTGTTGTTGTAGTGAACCCGAATAACCCCACTGGGTCCTTCGTGAAGCGGGATGAAGCGGAGCGATTGCAGGCGCTGGCCCAGAGGCACGATCTGGCGATTATCTCGGACGAGGTTTTTTCGGACTACGCCTTTGGTGAGGATCCGAACCGCGCCAAGACGCTGATCGGCGCCGGAGGCGCGCTCACTTTCTGCCTCAGTGGGCTATCGAAAATCGCTGGACTTCCGCAGATGAAGCTGGCGTGGATCGCCTGCGGCGGAAAAAACCATGAACCCGCGTTAAGAAAACTGGAATGGATCGCCGATACCTATCTTTCAGTGAGCACGCCGGTTCAGGCCGCTTTATTCCAAATCCTGGAGGGTTCCACAGATGTGCGCGATCAGATCCGGCGGCGGACAGCGTCGAATCTCGCTTTATTGCGCGAGCAAACGAGCGGCTCCGCGGCGGGTGTGCTCGAAGTAGAAGGCGGCTGGTACGCAATTCTACGGGTTCCACAAACACGCTCGGAGGAAGAATGGGTTACGACCCTACTTCGGGAGCGCGACGTTCTTGGTCAGCCCGGTTTTTTCTACGATTTCGAATCGGAGGCTTTCCTGGTTTTGAGCCTGCTAACGGAAGGGGAAACATTCCAGGAAGGCGTGCGGCGACTCGTCTTCCATTTGTCGTAGCGCATGAGCGATTTATCATAGCATCCGACAGAATTTCGC
>DASQJB010000121.1:0-5790 GCA_035631295.1 Bryobacteraceae bacterium | reverse complement strand
TGAAGCCGTCGATGTAAATCTGCCCGCCCTCCGGACCTGCGCCCGGCCCCGCCATGGCTTGTAATTATTGGGCCAGTTCGCCGGGATCGTCCGACAGCGCCGCGAGTTCCCTTTGCCCAAGCGCCAGCGCGCCGCCGTTGGAGCTGGGGTCAGTGTTGACCGCAACTTTCCCGCCTTCATCCCCGACATTCACCACCTGAGCCGCCGATTCGATCGTCAGCTGAACGTCCAGAACCACGGGTTGAGTAACGTCCAGGTTCTGTCTTTGAAAGACCGCAAAGCCTTTCGCCGTCACGCGGACCGCGTATGCCCCATTCTCGGTGGCGCCGGCGCCCATTGTGATCAAAACGCGGTCACCGGTCCTCAGGTCGGCCGCGCTTGCGGCCACGGCGTTTTTCAACGTGGTCTCTCCCGGGAAGCCACTTTCTGGGCGAGCGTCGCCGAGGTGATTCTCACAGTGACCGCCGGCGGCTCGACGCCGTCCGGCTTCACTTCCAATTCCGTTCCGTCCGCCTTCACGCTGTTCACCGTACCTACAAAAGACTTGCCCTGCTGCGCCTGCGCGGCCGCGGCAGTCAAAAGCGCGATGAGGAAGATACCTCGCATTCACCTCGATTAAACGATCAGATCGGCCATAATGCGGTTAAAAAATGTAAAGCGCTCTAGAATCGGCGGCTTTTAGCCTAAAAACACAATGTCCTTTGCGCCTCGGTGAGAGTATGAGATCCCATCCCGCGATCAATTCTGCGACACGGCGGACGCAGGGGAACTCGCTGCTCGTCAGGTCCCGAAGGGTTCTTTTATCTCGGCCACCGATCGCCTTGGGTGAGATACTTCGGAAACTCTTCAAAGTATGCCAGTAGGCGCACTGGGATGTCGCCTAGCGCCATATTAGCGCTTGGCCAAGTGCTATCCTTTAGCTTCGCCATGAGCGGTTTGTTCGCCACTAAGCCACTGGATCTCATCCTTAAGGACGCCGAAGGCGGCACGCTCAAACGGTCTCTGGGCGCGTCGCAATTGGTCGCGCTCGGCATTGGGGCTATCATCGGCGCCGGACTCTTTTCCCTCACCGGAATTGCCGCGGCCCAAAATGCAGGTCCCGCCATTGTCCTTAGCTTCATCCTTGCCGGAATCGGCTGCGCCTTCGCCGGACTCTGCTATAGCGAATTCGCCAGCATGATCCCGATCGCCGGCAGCGCCTACACTTACTCCTACGCCACCATGGGCGAACTCCTGGCCTGGATCATCGGCTGGGACTTAGTTCTTGAATACGCCGTCGGCGCCTCCACCGTGGCCGTGAGCTGGTCCGGCTACGTAGTCAGTTTTCTAAAGGATTTCGGCATTAACCTCCCGGCCCAGTTGGCCGCCTCGCCTTTCGAGCCCGTGACCCTGCCGGATTCCAACGTGACCCTTACCGGCATTATCAACCTCCCGGCTCTATTCATCGTAGTCGCGATCTCGCTGTTGCTAATGATCGGCATTCAGGAATCCGCGCGCGTAAACGCGCTCATCGTGGTCCTCAAGATTTCGGTGGCTGTGGTTTTCATCCTTCTTGGCTGGGCCTACATCAGCAGCAAGAATTACCAGCCGTTCGTGCCGCCCAACACCGGCGACTTCGGCCATTTTGGCTGGAGCGGCGTGCTCCGCGGCGCGGGGAAAGTGTTCTTCGCTTTCATCGGATTCGACGCCGTCTCCACGGCCGCGCAAGAAGCCAAAAAACCGCAGAAAGACATGCCCATCGGCATCATCGGATCGTTGGCCATCTGCACTTTGCTCTATGTGGTCTTTTCGCACGTGCTCACCGGCATCGTGAATTACACCGAGCTGGACGTGAAGGCCCCGGTCGCCGTGGCGATCGACCACACGGCATACACCTGGATGCGGCCGGCCGTGAAGCTCGCCATCATCCTGGGCTTCACTTCCGTAATTCTGGTGATGCTGCTGGGGCAAAGCCGCGTATTCTTCTCCATGTCCCGCGACCGCCTTCTGCCCGGCGTCTTCAGCGCCGTCCATCCCAAGTGGCGGACTCCTTGGCGCTCCAATATGCTGTTCATGGCTTTCACAGGCGTCTTTGCCGCCTTCGCGCCGCTTTCTTCTTTGGGCGATATGACCAGCATTGGGACGCTCTTCGCGTTCGTTCTGGTTTGCCTGGGAATTTTGATCATGCGGCGCTCGCATGCGACAATTCCGCGTCCGTTCAAGACTCCGTTTGTGCCGCTTGTGCCGGTGCTCGGAATAGCGTTCAATCTGTTTCTGATGTTCGGGCTGGGCGTGAGTAACTGGATCCGGCTGTTCGGATGGATGGCGATTGGGCTAATGATCTACTTCGCGTACAGCCGCAAGCGCAGCATCGTGAAAGAACAAAAGCAGTCAGTTCTTTGAGCGCGGCGGCACGTAGCCGGGCGGCAGGGCGGCGCCTTCGCCGAAGAAATACTCTTCCATCTGTTTGAGCAGGAACTCCTGCGCCTCTTGCGTGCCGAGGTTGAGGCGGTATTCGTTCATGATCATCTTCATCTGCTCGAGCCACATCTTCCACGCTTCTTTGGAAACGTTTTCGAAGATGCGCTGTCCCAAGGGATGATTGTCGAAGGGAGGCTCGTCGAGCCCGGGCATTTCCCGTTGAAACTTAACGCAGAAGACCTTTCGGCCGGTTCGATTCGTTTCTTCGACTAAGGGACCAACCGGCCCGCCGCCACAACCCATGTGCGCCTCTCCTTCCGGCTTCCAGGATAGCGTAACTCCATCAATGTGTATCGGTGGCGCGGGTTTCAGCCTGTGAAGGCGCGACTTCAGTCGTGCCGGCGCGACGCGCTGCGCCCCTCGCCCGGGCGGCTTCCAGATATTCGGACATCTTCATCGGAAACCGCGCTCCCTTGCCCATCTGGCGCTGCACCGCCTTCTGATAGCATCAAAGCACTGCTCGCCTTGACGGCTCCCCCAACTCACAGCTTTCCAGAACCAGCAGCAGCTCGATCTCCCACGGCCGGAAGCTATTGCGGCGAAAGGTTCCGCTTATCAGTTCCTGCAAGAGGCGGTTGAATTGGGCTAGGATAGCGTCGCTGTCGGGAAGAACCTCGTACATGCCTCATTCAACCTATCGGCGATTTGTGCTGGCATCTTAACACGCCTGATCTGCCGCCGCGATAAAATCAATGTTGCCGTTCCGGAGGCGTATGACACAACCAAGATCGCAGTGGGTGCCCTTGTTCCCCGCGCTAGCCGTGGCAACGATGTTCGCACATCAGCCCGTTCAAGCGGAGTTGCTGGAAAAAACGAAGAAAGTGGGCGATACGACGGTGCATTACAAGGTCGTTCTTCCCGATGCTTTCGATCCAGCCAAGACTTATCCCGCCATTCTGGCCTTTGGCGGAGGTCCGCAAACTATGAACACGGTAGACGGCATTCTCAGCCGCAACTTCCGTGCAGAAGCCGAAAAGCGCGGCTACATTGTGATCTCGCCGGCCGCGCCGGACGATCAGTTGTTCTTCGAAGATGGCGCCCGCATCTTCCCCGAGTTTCTAAAGGCGATCCTCGCGGATTACAAAATACTGGACAATAAGTTCCACATCGCCGGGCCATCCAACGGAGGAATCGCCGCATTTCACGTTGCGGCCTTGAATCCACAGTATTTCTTGTCCGTCACCGCCTTCCCTGGATACATGTGGCAGCCCACTGCGGCCAAACTTCAGGCGATTTCGAAGATGTGCGTCTTTATGTATGTCGGAGAGAACGACCCGTACATGTGGCATGACGAGATGAAACACGAAGCCGAAGTGCTGCGCTCCAAGGGAACTGTCGCAAGCTATACCGTCGAGAAGGGCCAGCCACATCGGCTTGATACGCTCGCCGGCGCGAATGCCAGCCGCCTCTTCGACGGATTCGCAGCAACCAAAAACGGTTGCAGCGGCAAGTAACCCCCAAAAAACATCCCACCGCGCCCAATCTATATTGGACCCAGTGGGCTCCCGGCCCACGGGGGTTCGGGTGATTCCATTTTCTTGCGATCTTGCTGCCGTGCGTGCGCGATGCCGCGCCCGGGCTCCGGACCGTGTATCGTCAAGCCGTTCCGGCACGGGCGCCCAACAGGGCGAGCAGGATCAAAGACCCGGCGGCCGGTTCACTGCAACGAACACAGGCCCGTTTGGGCCGTAGGCTTTTGTGTACCAAGCAGCTCCACAGTTGTAATAGGTCACACCGGTACCGGGCGCCACCACTGCATTGGCGCAGGGCTGAGCTGCTGAATATCCCGAGCCACTGGCAGACGGATACGCCGTCGAGGACCCCGCTGCGGCGCCTATTGCCGCTCCCGCCCCGAGGGCGGCGAGCCCTGCGCCGGCGTCCCAACCTGGGTAGCCAGCCCAATATGGATAGCCTCGGCGATATTGTTCGGCTCTGGATTGCCATCTCCTGGCTAACTGCTGACGGTTGGACAGCAGCCCATTAGCCTCTTGCTGCCGGCCGGCCAGGGCTCGTTGCCCAAATTGCTGGCGGCCTTCCATAAGGCCCGATCGCGACGCAAAGCCCCCACCGGCTGCTGGGCCTTCCCGCGAAAAACCGCCTTCCCGATGCGCGAACCCGCCCCCGCCACGGAACCCGCGTCCGCCGCGCGCATAGGTGTATACGACTGAGCCCAGGAGCAGAATCGCCAAGATCATAATGCTGAGCGATCGCCATTGCATCTTCATTGTTTTACTCCTTTAGTGGCCGCCGGCCGTTGCCACAGGGATCTTGCCCTCGATAGCGCGGCGACGAAGGGGATCTTGTTTGCGCCCTCAGGCGGCGTGAACGTGAAGAGGCTGTCCGAGGGATCGATGTCGAAGTTCCAATCCGAAAACTGGGCCCGGTATTGAGGCTGGCCACGGGCGTCTTTGTAGGTCAGGACGGCGCGCAAGGGCAGCGGCTTATCGCCTTCCGCGATCCACAATTGGAAGTCCACGGTCGCCGTTCTTCCCACAATGTGATCCGCAGGAGCGCCGAGCGTCATCGTCTTCTCCACGTATTCAACAGACTGAACCCTTTGCTGCAGCTCCTCCGGAAAACGGCTGACGAGCAGGAGGGCAAGCGGCAGGCGCATTCTGAGATCACCGACAAAATAGACCGCCGCGTCATCTATGCTGCCAGGATGCGACGCCTGCGCATAAACCTTGGCAGACTCATCGAAGGTGGTGATCCCTTTGCCATCGAGAATGAGTAGCGTGCGTGTGCCGTCGCTCCGCTCGCTCTCGACACGCGGCTGGTCAGGACGAACCAGGGTGACCTTGCGTACGTCGTTCCACTCGACTTTGTATTCATCGAGCTGGACTACGTCATACCCACTGTGCACCGTGACGCTCCACTTCGGCGCTTTTGACACAAAACCCGCCATCCGCATCATGATTTGTCGAGCATCAGGCCGATGTTCGCCCACCGCCGCCACAGCAACGCTTGCCCCCCGCCATAAGGGACAAAGCGCTGAATGTTTTAAAATATTTGGCCATAGACGGCAGCCCCTCTCTTACCTCCAATTCCTCCGAATCTGGCTTCAACCACTAGTAAAGATCCGATTCCTTAAGAGAGCGCATTATTTTATGGAAATGCAGAGGCGCGATTTTATGGAAACGCAGCGCGCCGCCCGCAGCGCGCGGGAAAATGTCGCGCAAGCGAATACGCGATGGCCTGTCGAAGGCGGCAGACTGGCGCAGATAGTGTTTCTTCGGGCACTCCGGCATCAAACGATTGCCAAGTCCCGTTCAAATTCACCGGCAAGCTAACCAAGCTGACGCTCAACATCAACCGGCCGAAGCTGACGCC
>DASQJB010000120.1:0-26651 GCA_035631295.1 Bryobacteraceae bacterium | reverse complement strand
GAATCGGCAGATCGGTTGGAATCTGGATCTGCTGGAAGAGGCGCACTCCCGCATACCGACGCCTATGCCCAATACTCCGCCCACCAGCGCGATCAGCAGGCTTTTCCGTGATCCATTGGCGGATCAGCCGCCCCCGCCCGGCTCCGATCGCCAAACGCAGCGCCATCTCCTTAGCGCGAGCCGGCGCGCGGCTCGTCAACAGGCTCGCGACGTTGATGCACGCTGTGAGCAGCACCGCCATCGAAAGCGTCATCAACATCGCCGAAAGCGCTGTCGCTGGGCTACGCAAAAGGCATGGATGCGTCCGAAGAGCTTGGGTTCGTTTTTTCGAGCGGCGATAATCTACTGAAAAATCGAGCATTGCTTGGCCCTGGCTTCGTTTTTTCGAGCCTGGAACGGCACGCGGCCGCGGAGACGTGCAAAGATTTGGTGATGGCTTCTGTACAGCCCGCGCCTGCAAGAGAAAGGCTCACCCCAAACCAGGTCCGCGGCTTCTGGGCCGCCTGGGGCGGCTGGGCGCTAGACGGCATGGATTCCTTCATCTACGCCCTCGTCATGCAGCCCGCCCTGCGCGAGCTTCTGCCTCGCTCCGGCATTTCCGCCGATGCGGGCGCCGTCGGTTATTATGGCGGCCTTCTGTTCGCCCTGTTTCTGTTCGGTTGGGGACTCTCCATGCTCTGGGGTCCCATCGGCGACCGCTTCGGGCGCGTCAAAACCTTGGCGCTGACCATCCTCTGTTATTCGCTCTTTACCTTCGCCGGCGCGCTCGCCGCCAGCGTCTGGCAGTTGGCCCTGTTCCGGTTGATCGCGGGAATCGGTATCGGCGGCGAGTGGACCATCGGCGGTACGTTCGTCGCCGAAGAGTGGCCCGAGTCGCGCCGCAAAATGGGCGCCGGACTCATGCAGACCGGCTACTACTTCGGCATCCTGATGGCCGCGCTGCTGAACGCAACCGTAGGCGCGGCGTTCGGCTGGCGAGCCATGTTCGCCATCGGCGGCTTGCCCGCGTTTCTGGTCCTTCTAATTAATCGCGGCGTGCGCGAACCTGCGCGCTGGAAGCCGCCCGAATCGGCGCGCCGCGCCATGGCCATGCTGTTTTCTCCTGAATACCGCCGGCGTACGGCGCTCAACGCAATCTATTTGTTGGTATCGATCGCCGGCCTGTGGGCCGGCACCGTTTACGTGCCCTCCGCCGCCGCGTTCCTCGCAGCCAAGCAAGGAGCAAACGCCATAGAAGCCACGCGCATGGGCTCCTACGCCACGGTACTCGTTTCCATCGCCACGATTCTCGGATGCATCGCGCTGCCGCCTCTGGCCGAGCGATTCGGCCGTCGCTGGACTCTGGCCTTCTATTTCCTGCTGATGTTCGCCTCCATCGCCTTCGGCTTCGGATATGCCTACTATCTGCAAAGCCACGCCCTAGCCTGGTTCCTGGCGAGCCTTGCCGTGCTTGGCTTCGGCGGAGCGAACTTCGCAATGTACTCTCTATGGCTGCCGGAGCAGTACCGCACCGAATGCCGCGCCAGCGCCTTCGGCTTCGCCACCTCCTCTGGCCGCTTCCTCGGCGCGGGCGTCACACTCCTGGTCGGCTGGGCCGTTGGACGCATGGCCACCATCGGCACGCCCGTCGCCTTCACGTCACTCGCGTTCCTCGTGGGCATATTCCTTCTGCCTTGGGGAGTGGAAACGCGGGGGCAAAAGCTTCCGGAGTAAGCGCCCTTTTCATTTCCCCTTGCTTACCGAGAGGAGCTATGATATTCTGCTCTCGGTAACCGATAGGAGGAGTGATGAGTCGTCCGTCCGATCTCGTCCAGGGAACCCTGGACCTGCTTCTTCTAAAGATATTGGCTCTTGAGCCGCTCAATGGCTGGGCGATCAGCCAGCGCCTCAAACAAGTTTCAGGCGATGTCCTGCAAGTGAGCGACGGGTCGCTCTACCCTGCCCTGCATAAACTCGAGCAAGAGGGCTGGATTGCAGCCGAGTGGAAGGCCAGCGAGAATAACCGGCGGGCGAAGTTCTACTCGCTAACTCGATTGGGCCGCCGGCAACTTCAAAAAGAAGCGGCAAACTGGGCGCGGCTCTCGGACGCCATCACACAAGTTGTGCGCCTGGAGGAGGCATAACCCATGCCCCTCGAGCGCTGGTTGTACACTGTGCCGCTGCGTTTGCGATCGCTCTTCCGCCGCGAGCTGGTAGAGCAAGAACTGGAGGAAGAGCTCCAATATCACCTGGAACGAAAGATGGAGGAATACGCGGCGCAGGGTCTTACGCCCGAGCAAGCGCGGCAAGCCGCTCTGCGCGCGATGGACCGCCTCGCGCAAGACAAAGAGGAATGCCGCGACGCACGGGGCGTGAATGCCATCGACAATACCGTCCGGGACCTGCGCTACAGCCTGCGGGTGCTCGCGAAATCACCCGCTTTCACCGTGGTCGCCGTGCTTACGCTGGCGCTGGCGATCGGCGCGAATGCCGTAGTGTTCGGCGTTCTGAACAGCGCTGATTCTGCGCCCGCTGAATGTGCCGCGGCCGGAGAGCCTCTACGCCCTCGAGCGCGAGCACTCGTCTGCCGCCGCAATCTATCCCAATTACAGCGACCTGCGCGATCGCAACCGCAGCTTTGAAGCTCTGGCGGCCTACAAGATGGGTCAGGCGGTGGTGGACACGGGCGAAAAGCCCTCCGCCGCGTGGCTGTATGAAGTGAGCGGGAACTATTTCGACTCCCTGGGCATTCGGCCGTATCTGGGCCGTTTCTTCCGCGCCATCGGATGAGCAGGGCCCCAACAGCGCCCCCTACATTGTGCTTTACTCACGCCTACTGGCATAGTCATTTCCAGGACGATCGGAGCGTATTGGGCCGCACCCTTCAGCTCAACAAGCATCCCTTTACAGTCGTCGGCGTCGCGCCGCCCGGCTTCTATGGGACGCTGTTGTTTTTCTCTCCCTCCTTCTTTGTGCCGATGGTGAACCAGGAACAGGTGGACGGGCAAAGCTTTCTGAATGTTCGCGGAAGCCGTTCCATTTATGATTCGGTTTTCATGGCGATGGGACATCTGAAAGCCGGGGTCACGCCGGCGCAAGCCGTGGCGGATCTTGATGGCATTGGTTGGATCTGGAAAAGACCTATCCCAAAGATGAGGACAAACTGCGATTCATCTTGGCGCGGCCAGGACTCTATGGAGACTTCTTTGCCCGTCCCACGGAGGCATTCCTTCTGGGACTGACGCTGCTGGCGGGCTTATTCTCCTGGCCGCGTGCGCCAACCTCGGCAGCCTCTTTGCCGCGCGCGCTGCCGACCGTTCGCGTGAAATCGCTTTGCAGCTCGCCCTCGGGTCGAGCCGCTATCGCGTTGTGCGCGGCCTCTTCACGGAAGCCGTGCTGATTTCTCTGGCCGGAGGCGGGGCCGGACTCTTGGGCAGCATCGCGCTGCTGCGCCGGTTCAGCGCCTGGCAGCCGCTTTCCACAACTCCCGTCGTTCTGCCTGTGAACCCGGACGCCAGCGTCTACATCGTGGCTTTGGGATTGGCGTTGGTGAGCGGAATCCTCTTCGGCGTCGTGCCGGTGCGGCAAACCCTCCGAACCGATCCTTACCAGATCGTGAGAACGGGTCCGCCGCCGCCCTAGGTCGGCGGATTACGCTCCGAGACCTGTTGCTCGGCGCGCAGATTGCCATCTGCCCGGTGCTGGTTACTTCCTCTCTGGTTGACGTCCGCGGACTCGCGCGTTCCCTGCACAGCAATCTGGGTTTTGACCTGTAAAACGCAATGCTGATGCATACCGTTTCGCCACGCGTAGCCGTGATTAACCGGGAATTCGCGCGCAGAATCTTCGGCTCCGTGGCACACGCGGTCGGCGGATATTACAAGATGCGGGATGGAACGCGCATACAGGTGGTAGGCGTTGTGGAGGATGGGAAATACTTGAGCCCCACCGAAGATCCGACGCCGGCAATGTTCTTCCCATTCTGCAATCGCCATCGAGGCAAGCCACCTGGTGGTGCGCTCGAACGGCGATCCTTAGGAGCTCGCCGGAGCCATGAGGAACGCACCGCACGATCTGGATCGAGGGCTGCCGGCCGAGATCCAAACTTGGAGCCAAGCGCTGGACCTCGTCCTGTTTCCTGCGCGCATGGCCACTCTGTCGCTGGGCGTGCGGGGCGCCATGGGCGCGATGCTGTCCGTAACAGGCATTTTTGGATTGGCTGCCTACTCAGTGAGCAAGCGGAAGCGGGAGTTAGAAATTCGCGTGGCGGTGGGCGCGCGGCGCAGGGAGGTTTTAAACGCAGCGCTCGGCCGCACCTTCAAACTGCTCGCTTTCGGTTCGGCGTCGGGATTGATCCTGGGAGTTCTCGCGAGCCGCGTGTTGGCGGCCATCGTATACTCGGCAACTCCCGGCGACCCGTTGGTTTTGGCGGGAATGGTCACAACCATGCTGCTGTTGGGCCTCCTGGCCACGTGGATTCCCGCGCAGTGCGCGCTCTCGCTGGATCCCGCACGACTGCTGCGCGAGGAATAGCAGAACAACCAGGCGCTGTTCTCCTGTTACCTTGGGGTGTTAGTGAACCTGCGCCAACTTTTCGATCTCTCGCTCGCGAACCGCCGGGATAAGCCTGCGCTCGAGTGGGCGGGCTTGGAATACACATTCGGGGAGCTCGACGCCCGCAGCAACCGCCTCGCCCATGCGCTCCGCGCGCGCGGACTCTCCCAAGGCGACCGTCTGTGCGTCTATCTCGCCAACCGCATCGAGTTCATTGATCTTTTCCTCGCTGCGGTGAAGTTGGGCGTCATTTTCGTGCCCATCAACATCCTTTACCGCGAGCGCGAGCTCTCCCACATCCTGCGCGACGCCGAGCCGAAGCTCTTCGTCACCGAAACCGAATTGCCCGCGTTGGCCTCGGAAGCCGCCGCCCAGCCCGACTCGCTCGAACGGCTCCCGTTGGATGGCGACGCGCCCGCCGCGCTGGTCTACACTTCGGGGACCACCGGAGCCAGCAAAGGCGCCATCATCACCCACAACAACTTCGCCGCCAACGCGATGAATCTCGCTGGCTGCTGGCAGATCACAGAGAGCGATCGTTTCCTGCTGGCGCTTCCTTTGTTCCACGTCCACGCTCTCGGCAACGGGCTGCACTGTTGGCTGGCATCCGGCTGCCGCATGCGGCTGCTCGAGCGGTTCGAACATCAAACCGCCGTCAAAACATTTCTCGATTTCAAACCGACATTATTCTTCGGAGTACCAACGATTTACGTGCGGCTCCTCGACACGCCGCCCAGCGCCGCGAGCGAAATTGGAGGGCGCATGCGGCTATTCGTGTCCGGCTCCGCTCCGCTTCCCGCGCAGGTTTTGGAGGAATTTCGCGAAAAATTCGGCCACACGATCCTGGAGCGCTACGGTATGACCGAAACGATGATGAACATTTCGAATCCTTACGCCGGCGAGCGCCGGCCCGGCAGCGTCGGCTTCCCCCTGCCCGGGATCTCGATCAAGATCGACGAGACCGGCGAGCTCCTGCTGAAAGGTCCCAACGTCTTCGCCGGCTATTGGAGGCGCGATGAGGCGACAGCGGCTGCCTTTGTCGACGGGTGGTTCAAAACCGGCGACCTCGCGACCCGCTCCGAAGACGGTTACTACACGCTGCGCGGCCGCCGCAGCGATCTCATCATTTCCGGAGGGTTCAACATCTATCCGCGGGAGATCGAGGAATTCCTGGCCGAGCAGCCCGAAGTGGCCGAAGCAGCCGTAGTGGGCGAGCCGGACCGCGTCCGTGGAGAAATTCCCGTGGCTTATCTAGTCCCCCGCGACACGCCTTGCGACTGCGCCGTCTTCGAAGCGCGGTGCCGCGAAAAACTGGCCTCCTTCAAAATCCCGCGCCGCTTCGAGTGGGTAGAAAAGCTCCCTCGCAACGCGTTAGGAAAGGTCCAAAAGCACTTGCTGGTAGGACAAGCTTAATTCACGAGCCGCATCACAGGCCGGCCCAGATAAGCCGGAGGTCGAGTTCAAACCCTCCCACGGGTCCTTCTCCGGCGAGCCTTGTGATTCCGGTTTTCTTCTCCGGCTCTGATTTTCCGGCGCGATAAATGTAGACCGTTTCGCGATCCGGCTGGATAAGCCAGGCCAGCTCGGCGCCGCCGCTCATCCAGTGCTCCATTTTCTTCTTCGCGTTTTTCAGGCGGTCGCTGGGGGACATGACCTCGATGATGAACTCGGGGCAAATCGGAGGGAATTTGCGGCGCTGGTCTCTGGAAAGTTTTATGCTGCGGCGGTTCGAAACCCAAGCTGCATCTGGCGAAAGAGCCGCGCCCGTGGGCAGGATGAATTCGCTGCTGGAATCGGATGCCTTTCCGCGACGGTTCTGTTTGGCCCACACCGCTAATTGGCTGAAAGCTTCTCCGCTCTGATAACTCGACTCCCATCCCGCTGGCGGCACTATGATGATTTCTCCTTCCGCGGTTCGTTCAAACCGGGTATTTGGGTTTGCCATGCAAAACTCGTAATACTCGTCATCGGTCATAGGCCGCTGCCCGTCGAAAATCAGCTTCGCTGGAAGAACCCGCTCGGGAAGATCGACGTGAACATGCATACCAATAGATTATCTTGGACCGGCTGACACTAGGTTCGGGATCACCTCAATGCGAACAGGGAATCCCACAAATGGACACGCCGTAAAGCCGCCTCGCTGAAAACGAACGCCGCTCTGGTGGCCTCAGGATTGCCAGATCGCTCGCCATGAGCGCCGTCCTGCATGACTTGCGATATGCCTTCCGGTTGCTCCTCCGGCAAAGGGCTTTCACGTTCCTGGCTTTGAGCACGCTTGCGTTGGGGATTGGAGCAAACTCGGCGATCTTTGCCGTCGTCAATGCCGTTCTGCTGCGGCCGCTGCCGTTCCGCGACTCCGAGCGGCTGGTGCTGATCGAAGACGTGATAGGAAATCTTTCTAAGGAGGGCGGACCGCTCACGTGGTCCGACTTGGCCGAGTATCAACGCAGTTCCCGAACGTTCGAATCCGTGGCCGGGTATACGCTCGCATCGACGGAGTTGACGGGCCAGGGCACGCCCGAACGCCTGCAAGCATTGCGAGTCTCTCCCGAGATATTTCCCGTTCTCGGCCTGTCGCCCGCGCTCGGCAGGGGGTTCACCCCGGCGGAAGATCGCCCGGGCAGCGGAGTGGCTGTCATCAGTTACCGACTTTGGCAGAGACTCTTTGCAGGCGACGACGGCATTGTAGGGCGAATCGTCAATTTGGACCGGAAGCCAACCATCATCGTGGGCGTGCTTCCTAAGGACGTGGAGTTTCCGCTTCCCGGCCTGCCTCTCGGCGGCGAATATAACGTCTGGATACCGCTCGGTATTACGCCCCAGGAGCGGGCGATCGTGGGCAGCTTTAACTTTGTGGCGGTTGGGCGGCTGAAGGCCGGCGTCACCACAACTCAGGCGCGAGCCGATGTGCAGGCTATTGCGCGGCGCATTTACAGTGAAACTCCGGCGCTGCTGCGCGCGGGGCTCGTGCTCGATGCACAGGTTTCGCCGGTGGCGGAACGGGTGGTCCGCGATTCGCGCAAATTGCTTTGGCTTGTGGCGGACGCTGTCGGCTTTGTGTTGCTTATCGGCTGCTTAAATGTCGCTAACTTACTGCTCGGCAGAGCCGCGGGGAGAGAACAAGAGCTGGCTGTCCGCTCCTCCCTCGGAGCCAGCCGCATGCGCTTACTCCGCCAGCTTTTCACTGAGAGCCTATTGCTGTCTGCGGGAGGAGGAGTCGCCGGACTCATACTGGCGGCGTGGCTGGTTACGGCGCTGGCTCGGATCATTCCCGCTTCGGTTCCGCGCGCGGGGACTATTAGCATCGATTGGCGAGTAACCGCGTTTACGCTTGCGGTCTCGGTGATCGCGGGGATCATGTTCGGAGTGATGCCTGCTTTGGCGGCGGCCCGGATCGCCGAGTCAGCCCGGCTGAAGAGCGCCTCTCGCCAGGCGACCTCCGCGCGGAGCAGCTCGCGGCTGCGTGGTCTGCTGGTTGTGAGCGAGGTCGCGCTGTCGCTCGTGCTTTTGGTGGGCGGCACTCTATTAATTCGCAGCTTGATCGCGCTTCGTGCCGTTGATCCGGGCTTCGACGTCCAGCATGTCCTGACCGCGCGCTTGACTCTTCCCATGACCGCCTATCCCGACGGAGCTTCGATCCGTGGTTTCTTCCAACGCGCCATGGACGAGTTCGGAGCGCTCCCGGGTGTAACCGCCGCTGGGGCCGCTACTCTTCCCTTGCTCAGCTCGTTCAACCAGGTCGGCCTGTCCGTGAAGGACCCGGCAGTTCCGTCGGCCTTAGCCGTCAACGCGACCGTGCTGGGCGATTATTTCCAGGCCGCGGGCATTCCCGTGCGCCGCGGCCGCGTATTTGACTCCAGGGATCGCCGCGGATCGGGGCCTGTCGTGGTGATTAACGAAACAATGGCTCGCCGGTTCTTCCATGGCAAGGATGCCGTGCGAGAACAAATCAAACTCGGCCCTAGGGACGGAGGAGCCCCCTGGTCTACAGTGATCGGAGTGGTGGCGGACACAAAGAACGAGGCTTTAGCGAACGCAGCGAAACCGCAGATCTATCTGGCGTATTCCCAACTTGACGACTCCTTGCTGGCGCTGGGCATGGGTAGATCCATGGTCATCACGGTAAAAGCCGCTTCCGAGCCCGCCGCGCTTACTTCGGCCATGCGGAAAGCTGTGGTCCGGCTCGATCCCCAACTTCCGGTTAGCGATCTTGAAACCACCCGGGCGCGAGTGGAAAAGTCGCTCTCGCCTCAGTGGTTCCAAACCGGCCTTGTAGCCTCCTTCGCCGGCCTGGCGCTGCTGCTTGCGGCGATCGGGATTTACGGCGTCGTCTCCTCCGCCGTAGCTCAGCGCACTCGCGAGATCGGCTTGCGCATGGCGCTCGGCGCCAATCGCGGCGGCGTATTGTGGCTGGTGATGAGCCAGGGGATGAAGCCCGTCGTAGCGGGCGTCGCGCTGGGCATAGTCGGATCGCTAGGTCTAAGCCGTCTGATTGGAGGATTTCTCTTCGACGTCCGGCCTACCGATTGGGTGACGTTCTTAGCCGCGCCGGCTGTGTTGTGCATCGTCGCGCTCGCGGCGAATCTGGCGCCGGCGCGGCGAGCCGCTCGCGTAGACCCGATCATGGCCTTGCGTCACGAATAGCATGCGGGTAGAGAACTACCCGATCACGGCCCATTTTCCTTGCAGCGTTTTCGCGCTAGCGCTCGACTACTCTGTGAGGAGCAGATGGAATCGAAGAGCGATGCCGAACTCGTCCATTTGGCGCGAGCCGGGAATCGTGACGCCTATGACGAACTGATCCGGCGATATCAGCACTCGATTTGGGGCTTGGCGTGTCTCTTGGTCCACGATCCATTCGAGGCCGAAGATATGGCCCAGGAAGCTTTCCTCCGAGCATGGCGGAATCTCGATCTGCTGAGCGACTCGGCAAAGTTCGGCGCTTGGCTTCGCCGGATTGTCTTTGGCGTTTCCGTTGACTGGTTGCGCGTGTTCCGTCCCGAACTCTACCGGTCAACGCTTGTCGGTGCGCAACTGGAGTCTATCGCGGCGCCGGCGCGCGACGAGTCCGCGTTTGAGCGGCTCCAGGCAATTGAACTAAGACAGCGGATTTGGGATGCCATTGAACGCCTTCCTCCGCATTACAGATTGCCTTTAACGCTCTTTCATCTCGACGGCCTGAGCTATGGCAGGCTAGCCGAGGCTCTCGGCATACCGGCAAGCACTGCCCGGTCGCTGGTTACGCGCGCACGGCAGAGATTGCACCCAATGCTTGCTACCTATGCCGGTGAAGTCCTACCAGCGTTAGAAGACGTGTTGAGGGAACAGACAAGAAGGGAATCAGTTATGCTGCACATCACTGATGGCGAGTCCGTAGCCGGGACGCTGAGGGAATCCGGGATACCCGGCGATGTATCAGTTTACGGCGACTTGATGTATGAAGGGCCGGCGCCAGCCGGCCTCGACGCAGACGCATGGCTTGAAACCCGCGCCTCCTGGGTGGCCGGGCCTGGAGGCGTGCGCCCCACTCTTGAGGAGGCTCGGCTACTTGAGAGCGTGTGAAGATACACTCGCCGGCTTCTCCCGGCACGAAGATGTTGTCATCTGGGTCGATCACCGGCTCTCCGACCAGTTAATCCTCATCAAGGTGCTGGATTGGTTCAGTCGCCAGAGTCTACGTGGAACAAAGTTGAGCCTTATCTGCGTAGGGCGCTATGCAGGCGTCGATCATTTCGTGGGACTCGGACAACTGAACGCGAACCAACTGATGTCGTTGGCCGATACCCGGCTCGTGGTGGGTGAAGAACAGTACCGCACCGCACCGCGCAGACAGCATGGAGGGCATTCACCTCGCCCGATCCCAGGAATATCGAGCGCTTCATCGAATCCGACACCTCCGCTCTGCCGTTTATGGCCACTGCGCTGCGACGCCATTTGGAACAGTTCCCGTCGCTCGATAATGGCTTGTCGCGTACCGAGCGGCAAGCTCTTTCCGTCCTTAGGAACCATGATTCACTCCCAGGGCCACGGCTCTTCGTAGCAGTGCAGCGTATGGAGGAGCAAATCTTCATGGGGCACGAGTCGTTTAACCGGATTGTGGCCGCGTTGGCCGACGCTCGGCATCCGCTCGTCGAAATATCCGATACTCCCCAACACAATCTCGGAAACGTCAGGATCACGGAAGCCGGACGAAGAGTCATGCAGAGTGAGGCAGATCATATTGCCCTAAACGGCATAAATGAATGGCTAGGAGGCGTGCATCTAAAGGGCGAAAAAGCCGCTTGGCGCTGGGATTGCAGTGCCGGGCGGATCGTCAGCCTTTAGCAAAAAGACTGACGCTCGCCCGCCACTAAGCGATCCACCAACTCCCCATCTCCCCAATCACAAAATCCGGAGGCGCATTCGCGAAAGTCTCCGGCTGAAAACCCCTACGCGATCGCCGCAGGCTTGGACTCGAGCATTGCGGGCGGTGCGAACATCCACGGCGCTGTCGCCGACCATCACCGTCCGCTTGTGATCGAGTATTCGCCGGAAATCTTGCGCCGATTCTCGCCGGCCCCGCTTCCGTTCCTTCATCGGACGCGATCCCGATCCGAGAGCGCTGCTGGAGTGAGCAGGGCTGGCTTAGCGGCCCGCCGCGCTCAGAAACGCCAGGAGTCTCCCGGCCTGACCAGGAATGAAATGTCCCGCCTCAGGTAGATAGATAACCTGCGCGTTGGGCGCGTGGCGCTCCAGGCGTTCCTTGGTTTGGGCAGAATCGAGAAGCACATCCCGCGCGCCTACAATGGCCAGGACCGGCATGCTCAACCGGCGCAGAGCGTCGTCGGAGAACACCGGCAGCTTCACCATGCGAGGACGAAAGTGCCGATGGATGAGCGCGAAGAAGCTGGCGAAAGCCCGCAAGGCAGGTGGTGGATCGGCCCTCGGCCGGCCGAGAATTCGCTCCATCAATTTACGCTTGCCCCAGGCGCCGCACATCCGCAGTGCGATGCTCAAGAAAACGATGCCGAGCTTCTGGCGTCCGACTCCGCCAGGGCAGAGCGCCGCGACTCGCTCCACGCGCTCGGGATTCCGCGTCGCATAGTCCAAAGCGAGCCAACCGCCGAGTGACACGCCTACGATCGACACGCGTGCGACCGAAAGACCTTGCAGGATCTCATCCAGCCAACGGGCATGGGCATCAGTGGCAAGCGAAGGGCGCGAAGGAGCGCTGAGGCCGGCTTCGCCGATCATGTCGACACAAAAGACACGGAAGGAACCGGCAAAAATTGGGACATCGCCCATCCACACGGCGGAGTTCGTCGTGCCGCCGTGAAAAAGCATCAGCGGAGGAGCGTCCTCTGGCCCGGAGGCGATTACGAACGTTTCTCCTTGACTCGTCGGCACGCGGATCTGCTGATGGTCCACGGGCCAGCGTTTGAGAAACGCGAGATAACGCTCACGGACCTCGCGCTCGCCTTCGTCGGATTTGTAAATGCGGCTCATTTTGGTTTGCTCCTTTGCGATAAAAATGGACACACATGTCCTGTATCTGTCGAACGGGTCGACTTGTTAGAGAAAATGTTGGCTTAGCTTTAGCCGGGGCTCGGGTCCTGGTCGGCGAACGCGAGCTTGATAGCGTAGTCGCGAATATCCTCCGGCCAACCGGCGATGAGATCGCCGAAGCGGCGCCGGTCGTAAGCGAAAAGGGCGCGCGTGGCTTCCTCGAATCCGGGCAGGTTGCCCGCGATAGCCGACATAAATCGATAAGCGGCCTCTTGCGAGGCGCGGACGCGATCGCCGTCGCCGCTGTTCCGGCGCGCTTGATCTACCAACTTCCGCATGGCGACGGAAGCTCCGCCCGGCTGTGAACTGAGCCAGTCCCAGTGGCGTGGGAGAAGGGTAATTTCCCGGGCGACAACTCCAAGCTTGGGGCGTCCCCTTCCGCGTGGCTCTGCGGGCTCTTCCATTTGCCTTGCGGGGACATGGCGCATGTCGAGATCAATCTGTCGGCCTGTGGCGTCCTCAAAGACAAGGAACTCGCCCTGCGCTCTATCCCTCAGAAAAACAGAGACTTCCTCGATGGTCCCACATGCCGATTTGCGAAACCCTTGGAAGGCGGTGTAGCTCATGAGATAAATATACCCGGATATAAATCATTTGTCAATATTACCCGGATGAAATTTTCGGAGTGGCTACGCCCCATTCAACACTCGAGCCACCAGTTCCCCCATCTCCCCAATCACAAAATCCGGAGGCGCATCCGCGAAGGTCTCCGGCTGAAACCCCCACGCGACGCCGCAGGCTTGGACCCGAGCATTGCGGGCGGTGCGAACATCCACCGCGCTGTCGCCGACCATCACCGTCCGCTCGCGCGCCGCGCCGGATTCCTCCATCAGCCTCTCTATTCCCACGGGATGAGGCTTCTTTTCGGGAAAGCTGTTGCCGCCGTAGATGCGGAAGAAATGTTGGGCCAAGCCCAACCCCTCAATCAGGCGCTCGCTGAAGCGGACCGGCTTGTTCGTGAGAACCGCCAATGGCGCGCCTGCGCGATGCAGGCGGTCCAGCGCCTCGCGCACCCCCGGGTAGAGCGTGGTCGCGTCCAGCATGTGCTCGCGATAATACGCGAGGAAATAGCGCAGGGCGCGCTCTAAATCGTCCTCGCGCGCCCCCGGTAACGCGCGCCGGACCAGCATCGGCGCGCCATCTCCCACATACGAATAGACGTGGTCGTCCGGGATCGGATGAAGCCCCATCCATGCGCGCATCGCGTTCACCGAATCGGCCAGGTCGCGCTTGGAATCGATCAGCGTGCCGTCTAGGTCGAAAATCAGCAGATCGGCGTGGAGCATCCGCTCAGGCGTCCGATCTCTTCAATTTGGATTTTTGATCGCCGGGTTCCAGTTCCCTGGGTTTGTGCTGTATCTGCTCTTCCCAAAGCTTGCGAATCTCGGCGAGGGTATCGCGATAGGCTTGCTTCACGCTATTGGGAGCGAGCGTAGCAGCGACATCCGCGGCGCCCGCTACGTAAGGCAGAAGCCGCGAATTGACGATCCAGCCCGGCAAGGGCCTCGGCGAGAACGCCAGGAGCACGGAAACCAGCGCGATCGCCACCAGCCCTCCGCGCACCAGCCCGAATCCCGCTCCGAGAAAATGGTCCAAAAAAGAAAGCCCCGTCCATTTGAACAGCCGGGAGAGCGCGAATCCCACCACGCTTCCCAGCGCCATGAACAAGACGAAGATCAACAAAAAGCCCAACAGATTCGAAGCGGTTTCCGCATGAAAGTAGCTATTGATCCAACCGCCCGGGATGCCGTAGAACCAAAATCCGAACAGCAGGCCCGCGATCACCGCGCAGAAGCCTACGCCTACGCGCGCAAATCCTCCCATGAATCCGGTAATGATCGATGAGAGAATCACTAACCCGAGCAGCAGGTCCAAAAACGTCACAGGCCCGCGAGCTCCTCTTCGAGCGTCCGCCCGGTGAGCGCGCGATACGCCTCCCGGTATTTCTCGCCGGTGCGACGGGCAACTTCCTCCGGCAAAGCTGGCGCGGGCGGCTGTTTGTTCCAATGGATGGACTCCAGATAATCGCGCACATACTGTTTGTCGTAAGAGGGCTGCGGGTATCCAGGTTGATAGGAATCGGCAGGCCAAAACCGCGAAGAGTCCGGCGTCAATACCTCGTCGGCCAGGACGATCTCGCCTCCGATCAACCCAAACTCGAACTTGGTGTCCGCAATGATGATACCGCGCTGCCGCGCGTAATCGGCGGCGCGGTGGTACAACTCCAGCGTGAGATCGCGCAACTGGGCGGCGGTCTCCTTGCCCACCGTCTCCACTGTTTGCTCGAACGAAATATTCTCATCATGTCCGGTTTGGGCCTTGGTGGCGGGCGTGTATACCGGCTCGGGCAAGATGTCCGATTCGCGCAATCCGGCGGGAAGAGAAATGCCGCAAACCGCGCCCGTCCGTTGATAATCCTTCCAGCCGGAGCCAGCCAGATATCCTCGAGCCACGCACTCGATGGGAAACATCTCCGCGCGCCGGACCCACATAGAGCGGCCCTGGAACTGCGGCGGCAGCATGCTCGTATCGGCGCTCAGGAAATGATTCGGCACGACGTCGCGCAGGTAATCGAGCCAGAACAGAGTCATCTGCGTCAGAACGCGGCCCTTCGACGGGATGCCGGTGGGAAGTACGACATCGAACGCCGAGATGCGATCGGTGGCGACGATCAGCAAACGGTCGCCATCTTCATAAACGTCGCGAACTTTGCCGCGCGCGAAGCGCCGGTAATGCTCCAAATGGGTTTCTAAGACGGGTGGGAACGTCATTTGTGGATCGCGCACAACGCCACGGGCGGGCTGTGCGCATTGTTCGATTATCGCGCACAACGCTACGGGCAGGCAGTGCGCTCCCAATTATACTGAGGGATTCGGATGCTGCTATCGATCCTGATCCCGGTTTACAACGAGCGCGCGGTGGTGGAGCAGAGCCTTTTCCTAGTGCTAGCGGCCCCGCTGCCCGAGAACATGGAGCGCGAGCTGGTCATCGTGGACGATTGCTCCACCGACGGCACTTCGGACATTTTGGAGCACATGGCCGAAGCTGAGCCGCGCATCCGGCTGTTCCGGCACCCCGTGAATCGCGGCAAGGGAGCGGCCGTGCGCACCGCGATCGAGAAAGCCAAGGGCGATTTCTGTCTGGTGCAGGACGCCGATATGGAATACGACCCCTCCGAATACCCGAAGCTTCTGCGCCCGCTGCTGGACGGCCAGGCCGACGCCGTCTTTGGATCGCGCTATATGGCGGGTGAGCGAACCCGCGTGCTGCCTTTCTGGCACTCCGTGATCAATAAAGGCCTGACGCTGTTCTCGAACATGTTTTGCAACCTCAGCGTCACCGACATGGAGACGTGCTACAAGGTTTTTCGCACCGACTTGCTGAAGAGCATTCCGGTCCGTTCCGACCGCTTCGGCTTTGAACCCGAAATCACAATGAAGGTGGCGAAGCGGAAGCTTCGCGTCTATGAAGTGCCCATCAGTTATCACGGCCGTACCTATGAGGAAGGCAAGAAGATCGGCTGGAAAGACGGTCTGAAGGCTGTGGGCGTGATTTTGTATTTCTGGGTCATCGACGATCTCTATGTGCCCAGTTATGGGCGGGGATTTCTCAACAGCCTGACCGGCACGCCCCAATATCTGAGCTGGCTCACCCGCGAGCTGCGCCCGCATCTGCGCGATACCGTTCTCGAAATCGGCGCGGGGCTGGGTAACATGACGGGAAGGCTGATGGGCAAGAGACTGTGCTACGTCGCAGGCGAAAAGGACCCGCTCTATCTGGATGCGCTTCGCAACCGGTTTCTGAGAACTCCCAATGTCACCGTTTGCCGGATCGATCCGGAAGAGCCGGCCGACTTCGAGCCGTGGCGGGAACAATTCGAAAGCGCCCTGTGCGTGAACTTGCTGGAAGTGGTGGACGATCCCAAGACAGTGCTTGCCTCTCTCGCTTCGTCGGTGAAGCCCGGCGGGATACTAATTGTCTTGGTTCCGCAAGGCCATGGGTTGTTTGGGACGCTCGACCGAGGGATGGGGACCAAGCGCCGGTTTTCTGCGACGGAGATGCGCGAAATGCTCCAGCCACTTGGCTTCCAAGTCGAACAGGAATGCCAAATCAACAAAATCGGCGCCCTGGGCTGGTGGTTCTCCTCGCGCGTACTGGGCCGCCAGCACATCAGCCGGCCCGCCCTCAAGCTCTGGGACAAATCAGTGTGGCTGCTACGGCGCATCGATGGGATCCTACCCTGGAAAGGCCTTTCGCTGGTGGTAGTGGCGCGGCGGAGCGAATATACGCCGCCACGCCGGGATTCTTGAGGCGAGCGAGAAGTCCCCTGTACACTGAAATTTGAACGCACCCATGGACGGTAGAAAATATGTAGTGACTGGCGGCGCCGGCTTTATCGGCTCTGCGCTTGTGCGGAAGCTGATTCCCCATGGCGCGGTTTCCGTCATCGACAATCTGCTTACAGGCTACGAACACAACCTCGCGGAGGTTCGGGGGGATGTCGAACTTTATTGCGTGGATATCCGCGATTTCGCCGCGATCACGCCGTTGGTCGCCGGCGCGGACACAGTCTTCCATTTGGCGGCCATCCCGTCTGTGCCTCGCTCGATCGACGATCCCGTGCCATCGCACGAAGTCAATATCAACGGCACGTTCAACGTGCTCCGCGCGGCCGCGAAAGGCGGCGTCCGCAGAGTGGTGTACGCGGCGTCTTCCTCTGCCTACGGCGACACGCCCACTTTGCCCAAAACGGAAACAATGCTGCCGCGGCCCAAAAGCCCTTACGCCGTGCAGAAGTTGATAGGCGAGTATTACGCCTCCGTTTTCGATTCCTGCTTCGGAATCGAAACCGTGGCCCTGCGGTTCTTCAACGTGTATGGACCGCGCCAGGACCCCGGCAGCCCGTACTCCGGCGTGCTCAGCCTATTCATGAAACACTTGTTGGCCCGCACTTCTCCAACTATTTTCGGGGATGGCGAACAGACCCGCGATTTCACCTATGTGGACGATGTCGCGGAATTGTGCTGCCGGGCGTCTGACGCGCCTGGAGTTTCGGGAAGGATGTACAACGCAGGCAACGGTAGCCGCTACTCGCTGAACTTGATCTGGAAGCTGCTTCAGAAGATCGAGGGTGTGAGGATCGAGCCGTTGTTCTGTCCGCCCCGTCCGGGTGACGTCCGCGATTCGATGGCGGACACCGCGCGCGCCACGGCCGAACTGGGACACTCGCCGCAATTTTCCATTGAGGAGGGATTGCGAAGAACGCTGGAATGGTACCGCCACGCCGAGAGGGCGGCCGGGTCGGCGTGAAACAGCGAGTGCTGTTTGTCTGCATCGGCAACTCCTGCCGCAGCCAGATGGCGGAAGCATTCGCCCGCGCCTACGGTTCCGACGTTATCGTGCCCTTCAGCGCCGGCCTGAGCCCGGCGTCAATCGTCGCTCCGCAGACCGTGGTGGCCCTGCGGGAGAAGAACATTGGAACCGGGGACCAGTTTCCGAAAAGCCTGGATTCTGTTCTGCATGAGCGTTTTGATCTCATCGTAAACATGAGCGGCTTCCCACTCAATGTCCCGGGATCCCGGATGGTGGAATGGAATGTGCCCGACCCCATCCGCGAAGACGGCAAGTTCTTCCGCACGGTCGCCAATCAGATCGAAACCCTGACTATGCGCCTGATTCTCGAATTCCGGAGTGAGAGTCGCCAGACTCCCAGGGAAAGCGCCGCAGGATAAGCCCGGTGCTATGATGTGGCATCCGCGCAGAATCAATGCCCGAAATCTTAGCCCGTAAGCCCCCGATTCGCAAACATTCCATTCCGAAGCCAAGGACCGCCGCCGAGCGCCGCGAGCGGCTAAGGAAAATTCTCTCGACGCTCGATCAAATGTATCCTGGCGCCACGTGCGCCTTGCATCACTCCAACGCGTGGGAGCTGTTAGTCGCGACCATCCTTTCGGCGCAATGCACGGACAAGAGAGTCAACGAGGTCACGCCGGGGCTGTTTCGCAAATATCCCACAATGCAGGATTTTGCCTCCGTGAAGCAAGAAGAACTGGCGCGCGACATTCGCTCCACCGGATTTTTCAACAACAAAGCAAAATCGCTGATTGGCGCTGCGCGCCGGATCATCGCTGATTTCGGCAGAGAAATCCCGCGGGATATCGGTCAGTTGGTGACGGTGCCCGGCGTGGCGCGCAAGACGGCTAATGTGGTGCTGGGGACCGCGTTCGGCATACCTTCCGGAATCGTCGTCGATACTCACGTCCAGCGCATCGCCCGGCGCCTGGACCTCACCAAACAAAGCGAGCCGGCCAAGATCGAGAAGGATCTGATGAAAACCATCCCCAAGGAGAAGTGGATCCTTTTCTCCCATCAGATCATTCTTCACGGCCGCGCGCTGTGCATTGCACGAAGCCCTCGATGCGCGCAATGCGCGCTCGAGCCTCTGTGCTACGCGAAAGACAAAACGGTGTAGCCGCACAGAGGCGGGCGGCCGCCTAATGGCGCCTAAAGTAACCGCCGCCCGTTTTCATTGTGCGGCTGCTACTTAGAAGTGGGCGCAATTCTACCCGCAGCCGGCTGTCAGCCAGCTGGACCCGCCAGAAAAGCGGTCTGCGGCCAACATTGCCCGCCCACAATCGGCGCTGCGAAATCAGGATCTGGCAACGGGGTTGGGTTCCCTGGTCTCTCCGTTCAAATGTAAGCCGCGGTCAATGGCGTAGAGCGCCAGTTCCAAGCGGTCGGAAACCCCCAGTTTGTCGAAGATATTATGCAAGTGGTTCTTCACCGTCCGCTCACTGATGAACATCCGCTCCGCCATTTCCTTGTTCTTATATCCTTGAGCCACCAGGCTCACGATTTCCCGCTCGCACGTGGAAAGCGGATTACGGTCGCGCCCGCCCGCTCCGCCGCCGCGCGCAGGATCCAAGCCGGTAGAGACTGCTGCATCACGGCTGCGGTAGTGTAGGAATCCAGCCAAATCTCGCCGGCATTGACCTTTCGAATGCTTTTGACGATCAGGTCCGGCTCGGTGTGCTTCAGAATAATTCCGCGGCATCCCAGCTTCACGCCGGCACGAATTCGTTCTTATCTTCGAAGCCGTCAGCACGATAACTCGCGTGCGCCGGTTGGCGTGTTGCAGCGCCTGGAGCGTCGCCAAACCATCCGGGTTCGGCATTCCTAAATCGAGCAGCAGCACGTCCGGATCGGTCCGTTCTACCAGGTCGAGCGCCTGACGGCCGTCGCCTGCTTCCCCCACGACCTTGAAATCGCTCTCCAACTGAAGCAGCCTCTTCAGGCCGTCCCGCACGATCGGATGATCGTCCGCAATCGCAATGCGCACCGTCTTCTTGGCATGCGTCAATTCAGGGCCGCCACACGCCGGCGCTTCCATCAAATTCATATGCCCCTCCGCAGTTTTGATTCTACGGGTTCTAGTACTTCTCATCAATTCAGAAGCAACCGATGATTTGCGGCAAGAGACCACCTAGTTTTCATCTAAGGCGGACTGTAAGCCTCCCTCGCCCTCGGGAGGGTAGGCTGGGGATGCCAGCGCAACCAGACTACAATGAGCCTTGATGCAGCTCTCGGATATTTTCCTTCGGCTAGGCGAAAACAACTTTCAGCAACTCCTGCGCTCTATCTCCCTGGGGAAGCTCAAGACCTACCAGATCTATGACCGCTTTAAAACGCGGCTGTATTTGAACAAGCTGAACTCGGAAACCCTGCGCAAGTCGGCGCCGCGAACCTGGGCTCGCATCGGCGAGCATGACGAGGATTTCGCCGGCGAGGTCGCTCAGGCCATCTTGATTTCGCACATGGATATGATCAAGGCCGTGCTCGACCATCTGGGCATCCCGCATGAAGAAGGCTTCTTCGCCAAGGACGCCAATGTCTCCAACTATCTCAAGGAAGGCTGGCGCGAGCAGGTTTGGGAAAAATTCCACACGGCGTTCCCGCCCGCGCCGTTGCTGTTCTACATCAATCACCTCGCCTGGGAGATGGCCAAGGCGGAGGATGTCTTCGCACCAACAGCCTAGGTCGAACGCCGTCAGCCATGAATCGGTCGCCACATACAGTCCGGACAACCATCGATATTCCCGAACCGCTCCATAACCGTCTCCGCGATACTGCCGCGCAGTCGGGCCCGTCGATTCGCGCGCTGGCGTCCGGACAATCGAGGGGGCCTATTCACACCAAAAAGGAGCGTATGTGAGAGGTCCCTTGATTAAAGCTGGGCGTAAATGGGGCCCAAAGTTTCCCGCCGACGAAAACCCTCATGACCTTGTTTGATGGAGCTGCTTTCCTCGGACGCTCGTCCCGTCTTTGCCGCGGTGAGGCCCGTCGGCCAAGAGCCTAAAAGCCGGTAGCTATAGTAATTAATTAGCCTGCAAAGCGTATAAATGGATCTGGACCAAACCATCTCCGCGCTCCATTCCGCGTTTGTCGCGCAACTGGATCGCGCGTCGACTCTCGAAGCCATCGAGGCCGTGCGAGTAGAGGCTCTGGGCCGCAAAGGAAAGCTGAGCGAGATCAGCAAGAATTTCGGCAAGCTGCCTCCGGAAGAACGTAAAACGGCCGGCGCACGCTTGAATCAGGTCAAGCAGGATCTGGAAGCGCGGCTGGAGGCTCGTAAGGCTGACCTCCAATCGACCGCGCTCGACGCCCAGCTTGAATCCGAGTGGCTGGACCTTACCGCGCCCGCCCCCGGTCCTCGGCCGGGCAGCCTCCATCCTGTCACCCAAGTGCAAAGAGAGATCGAAGACTTATTCGTGTCGCTGGGGTTCACAGTGCTCGATGGACCCGAGGTCGAAACCGAATTCTACAACTTCGACGCGCTGAACATTCCCGCCGACCACCCCGCGCGCGACATGCAGGACACGTTTTGGCTCAAAGACGGCCGCCTGCTGCGCACACACACCTCGCCCGTGCAGGTGCGCGGACTTGAAAAGCTGGGGCCGCCGCTCAAAATGATCGCGCCGGGCCGCGTGTTTCGCAACGAAGAGGTCGATCCCTCGCACGAACACACTTTCTATCAGCTCGAAGGCATGATGGTGGACCGCGACGTCTCCGTCGCGCACCTGATTTACTTCATGAAGACCCTGCTCTCCGCCGTCTTTCACCGCGACGTCACGGTGCGTCTGAGACCCGGATTTTTTCCCTTTGTCGAACCCGGATTTGAGCTCGACATCCAATGCCTCATTTGCGCCGGAAAGGGCTGCCCCGTGTGCAAGCAATCCGGATGGGTGGAGCTATTGCCGTGTGGATTGGTGAACCCCGCGGTGCTGCGCTACAGCGGGGTCGATCCCGAACAGTGGAATGGCTTCGCCTTCGGCCTGGGACTCACGCGCCTGGCCATGATGCGGTATGGAATCGATGACATCCGGCTGTTTTCGAGCGGCGACTTGCGCTTCTTAAGGCAGTTTTAGACATGAAATTCTCTTACAACTGGCTGCGCGAGCTGGTGGACGGCCTAGATACGCCCCCACGCGAGTTGGCACGCCTGATCACGCTCAAAACCGCCGAGTGTGAGGGGGTGGAGGATACCGGCGGCGATTCGATCGTCGACGTCGATAACAAATCCCTCACTCATCGCCCCGACCTCTGGGGACATCACGGCATGGCGCGTGAAGTGGCCGCGATCCTGGGCAAAAGGCTTCTCGATCCGGTCAAAGCTCGCGACATCGCCGGCCCGCAGGCGATCGGGGTCCAAATCGAAGACTATTCTCTGTGCCCCCGCTATTCGGCTCTGGTGTTCGACAACGTGACGGTGCGCCCTTCGCCCGCGTGGATGGCTCAGCGCCTCGAATCGGTGGGTCTGAATGCGATCAACAATATCGTCGACGTTACTAACCTCGTGATGGCGGAGTTGGCGCAGCCGATGCACGCCTTCGACGCAGCCAAGCTCAAGGGAGGAATCGTAGTGCGCCCCGCCGGGCTGGGCGAGCGGATCGATGCGCTGAACGGCGAAGGCTACGATCTGGATCCGTCAAATCTGGTGATTGCCGACGCCTCCGGCGCGGTGGCTATCGCCGGCGTGATAGGAGGAGCGCTCAGCGCCATCTCCGAAGGCACGACGCGCATGGTGCTCGAAAGCGCTAACTTCAATGCCTCGAGCGTCCGCAAAACGTCCTCGCGCCTGAAGCTCCGCACAGACGCTTCCATGCGCTTTGAAAAAGCGCAGGATCCGGTCAACACCATCCGCGGCCTAGAGCGCGCATTGGAACTGCTGGAGCAGGTTTCTTCCGGCATTCGGCTGGTGGACGGAGTGGCGGACGCGTACCGCCCCCTGCCGCCGCCGCCGCCCATCGTCCTGCCCCTCGATTGGTTGGACCGCAAGTTGGGTCGCGCGATTCCAGCATCTGAAGTACGTTCTATTCTTGAGTCGCTCAATTTTCAAGTCACAGAAACTGACCCTAGGATCTTCTCCGTGTGTGTCCCGAGTTGGCGCGCCACCAAAGACATTTCCATGAAGGACGATTTAGTCGAGGAAATTGGGCGCATGGTGGGATATGACACTATCGTCCCCGTGGCCCCGCTCGCGCCCGCTCGCGTGCCGCACACGAATCCCACGCGCGACTTTCACGACCGCGTTCGCGAGATGGCGGCGGCGCAAGGCTTCACGGAAGTCAAGAACTATTCCTTCGTGAGCGAGGAGATGGCGCGCGCCTTTTCGCTCGACCCGGCCGCGCACGTCGAAGTCGCCAATCCTATCGCCGCCGATCAAAACCTGCTGCGCCGCAGTCTTCTGCCCGGAATTTGGAAGAATATCCGCGATAATTCGCGGAATTTCGATTCCTTCTGTCTTTTTGAGATCGGACGCGAAATCGCCCCCGAGGGCGAGACGCCGCATTTCGCCGCCGCCATCTATTCCAAAGACGACGGCGCGGCCGGTCTGTTCGAGCTGAAACGACTCGCCGAATGCCTTTTGCCCGGCGTTCGCGTGCGCCCCCCTGTGTCCGCCAAGAGCTACGAACATCCGCGCCGTGCTGCAGAGGTGCTTCATGGTGAAACGGTAATTGGACGGCTCTTTGAGTTTCATCCGCGCCTGATGGAGTCCGGACGCGCCGCCGCGCTCGATCTCGATCTTGCCCTGATGGAGCGGCTGCAGCCGCCCATGCCGTCTTACGAGCCGCTGCGGCGGTTTCCTTCCAGCGCATTCGATTTATCGGTAGTCGCGCCGCCGCGCGCTCTCATTGGAGATGTCGAAGCCGAGTTATCGCGGCACGCCGGAGCGGATCTGTTATCCATCGCTTTTTTGCGCGATTTCACTTTGGACGACGGCCGCCGCAGCCTCTCCTACCGCCTCACCGTGGGCGCGTCCGACCGAACGCTCACCTCGGAAGAGGTGAACGCCATCCGCGCACGCGTCATCGAGGGAATGCGACAGGCTGGCTTCGAACTGCGGGTGTAGACTACAATCCTAGATTGACTTTCAGGGAGGAAAACATGCGTAAATCGTTTGTCTCGACTTTCGCTCTGCTGGTGGTTGGCTCATTGCGAATCTTCGCTCAGGAGCCGGTGGTAGGCGCCGCCGATGGGGAAGCTCTATTCCACGACAAAGATCCCAAGCTTGACCGCAACAAGCAGGCCGCCATGCACATCGTCATCGACCTGCTGGAATGCGGGCACTGGAACGAAGCGGAAAAATGGCTGACCGAACGTTACGTTCAGCACAATCCGAACTTCGGCTCCGGCCGGGATCCCATTGTTCGCGCTTTTGGCAAGAATACACCAAGGCCGGTCCCCGAGCCTAAGGATTGGCGAACCAAGGTTGTTGCGGTGCTGGCGCAAGGCGATCTGGTCGCCGTGGCCACGCGCAGCGAACGTCCCGATCCGCGAACTCCGGGCCAAACCTACACCACCACGCATTTCGACATGTGGCGCTTCGTCGACGGCAAGGCCGACGAGCATTGGGACGAAGGGCAGATCGCTGCGCTCAATCCCAACGCCGGCAAGGGAAAGCAGTAGCTTTCGCCAGTCCTGCTAAATAAAGCAACAAGCGCCCATTCTAGGACATCCCCAAAGTAGGGAGGCCCGCGAATGATCGCCGGGTACGATCCGAAAGTCGCAGGAGGTTTGGAGGCGCAACTCGAAAAATTCGATGAAATTCTTGCGTTTCTCGCCGATGCCCCGGAAACAGAAGCGGTCATCAGCGCTCAGGAACATTTGCAGTTCGCCCGTTCCTACTTGCTGGGGGCGATGCCGGAAGAGCTCGAACTGAGCTTGGTCATGGCCAAAAAAGCTATCGGCGGCATGGATGATCGCCACTTGCGGCAGAAAGCCCTTCAGCTGCTCGAGGAAGTTCGCGAGGCCCGCGCGACCCCGATGATGTAGGACGTGTAGGGGCGGGCGCTAAAATGAAGCTTCAAACCCATGAAGCGAGTGCCTCTTTTTCTGCTGGGTACAGTTTTACTCTTGAGCTCCTGCGGCAGATCCGCGCCTCCCACGGTCGCTGCCACCGTGAATGGCCGCGCCATCACCTATGCGGAGCTCGACAGGCAGTATGAAGCCCAGTTTGGCGCGCTGAACGAGCGTCCCGCCGACGACCAGGTGACCTTCCAGCGGCTGGAGGTGCTACGCACTTTAATCGACAACGAGATCATGCTCCAACGCGCGGAAAAAATGGGACTCCTGGCGGTCGACTCGGATGTCGATGCGAAGTTCACCGAAATGAAATCGCCGTTCACGCAGGAGGAATTTCAAAAGCAGCTCGCTTCCCGCAAAATCACGGCCGAGGAATTCAAAGCGCAGCTTCGCCGGGATCTGACAGTTCAAAAGCTCTTCAATAAGGAGATTACTTCGCAGATCAGCATCACCGACAACGACATCACCGAGTTCTACAACGCTAACCGGAGCAGCTTCAATCTCGCCGAGCCGCAGATTCACATGGCCCAGATTCTGGTTACGCCCAACCCCGACCCGAACGTCCATAATCTGAAAAACGATAAAGCGCAAAACGACGAGCAGGCGCGCAAAAAGATCGAGAGCCTTTATCAGCGTGTCCGCCAAGGTGAGGATTTCGCCATGCTGGCAAGGAATTTCTCGGAAGACGCGAATTCGGCACAGAATGGCGGGGATCTAGGCTTCATTCCCGAGCCGGCTTTGGATAAGGCTAATGTGGAATTGCGCAAGACCCTGATGGCTCTCCAGCCCGGCCAATTTACCAACATCCTCCACACCGAGGAAGGCTACAGAATTCTGAAGGTCATTACGAAAGAACCGGCAGGGCAGCGCGCTTTGAGCGATCCGAACGTCCAGCAAACCATTCGCGAAACTCTGCTGAACCGGAAGGACCAATTGCTGCGGGCGGCCTATTATGAGGGCGCGCGCAACGAAGCGAAAGTGGTGAACTATTTCGCGGCGAGCGTTATAGGAGCGAAAAAGTAGTTCAATCTAATTCCAGCCGGAAATTAATGTCGACGGCGGCCGCCGAGTGCGTGAGCGCGCCCACGGAGATAAAGTCCGCGCCGCTTTCAGCGCACGCGCGCACCGTATCGAGCGTGATGCCGCCGGAAAGCTCCACCTTCGCCCGGCCGGCGATGTGGCGCATCCATTCTCTCGCTTCCTTCGGGCTGAGGTTATCGAGCAGCAGATGCGTCGCGCCCCAATCGAGCGCCTCATCCAGTTCTGCCTTCGTGCGGACTTCGATCTCTATAGGCACGCCCGCGTCTTGCGTCCGGTCAAGCGCGGCTCGCACGCCCCCAGCCGCTCGGATGTGATTGTTCTTGATGAGCACGGCGTCGTGCAGTCCCATGCGATGATTCGTTCCACCGCCGGCCGCAACAGCCATTTTCTCGAGTAGCCGTAGGCCAGGGGTCGTCTTGCGTGTATCGAGAATGAGGCAACCCGTGCCTTTCACCGCGTCGACGAACGCGCTCGTGAGCGTCGCGACTCCGCTTAGCCTCTGCACGAAATTCAGGGCCGTGCGCTCCCCCGTCAGCAGCACCCGCGCTGGACCGTCGATCACGGCGATCTCGTCGCCGGAATTCAGTCGCGCCCCAGGCTCACGTTTTAGCTCAATTTCGCACGATCCCGGCGCCAGCTCTTCGAAAATTAGCGGAATCAGCTCGACTCCCGCCAGCGTGAGCGTCTGCCGGGCGACCATGCGACCCACGGCGCTCAGCCGGGCAGGTATGCAAAGTTCGGTGGTGATGTCGCCCGAGCCGATGTCTTCCACCAGCGCCCGGCGCACCAGATCGACGACTTCCTGAGGAAGCAATCAGCCCAGTCCCTGCCAGATTGGCCGGAGGTTCAACACAAACCCCTTCACCGGCCCCTCGCCCGCCAGCTTCTGATGAATCCCCCACCGCTCTTCGACCGGTTCGCCTCGGCGGTAAATGTAGACCGTCTCGTGGTCGCCATCAATCAACCAGAGGAGCTTAACGCCGTTGGCGATCCAGTGCTCCATCTTGGCCTGGGCCTTCTTCAAGCGGTCGCTAGGTGACCGCACTTCGATGACGAAGTCGTGGACCAAGTGCGGAAAACTCCGCTTCTCAGCCCGGCTAAGCTGGGCGAGGGGTGCATTCGAAATCCAGGCCGCATCGGGAGAACGGGCCGATCCATCGGGCAAAAAG
>DASQJB010000119.1:0-22092 GCA_035631295.1 Bryobacteraceae bacterium | reverse complement strand
CGCGCTTTGCGCAGCATCGTTCTGGCGGAAGGCTTCGAGCAGTTCCTGGACAACCGCTTCAAGGGACACAAGCGGTTTTCTCTGGAAGGCGGCGAGACGACGATCGCCATGATCGAAGAGTTGTTGGAACGCGCCTCCACGTCGGGCGTGAACGAAATCGTGATCGGCATGGCGCACCGCGGCCGCCTGACGCTGCTCGCCAACGTTATCGGAAAGGGCATCGCGCAGATGTTTTCCGAATTCGAAGGCGACATCGATCCTGAAGTAAACGACGGCCAGGGCGACGTGAAATACCACTTGGGCGCGTCCAGCACGCGCACCATGTCCAATGGACGGCAGATCGCCGTTTCGGTGGCGGCCAACCCCAGCCATTTGGAAGCGGTGAACCCGGTGGTGGAGGGAATCGTCCGGCCCAAACAGGATTTGCGCGGCGACGCTGCGCGGGAGCGGGTGATTCCGCTGCTGATTCACGGCGACGCGGCTATGGCCGCTCAGGGAGTCGTGCAAGAGACGCTCAACTTCTCCAAGATCGACGGCTACGACACGGGTGGCACGATTCACCTGATCATAAATAACCAAATCGGCTTCACCACACCTCCCCAGGCCGCGCGGTCCTCGCCGTATTGCACCGACGTCGCGCTGATGGTGCAGGCTCCCATCCTTCACGCTAACGGAGACGATCCAGAAGCGTGCCTGCGCGCCATCGGAATGGCTTACGAGTATCGCCAGCGATTCCACCGCGACGTGGTCGTGGACATGGTCTGCTACCGGAAGCACGGCCACAACGAAGGCGACGAGCCGAGTTTCACGCAGCCCAAGATTGCACGGAAGATTCAGGCTCACCATCCGGTTGCGGCCCTCTACGCGGAGAAGTTGGAGCGGGAAGGCGTTGCGGATGCCGCCGAAGTTGAGGGCTGGCGCGAAGCACAAAGGAAACAGCTCTACGAGATCTACGACCAGACGGTCAAGCAGAAGGAAGAATACGAACTGCTGGAGCTTGCACCCGTGGCGGCCGGCGCCATGCCAGCGGATCTTCCGCCGACAGCGGTTGAACGCGCGGCGCTCGAACAGATCATCGAGAGCGTCACCAACTTCCCTCCGGATTTTCATTTGCACCCCAAGCTCGTGAAAATGATCGAGCGGCGGAGAGAGGCCGGCCAGGGAGGGCCGCACATCGATTGGGCGTTGGCGGAAACGCTGGCCTTCGGCAGCCTGGTGCTCGAAGGAACGCCGGTGCGTCTGAGCGGACAGGATTCCGGCCGCGGAACCTTCAGCCAGCGTCACGCCGAATACCACGACGCCGAAACCGATCGCGTTTACGCGCCGCTCCAGCACTTGGCGGCCAATCAAGCGCGCTTTGAGGTGTACAACAGCCCCTTGAGCGAGTACGGCGTCGTGGGATTCGAGTTCGGCTACAGCATCGCCGATCCGTTCGCGCTGGTGCTGTGGGAGGCGCAATACGGGGATTTCTCCAACGGCGCTCAGATTGTGATCGACCAGTTTGTCTCGTCGGCGGAATCCAAGTGGGGGCAGCCGAGCGGCATTGTATTCTTGCTTCCGCACGGCCAGGAGGGCGGCGGACCGGAGCATTCCAGCGCGCGTCTTGAGCGCTACTTGCAGCTCTGCGCCGATAACAACATGCAGGTAGCCAACTGCACTACGCCGGCACAATATTTCCATCTGCTGCGGCGCCAGATGAGAGGCGGCCGCGACCGGCGCGGCTTGCGCAAGCCGCTGATCGTCATGACGCCCAAGAGCCTGCTGCGCCATCCCAAGGTGGTTTCGTCGCTGGAAGACCTGGCGAGAGGCGGCTTTCTTCCCGTGCTCGACGACGCCACCGTGAAGGACACTTCGAGCATTCGTCGAATTCTGGTCTGTACTGGCAAGATCTATTGGGAGTTGCTGGCGGCGCGCGAGGCCCGCGGAGCAGCCGACGCCGCCATCGTGCGGCTCGAGCAGCTCTATCCCTTTCCGGAGGCGCAATTCGCGGCTGTGCTCCAGCGCTACGCACAAGCCACCCAGGTGGTATGGGCGCAGGAGGAGCCGCGCAACATGGGCGCCTGGGCCTTCGCCCGCGGCTACATCACGCCCATGCTGAACCGCGGCCAGATCATCGGATATGCGGGCCGTCCGGATAGCGCGAGCCCGGCGCCGGGCCTGATCAAGCAGCACCAGCGCGAACAAGCCGATCTGATCGAGCAAGCTTTCGCCCCCGCCACTGTCGCGCGTCGCCAGCGCAAGAAGCTGGTGAGGCGCAGGAAATCTCGCGCGTGATCTGGCGCGCGGCCGCGTACGCGCGTCACCTCGATTCGCACAGGAACCCAACCGGCGCGGACTCGCCGAACTCGAAGCGTTTCTTCTTGCCATAGCTCCGCCGGTGTTTCCGGATCGTCTCGACGGCGTCCCGAAAGTACTCGGCCACGTCTTTCGCCGCGCAGCCGGCCGACATGTCATGTGCAAACAGAAGCTTCGCGTCCTCCACAACGGCCTTCAAATCGGCGCCGGTCAGACCTCGAGTCGATTGCGCTAGCGATGCGATATTCACAGACGCCAAAGGTTCCGGCAACCCCACCAAGCGTGTGCGCAGAATTTCACTCCGCGCGCCCTCATCGGGCAACCGGGTTTCCTGCCAAACCTCGATCCGGCCTGAGCGCAGGATCGCCGCGGGAAGGCTGCTCGGCTGCATCGCGGTCATCATTACGCACACGCGACCGACGCCGGCGCCCTCCGAACCGTCCAGTTTGGTCAAGAGATAGCGGTATAGTCCGCGATCTCCATCTTCGCCTTCGAAAATCACATCGGCGTCGTCGATGAACACCACGGCGGAGGCGGTTGCGCCGAGCCGCCTCAAAGATTTCATCCACTTTGCGATGATCGTTCCGTCGATCAGGAACAATTGCCCCTCTGCCGGTGGGCCAGCGCACGGCCAATCGTAGTTTTGCCGGTTCCGGCGGCCCCGCCAAGAGCACGCCCCGCTTTGGCTTCAAATTCAATTTCGCGGCGAGAGTGCGATCGCCTAGAGGAAGGGCGACCTTTGCCTCCAATTCGCGGATGACGTCATCCACGCCCTTGAGGTCTTGCAGTTCCACGGCCTCTACGCCGGCGGTTTCGACGTTGCTTTCCAGGTTGTGCTCGCTTAAATAGTCGAGCGCGCGGGCGGTGTCCGCGGCAGGATCGTGCGCAAGCCATTCCGCCGCTTTCCTCAATTGATTTGCATTGAGGCTCGGAGCAAACTGGTGAATCTCGGCGAAGTTCATCCGCCCCAGAACGGCGTCCCCAGAACGGCGTCGTCCAAATAAGCGGACCAGATCGCTTGATAGTCGGAGGCCTGAAGGTCCTCGATCACCCAGGTGTGGGCGCGATGCATCAGGGGGACCGGTGCGCCATCGGTCGCGAAGAGCAACTTCTTCTCCTGATGGACGGCCTTCTCGAGAATAACCGCGAGCGCGGCATCGAACAGCCCCGCCTTCGGATTGTTGCCGTTCTCGGCGATATCTCTGGCGCGGTTCAAATCGTCTACCAAGACCAACTCCGCATCCGCGAGCGCCTCCTCTACAACCTCCACGAATGCATCTTCCACTCCGGCCCTCAAGCGAAGCCCGATCCGGCTTAAGAACTCAGGCATTCCGACTCGCGTGCCGCCCATTTTTGCGTGAACCTGGTTCAATACCGTGGTCTTTCCATCGCTGGACGCATCGCGGAGCACAACCAGGGCCGCGCTCGAGGCCCAGCAGGACTCCCTGCAGAGCGGTGTCCTGCGCCGGAGACAAGCGGATTTCTCTCGCGCCGGAAAGGTCCGGCTGAGCCATAGTTTCCAAAATCGGCATAAATTTCAGGTAAATGAACGCGGGTGGTTAAAAGGACAGTCGCCAGTCTAAGACGGCGACAAAGTCAGGCGAGGCCCAAGCGCTGTGAAAGAAGGCCGGTGTGCTGCGCCCGAATCGTCAGTCTGCAGATGAAGTCAAATGTGCGCAACAAGTCCGCCTCCTTTCTTGTGGGATACCTTTGGGGAATAACATGACATGTGTGTAATCACAAGAACTATTTGATTAAATTCAATTAAAACAGGACCGGAGGCCATCGGCTGTTAAAATCAGTGGACACCAATGCAAGCAAGCTGCTCCGCGGCGATCCAGATCCGCCGCCTCTCTGCCCCAGAGGCGCGAGAATGCGTGAGCGCGCTGGCCGAAGTCTTGGGGGATTGCGTCGCAGGCGGGGCTTCCGTCAGCTTCATGTGGCCCTTCACCCAGCCGCAGGCGGAAGAGTTTTTTCGCAATGTCGCGGACGGAGTGGCGAAAGGGGAACGCATTCTGCTCGCGGCGTTCGCGAATTCGAAGCTCGTGGGGACGGTGCAGATCGTAACGGCCATGCCGCCCAATCAGCCGCATCGCGCCGACGTGTCGAAGTTGCTGGTGCATCGTTCCGCACGGAGAAGGGGAGTGGGGGCGCTCCTGATGGAGCAGGCCGAGCGCGAGGCCGAGGCGGCAGGCAAGACGCTGCTGGTCTTGGACACGGCTACCGGCGGGGACGCCGAACGGCTCTACGAGCGCATGAATTGGGTCAAGGGCTGCGTGATCCCCCGCTATGCGCGCTTTCCCGACGGGCAGTGGGGCGATACGACTATTTTCTGGAAAGAGATTTAGCCGAAATTCGTTGACCTGACCGCTCTCTGGCGGTCATGGCTCTGAACCCAATCCAGCAGCAAATGGTCCAGCCAGAAACGCGGCCGGCGGCGCGAGAGAAAGCCGAGATGACCGCCGTGCTCCACAGCCTCCAACCTTAGATGCGGATTTTGCGAGAAGGCGGGATGATCGAATACCTCGAAGGGGATCAGCGGATCGTCCTTCGCCTGGACGACCAGCGTGCGGATCCGGATGCGCTCCAGAAATTGATTCGAGGACTGGGTCCGGAAATAATTGGCCGCTGTCCCGAACCCGAACAGCGGGGCGGTGTAGCAATTGTCGAAGTCGGTGATGGTGCGGATTTTGGGAAGGTGCTCGAGGGTGTAGAGATGCGGTGCTTGAGTATGACGGCGGCGGATGCGGTCCTTTAGCCGCCGTACGAAGCGGTCCTGATACAGATAATTCGACGGGCGTTCCAGGGCCGCGGCGCAGGCCGCGAGATCGATAGGGACCGAAACGGCGCAGACGCCGGCCAGGAGATCCCGGGCTTCTTCGCCCAGTTCGCCGGTAAGCTTTAGCGCAACGTTCCCGCCGAGCGAGTATCCGATAAGGAACATCGGCGGGCCTGCCGCGCGAACGCGTTCGCGCAACACGGTCAAGAGGTCCGACGTCTGGCCGGCGTGGTAGTTCGAAAGCGTTAGGCCGCCGTCGCCGCCGCAGCCGCGCAGGTTGAAGCGCAGCACGGCATATCCTCGCTCAAGCGCCGCATGAGCCATGCTTTGCGCGTATCCGGCTTCGCTCGAGCCCTCCAGGCCGTGGACGAGGACGATTTCGCCGTTGGGCTTGCCTTCCGGCCGCTGCTCCTGCACGAGCACCCGGACGCCCGGCTCGGTCTCGATTACGACGGATTTGACCGGCCATCGCCGCCTGGAGTCCGGGCGCGGCCAGAAATTGGCTGCAATGGTGGCCAGATGAGGATTCCGAAAGAGCGGATCGAACTGCACACTAAATTGTAAATTGGAAGCAATGGCCGGATTCACGCTTCCTCGCTTCTATCCGATTCTCGACACGGAAGTTGCCGCTCGCTTCGAAGTGGAACCCGTTACCGCGGCGGCGGAAATCCTGGATGCGGGCGCAAAGATTCTCCAGTTCCGCCACAAGGGTTTTTTCTCGCGGGAGGCAGTGGAGGACATCGAACGCATCGCGGTACTGTGCCGCGATGCCGGAGCCCTGTTTGTAGTGAACGACCGAGTGGATGTTGCGCGAGTGGCGGGCGCGGCCGTACATCTGGGACAAGAGGATCTTACGCCAACGCTGGCGCGGCGGGTTGCCGGAGACGAAATGGCCATTGGCTATTCCACGCACAACGAAGCGCAGTTGCGCGCGGCTGCCGGGGAACCCGCCGATTATGTGGCGCTCGGGCCGATTTTCGAAACCGTGTCGAAGCGGAATCCGGATCCTGTGGTGGGCTTGGAGAGATTGCGACTTTGGCGCTCGCTCACTCCACGGCCGCTCGTGGCGATCGGAGGGATCACGCGGGCCAACGCTTCTCGCGTGCTGGAGGCGGGAGCCGATTCGGTGGCGGTGATCGGAGATTTGTTTCCAGGCGTGGGCGCGCGGGTTCGGGAGTGGATCGCAGTGACCGACTAGGCAGGATTGGCCGCCCCACTGAGGCTTGGAGACGCGGCCGCAGGCGTCGAGAGAGAGTCTCGACGCGGCAGACAAGAGTGCCTGCGCCACAGGGCCAGAAGTGCATCAAGTCTAGGAGTACAAACTAATTCGTGCGGTAGTTGGTGAACTGCATGTCGATTCCGAAATCGGCGCTTCGCAGCAATTGGATCACATCTTGAAGCGTGTCGCGATCCTTTCCGGCCACGCGCACGAAGTCGCCTTGAATCGATGCCTGTACCTTCTTCTTGCTTTCCTTGATCGCGCGAACGATGTCGCGGGCCTTCTCGATGGGGATGCCTTGCTGTAAAGAGATTTCCTGGCGCACGGTCGATCCTGTCGCGGGAATCAAGCTTCCGTAGCTCAAACCCTTGAGAGGAACCTTGCGTTTGACTAGCTTTTGCTCCAGGATGTCGATCACTGCCTTGAGCTTGAACTCGTCCTGGCTTTGAAGCAGGACCTTGTGTTCCTTTTCGCGAAGCTCGATCGAGGAATGCGAGTTCTTCAGGTCGTAGCGCTGCTCGATCTCTTTGAGCGCTTGCTGAATCGCGTTGGAGACCTCCGGCAGCTCGATCTTCGAAACGACGTCGAATGTGTTGTCTGGCATCAGTGTCCCAATGCTACCAAAACCTTCACTAAAACCTTCTCCGTGACCTCGCGGATCAGGGAGGGAAGCGCCGCTTCCAGCGCCTCCGCTATGGCTGCCTCAATCCGCGCGGGGTCCGGCGGCGGAGGAGCGGGGGCGGAGAAAGGCGCGTCGGAGATCGGGGCGGCGGCGGCGAGCGCGTCCGCAAAGAGGCCGCGGGCCAGCCGGGCCTCCCGCACCAGGGGGCGGATCGTTTCCATCACCACGCTCGCTTCGAACGGCTTCCGCAGAATCGCGTCGCAGCCGGCGTTGCGCGCGTCTTCTTCGTTGAAGTTTTCCAGCAAGCCGGCGGTCAGGATGACGCGAACGTGGCGGCTCTTGGCTTTCACATGGCGGCATAGCTCGAAGCCGTTCTGGCCAGGCAGGAAGACGTCGGCGATCACCAAATCGGGATCCACGTCGGCCAGCCGCATTGCGGCGGTGTCGCCGTCGGTGAGGCTGACCACTTCATAGCCTTCGTCCCGCAAGATGCGCTCACCCATCCGCTGCGCATGAGTGCTGTCGTCAGCGAGCAGGATGATGCTCATTCAGGCTATTGGGGTGTCTGGTTGGTCTGTGGCGCCGTGGCGCTGGGACTGGCCTGGGGAGCGTTCTGATTATTCTGATTCTTCTGGTTCTTCTTCGGCTTTTTCTTGCCCTTGGTGCCGGCGTTGTCGTCCTGGGCTTGCGTGTTTGCGCTGCCGTTTGAGGCGGATGCCGTGGCAGGTGAGCCGCCGGCGGCAGGCTGCGCAGCGCGCGCATCAGGCTGGGTGTCCAGCGCGGAAGTTCCATTGACGGGGGCGACGGTCACATCGCCGTTGAAGCCGGCGGCTGCCTCCGCGGGGATGGGAACGTTCGCGGGAATGTTTTGCTTGGGATTGTTCATCTGCGGCGCGCCCGCTTTGGCCGCCGCGCTGGTGTCGGGAGAGGATCGGAGCCAGCCTGTCGAGCGGCTCATCATGCCCGGCTTGGTGCGGTTTTCGAGCTCGTACTTCATGCGCGCCACCGCGGCGGGATCGGCTTGGGGAACTTCCATCTCCATCTCCCCGAGTTTCTTCTTCGCCTGATCGACGTAGGGGCTGAGGGGATAGCTTCGAACGATCGTGGCCAGCGCGTCGCCCGACTTTGGCCGGAAGCGAGGGCCCATGTGGCCATAGGCGTCTGCCTCTTTCCAGAGCGCTTCATCGGCGCGGCTATATAGCGGATACGTGTCCACCAGGCCGCTGAGGCGGTTAGCGGCCGCGGCCCAGCTTCCCTTGCCGTAATAGAAGCTGCCGGAGCGCATCTCGGCCTCGGCAAGCACTTCCTGAATGGCGCGCAATTCCTGCTCGGCGGCGGGCACGAACTTCGAATTGGGAAACTGAATCAGGACCTGTTTGCATTCCTGCTCGGCGCGGAGAGTCTGGTTGGGGTCGCGGTCCGGTTTATCCATCTGGCGGTAGTGAATGTCGCAGAGCTTCTTCTGCGACTCGGCCGCCTCTTCCATGGTGGGATAGAACAGAATGAAGTCTTTGTATTCGGCCTCGGCCTGCGTTAGGCCCTGAATGCCGCCCTCTCGGAACCAGCTATCGGCGATGGCCAGTTTGGCCTTGGCAAGGTACTCGCTGGTGTCGTAGGTGTTGATCAAGGTGTTGAGCGTAAGCCGCGCCACTTCGTAACGGCCGCGTTCGATGTCGTGGACAGCTTTATCGAACAGAATTTTGTCCGGCTGCTGGGTGTCCTTGCTAATGGGGTTTTCGTACTTGGCGTGGTGAAACCCGCAGGAAGCCAGGACCGCCGCGGCGAAGGCTACGGCGCATTGGTTACGTCTGATCATACTTCGGTTCCTCATTCTAACAGGGCGTCGAAGTCCGCTCCCTCACGGTAGCGGTTCTGTTTTATACGCGAACTAAGACAGCCTCCTGAGCGATTTGTTTCATCTCCTCGAATGCGTTCACTGGGTTCACAGTGTGAAAAATCGACGACCCCGCCACCACCCATTCCACTCCAGCCCGGATCACATCCCCAACGTTATCATGGGTGATCCCGCCATCGATCTCGATGGGGAAGTGCAATCCGCGTTCCACCTTCCGCTGAGCCAACTGACGGACTTTGTGAAGAGTATTGGGGATGAACTCCTGGCCGCCAAAGCCCGGATTCACGCTCATCACGAGCACATAATCCGCGACGTCGAGCACTTCATCGAGGGCAGCGACGGGAGTGGCCGGATTGATCACCACGCCCGCCTTGGCTCCCTCGGAGCGGATCATGTGCAGGGTGCGATCCAAGTTCCTGCACGCTTCCTGATGCACCGAAACCTGATTTGCGCCTGCTTGGATAAAGAGGGGCGCATATTTGTCCGGGTCCTCAATCATGAGGTGAACGTCGAAAATCGCATTGCTCGCTTTACGCAACGACTCCACCAGCGGTGGGCCGATGGTGAGGTTAGGGACGAAATGCCCGTCCATGACATCCAAGTGCAGCATGCGGCAGCCCGCGGCTTCCAGGCTCGCAACCTGTTCCCCAAGCCGCGCAAAATCCGCAGCCAATATGGATGGAAGGATTTCGATCACTAGAGGACCCCACCCTTCGACAATCCTAACATTGACGGGCCTATGACGGCGGCGAAAAAGCCATCTCCTTCACTGTTGACGCCGGGCAGGAACGTTCGTATTTCCGCGACGGGTAGTCCGGCGATCACGCCTTCGTTCTCCTCCGGCTCCAGCGAGCAGGTTGAGTAGACCAGGCGGCCTTCGGGCTTCAGAAGATCGAGGGCGTTTTGCAAAATGCTTCGCTGGAGCTTGGCGAAGCGTTCGAAATCGGAGGGTTGGAGACGCCATTTGATTTCGGGATTTCTGGCGAGGGTGCCGGTTCCGGAGCAAGGGGCGTCGACGAGGATGCGGTCGAATTTGGCGGAGAAGGGAAGGGGCGTGCTTGCGTCCGCAACGATTCTGATCGCTTGTGGAGGAACTTCGACGAGCCGAGCGAGATGCCGGTCGCAAGCGACTACCTTCGCGCCTTCGGCTAAGGCCTGCGCGGTTTTGTTGCCGGGCGCGGCGCATACGTCGAGGAACGACATTCCTGGCTCAATCGCCAGCAGCGGCACGATTTGTTGCGAGGCGGGGTCCTGCCGGCGTCCGGTTGTAGGGTTGATGGTTACTTCCGGCTCTTCGAGGGCGGCGTGGGCGATTTGGCGCGCTTGCTCGGGCCCGTAGCGATTCTTCCAGCGCTCCAGAAGCCAGCCTGGAATGCTGAGTTCCGTCGCTTCCTCCGGCCATTTCATCGGTCTCCGAGTTACTTTGCGTAGCACGGCGTTGACGAACCCCGCGGCCGAGCGCTTGTGCGCGCGCTTGACCAGTTCCACGCTCTCAGCGACGGCGGCGTGGGCTGGAATGCGTTCGAGATAGCGGAGCTGGTAGATCCCCAGGCGGAGCGCGATGCGGACCTCCTCATCGAGCTTTGGCTGAGCGCGGCGCGCGAAACTTTCGATCAGGAAATCGAGCTGTGGCTGGAATCGCAGGCAGCCGAAGACGATGGTTTCGGCTAAGGCGGCGTCGCGGGGCTCGAGCTCGGCGGTCTGGCGGCGTAGAAGGTCGGAGGCATAGCCGCCTCCGTGGACGCGCTTCAGAACCCGGAAGGCGATTTCACGGGCTGGGGACACGCAAGGCCTTTGTGGCGCGAGAATTGGGTGCAGCTGATAGGTTGCCGGCGCGCGAGTTATTCGCCGGTGGGTTCGTTTGGAAATTTCGTTTTTTGGCGGCGGCACGATGGGGCGAACGGGGGTGGGTTTTTGGAATTGGGTTCGTTTCGCAAAATGCGTTGTTGATTGTGTGGACCGCGATTTGAGTGCAGCCCTCATATGTCCCAGCGTAACGGTGGTTGGTGACGACGGGGACGGGTTCCATCGCGATCGGGCTGAGGACAAAGAATATAACTATCAATCAGCGGTGAGTACGGCCCAATTGAAACGGCGTCACGAAACTGATCGTAACCGCGCGGCCGGCATGCGTATCCGTGCCGCCCACAAAACCGATATACGATGCGAACACATCGACGCGTGGGAAAGAGTAACCGAGGCCGCCTCCTGCATGCCAGTAGTTGTCCCGCAGGAGGCGGTCGTGCTGATCAAGCAGTTCCGGTGTGACCTCACCAGGGAATTCCAGGCTAGGGGGTGGCAGGCCAGGGAGCGCTGGAGTTCCAAATCGTAATCCACCGTGGGTGCGCTGCCAGTAAGCTTGGCCGCGCACCTGCAATCTTCTAGTTATGAAATAGTCGGCCTCTGCATGGGCATTACTGCGGTTGGTGGAAATGTCCATGACTTTTTCGACAAAGGCATAGGAATACCCGCCTTCAACCACCAGTCTGCTGGAAATCTCATCCAGGCGTCGCCCCGCGTCGAGCCCAATGCGCGCTTCGCTCAGGTTCCGCCCGAGGGCAGACTCGCCGTGGAAGTTGTAGTCGTGGCTAGGCATTTCAAACGATACAGATGGCGTCAGTGCAAACTTACCAAATGCGCCGCCGACCAGATTATACCGGGCGGTGATCCCGAAGTCCTGCCAACCTGAGTGCCAGCAGCGGCACGCGTCGTTATGAAGGAACGGAATCCTCGGCGGGGGTGGGTTAGCGTCGGTGTATTTCGCGAATACAAACGGAAGGCCGGCGGTTACCGAAAGACGGTTAGTGAGGGTGTATTCGGCCTCCGCATACAGCGACATGTCCAAGCTCCGGCCGCGCGACACGAGAAGACCGCTCGTACGGCGATGACCTGTGTTGTCTATTCGCTGGTAGGTGAAGCTGATGGCGCCATCTCCGCGAGGCAGCACCCAAGCCTGGGCATTGGCCTCATTCGAGGCTATTACCAATAACGCCGCAGGTATTAGATACGAAAAACGGCGGCAACACTTCATGACAACGGCCTTGGATCAGGATTTGGCTCCGGTTCTCGCTCTTAACTTCATCGCTTCGTCAATCGCGATCAGATAGTCGGAGGCATCGGTGGAGGCTTTTAGCGCGAATTTGTACTCCCTTTGCGCGGCGGCCAACTCGGCTTTCGACGGCTTGACCAGGATCGGGACGATCACGGGCTTCGAGGGCGCCGACTGCAATTGCCGCGTGATCCCAGCAAGGTCTGCGAAATCCACCAGCACAACGTCCACACGTCCCGACTTCAAAGCCTCATCTAATTCCGAACCGTCCTGAACGAGTTGCAGCTTGCGCACGGACCGCCTAAGGGCCGTCTGCACATTGTTATTACCGAGAACCGCGCGGCGCTCCGTTCCAGCGGAGTAGATCAAGAGGTTGGCTTCATGCGCCGCAGAGATCCGTTGAAACCGCACCCCTCGGCCGATCGCGAGCAGCTTATCGCCGCAGGCCAAAGCGGCAGTCCCACTCAATAGCGCTATCGCGATGAGTAGTGCAATGCCAATCATTTTCCGCATATTGACCTCAGAATCCTTTCGTCTAAGATGCCGCCCTTTGATGTATTCGTCACTTCAGATTATCTACCAAATACAATTCCGTAAGCGTTTTCCAATATGAGTACGCGTACGATCTTCCATCCGGTGTCATGCGGACGGCCGCAGGCTGAATCCCGATCAATCCGACGGGATCGGCTGCCTCAATCTTCTTCCACGGCTCCCGGCGCCCGGTGGCAAGATTGAGTCGAAAGAACTCCAGCGGGGAATCGCCCAGGCCTCGCACATATAGAAAACGGCCGTCGTCACTCCACTGGATAAGGTCGTCGCCGGGCAAGGCGCCCCGAATGGGCCGCATCTTGCCGCCATCGACGGGAAGCAATACATAATCCCCCGTTGGACCGATACCGGCTAGCAGCTTCTCATCCGGAGAAACCAAAACAGCTTGCATCGCCTCGTCACCGACAGGCTGCGCCGCGCCGTCATTGATGTTCTGAACGTAAGAATGCGGCCGCGCATCGGCGCCTGCGGCGACAAATAGGATTCGTTTCCCGCTAGGGAACCACGCGGCAGAGTAATACTCGGTAAGTCCGGATGGCTGCAAGCGCTTCTCCTCGCCGGGGCCCGTTGGCAAGAGAACTAGAGTGGGCGGTGGTCCTGCTTGAAGCGCAAGCGCGAACTTGCCGTCAGGGGACAATGCCAATGCCCGGCCGTCCCCAAGACGAATCGCGTCGCCGCCACTCGTATCGCGGAGGTATACAGCCGGATTTCCCGCCACTCCTTCTCCCCATTCGTAAAAGAGAAGCTTTTTGCCATCCGCCGAAAGATCTGTGGCGGTGGACCAGTCAAACCAGGAGAGATCGCGTTGGGCGGACGCGCCCGACGGCTGGTACATGATGCGGCAGCGGGGACTGGCTTGAAGCAGCAATACGCGGCCGTCTCGCGAGATCTCCTGCAGGCGCATCCAACCTGGGACCTGAAGAACCGGACGCTCCTTACCTGACAGTGTCACCGCGTACACGAGCTGCGACCGTGACATACGGTCCGCGGAGAACCAGATTTCATCGCCGTTAGGGGACCATGCCAAGCCTTTCAAGTTCTTCCAACCGTTGGAGAGGGTGGTTTTGCGCCCGGTGAGATCCACGATCGAAACTGAACCGGCATCCTCGCCGAGAGTGGGGTGATCCAGGAAGGCGATTCGGTCACCCTTTGGCGAAAGGCGAGGGTACGTGATCCAACCGGCTGCTTCATAGAGAACTCTCCCGATCGGATATTCGAGCCTGAATCGTCCATCCACCGCGCGTACCACGGCGAGGTTCTTTGCATCGGGCGACCAATCGGCATAGAAGACATCTTCAAGGACCTCACGGGGAGCGCCCCCGGCGAGCGGCATCCGCGCCAACGTGCCGCGGCATTCCGCCCAGTTCAACTCGCAACCGAGCGAAACGGCCAACTCGCCCGCAGAAGAGACTGCCAAAACACCCGCCGACGGCAATCCGAGAGGCCGCGACTCTGGTCCTCCGATTCGCGTGGTGAAGGCTTCCACGGGGTGACCATCCCAGGCCGCGGAATAGATCACGCTCTGGCCGTCGGGAGCGAATCTCGCTCCGGTGATCACGCCTGCGCGGTACGTCAACCGCCGAAACGTTGGACTGGCGCGCCGCTGGCCGCTTACCCAGTTGCGACCGGCGAATAACGCCAAGGGCAGCAGCGCCACCGCGGCCAGTGCAATGCCGGCCCCCGGCTTTCTCGATCGGGCGCGCGGCGCTTCCCGATAAGGGAGTAAGAAGCCTTCGAGATCGAAACCGAGATCCAGAGCTGATTGAAACCGCTCGTTCGGGTTCTTTTCCAGGCAGCGGCGCAGCAGGCGAGCCACGGCCGGGTCGAACTTACCGCCGATCTCTTGCATCTCGACAGGGTCGTCGTTCAGAACAGCTTTCAAGATCTCGCTGGTGGATCTGCCTCGAAAGGGCCGCTCGCCTGTGAGCATTTCGAAGAGGATCGCGCCCAAGTTGAAAAGATCCGCGCGGTGATCCACAGGGCCGCCGCGGAGTTGCTCGGGCGCCAGGTAGCCCGGAGTGCCCAAAACACTCGTGGATCCGTTTTGAGGCGATGCGGCTGCCTCGGTCGTTTCCGCCGCGATGGATGATTCCCGCAGCATGAGCTTGGCCAGACCGAAGTCGAGAATTTTGACCCTGCCGTCGCGAGTTATGAACAGGTTCTCGGGCTTGAGATCGCGGTGAATAATCCCCTTGTCATGCGCAGCGGCAAGGCCATTCGCGATCTGGCGAGCGTACTCGATCGCCTTACGCCGCGATAATGCTCCTTTGCGGAGAATATCGCGCAAGGTTGCGCCCTCCAGCAACTCGTACACCACGTAAGGCGCGTCATCCTGAACTCCGACATCGTAGATTGTCAGAATGTTCGGGTGATTGATAGCGCCGGCGGCGCGGGCCTCCTGCTCGAAAAGCTGCAAACGCTCGGGATGCGCGGCGATGAAGGGAGGCAGAACCTTTATAGCCACCTCGCGTCCAATGCGGGAATCGCGCGCCCGATAGACTTCCCCCATGCCCCCGGCGGCGAGAAAAGCCACGATCTGGTAGTGGCCGAGCACTCGTCCTAACATCGAGCGCCTACGCCCTTCCGCTAGCGCTTCGGCTGTCACCTCGAGAGCGGGTGTTTCCAGGTAGCCTTCCGCCTGTGCGTCGCATCCGAGCAGCGATTCGACTTCTGCACGCATGGCTTCATCAGCGCAGGCTTCTTGCAGAAAACGCTCCCGCTCGACGTTTTCACGTTCTTGCGCCTGATGGTAGAGCTGCTCGATCCGGCGCCAACGATCAGTTGTCATCCGCGGTTCCTTCGCCGAGCTCACGCAGAAGCCAGGCTTTCGCCAGTCGCCAATCGCGCTGGACAGTCTCCTGCGAGACGTTGAGAACCTCTGCCACTTCCTTGACACTCATGCCCCCAAAAAAGCGCATTTCTACTACGCGGCTCTTCCTGGGGTCTATCTCAGACAGAGTGCACAACGCATCGTCGAGGGCGACGATATCCGTTTGCCGGTCACGAAACACCGCCACAGCTTCGTTGAACGGGACCTGGCGCCATTCGCCTCCGCGTTTCGTATAGCGGCGGGACCGTGCGTAATCCACCAGGATTCGACGCATCAACTGGGCCGACACGCCAAAAAAATGGGCGCGATTCTGCCAGCTCACATGTTTCAACTCGATGAGCCGCTCATACATCTCGTGGACTAAGGCGGTGGGCTGGAGGGTGTGTGCGCTTCGTTCCCGGTCCATGTAGCGGTGGGCAAGCCGATGCAGCTCGGTATATACGAGCGGGATTAGTTGGTCTAGCGCTTTCTGTTCCCCGTTGCCCCACGCTTTAAGCAAGTGGGTGACGCCTTCCGGGGTAGCGGCCGGCATAATTCACTTTCTCCACGCCGCGGCGAGCGGCATTGCACTATGGGAGTGAATTGTACCATCAATACGAAAATTTTCCTAGGCTTTGTTCACCGCGCCCCCAAAAAAATTCGAGTTTAGCTTACTGTTTTCGCTCCACATTCCCGCTTTAGTTTGTGAACCGGGAGATCGCACCAGTAGCTATTCACGCGAATCGGGCCTGGTTCGACACTCAGGAGGTGTATATGAAGCGTAAAGTCACTCAGACGATATTTGGCGGGGCCATCCTAGCGCTAGTGCTAGGCGGCGCCGTAGTGTTCAAGGCGCGAGCTACGCCGCCCTCAGGTATCTCGTTCAATCCGATCGGGCAGGCGACTGTGCCCGCATTCGACGTGAAGAGAAAAGAGAAGGCGATTGACTGGGAACTCCGATTAGAAGCGCCTCAGCCGATTGAAGTCGCGACCCAGGTCGTTAATTTTCAACCCGGTGGATACAGCGGTTGGCACACGCATCCAGGACCCGTGTTTTTCACGGTACAGACTGGAACGCTTACGGTATATGAGGGTAATGATCCAACTTGCACGCCCCATATTTTTACCGCCGGAACCGGAGCCGTTGAAGCAGCGACGAACGACCACATTCACATGGTGAGGAACGAAACGGCTAGCCCAGCGCAGGCGGTGGTGACTTATCTGGTCCCGGTAGGCACCAGTGCTCTAAGGACCGATCTTCCGAACCCGGGAAATTGCGCGTTCTGAGAACTCGCGGATGTGGATCAGTAGAAGCGACTAGGAGGACATTATGATCGGAGGACATAGAGCACTCGCAATTTCGCTATTCGCGTTTGCAGCTTGCCATCAGGTGTTGGCCCAGGCGTCAGCCACCGCTAACCTAATCATCGATGTCGCGAATGTTGTTGAGTACCGGGGCGACATTACAGACATCACGCAATTCGCGAGAAACCCGAACATCACACCGACGGCAGAAGTCGGGAATGGGCCGGGGCAAACTCCAAACTTCGCGTTAAACACGGTTATCGGGGACATCGTCGCCGTGAACGGGCAACCAGCAAAAGGATTGTTCGCAGCGGGCGTCCGGGCGGCCGGCGCGAACACGAACCCCCCTCCCGGGCGGGCCATCGCGGATGTCAACCGGACGGCAATTCGAGAGAACATTTTTGAGATTTTGCAGGCCGATGGAACGCCGATTGGGACGATCATGACCCTTGGGATGAGCGGGGGCTCCGCTCCTCCAGGACAGCCTTCTGGGGAAACTGGTAATTGGGCGATCGTTGGTGGTACAGGCGCGCTTCTGGGAGCGCGCGGGCAAGCCGAGGGATCCTCGGGTAGTGGCCGGCAGCTTCCATGGCGGAAGATCCTTCCTACCGTCGCATAAACGGAGGTTTGCCAGCCAGGTTTTTCCTGCACATCATCGCGATGGCGACGCCCGAGGTGATCGTCACCACCGATGGGCCGGCAGTGACACATTCAACCGATTTTACGTTGGTCAGTCCTTCGAAACCTGCCGCTGCCGGCGAGATCCTATCGCTGTTCGCCACCGGCCTCGGCCCTGTTGTTCCCGGACTACAGCCTGGTGCGCCTTTTCCTTCCGACCCGCTGGCCACTGTGAATTCACCTGTCACCGTAATGGTGAACGGGAAACCTGCCGAAGTGCTCGCCGCCGCAGGCTATCCGCGCTCAGTGGACGGCTACCAAGAGAACTTTCAACTACCTTCCGATGTGGCGAAGGGGGCAGTCAATATCCAATTGAGCGCGGCGTGGATTACGGGCAGGCCAGTCAACATCATAGTCCAGTGAGCTCGGACGTGCCGACTGGATCCTTGCATGCGCTAGTGCAGCGATATGTAGCGGGCTGCAATCGCCGCCAGCATCAAAATTCGAGCGCAAGACGAACTGCATCTCAGGCGACGGCATCGCATTTTGATATCCTCCAGCGCGTCGCGCATTCACTGCGACAGCGCGGCCGACAGACTGTGGTTTCGATCCACCGAAACCCGATTCGTTGCCATTCAGGTGGCGTCATACCAAGCGACTGTGATCAGCCAGGTCATTCGACCGCTCCCTTTCGTCGAGGCTCAGTCAGGCTCACATGCTACTATGCGCTTTCATGGAGGCGGCGAGCCCATTAAGAACCGATCCGCTGACGCGTCTGACGCGTGGCATTGAAGCGGGCGTGGTGGGCGGCGCTGCCATGCTGGCGCTGTTGGTGTGCGGATCTTTGATTCAAGGCAGGGCGTGGTGGGCGATTCCGAACCTCTTCGGGTCGACGTTTTATGGCATACGGGCATTCCGCGGCGGGCCGGCGATGGCCACGCTCTCGGGCGCGGCGCTTCATTTTGTGATTACCGGCGGGGTCGGCGCCTTGTTCGGACTGGTCTGCGGCGGAATCGTGCAGCGCACGCGCCTGCTGTTCGCAGGGATTCTCGTGGCGCTCGCGTGGCATTATGTCTCGCAAGCGTGGTTTTGGGCGCGTGTGAATCCCAGAGTGCCGGCGTATGCGCCGGAGCCCCTCTTGATGCTCGCGCACGTCATGTTTGGCGCCTGTCTCGGTCCGATGATCGGAAGAACGCTACCGAAACCGAGGCGCGAGCCCAAGGAGACGATGGAGGTCTCCGCGAGTCCGCGGATGGATGGGATAGAATGATGGTGGTCGCGCCTGCTTTGCAGAAAATGCGGGCGGCGATATTTGAGCCAGCGGCCGCATCCCCGGAGCGGCTCCGGCGAATTTCGCAAGGGTGGGGGAACCGGGGTGGCGTCTTTGCGCATCCAGTTTCACGTGCTCGCTTGATTGAAACCGGAGGCCGCGAACGGGCGTCAAGAGTAAAGCGCAGAGTGGAAAGGAAACCGGTTGAATGAGCTCCAGGCCTGGAAGCCTGCGCGCCCTGATCGTTTGTTTTTGGTTGTTGTCACCGGCTGCACTGCTGGAGGCTCAGCAGAACACTCAGCAGCCGGCGCCGCAGCCCCCTCCCCCGCAACAAACTAAGCCGCAAAGTCCGTTCGAGCCCGTGCCGCAGGCTCCGCAGGAAGCCAAGCCGCCCGTGCCCCAACAACCTAAGCCGCCGAACCCTTTTGAAACGGTTCCGCAAACTCCCGAGCAGCCCAAGGCGGAACCGCCTAAGCCAGAGGTGCAGACGGTTTCGCCGGAGCGGCCTCCGGAGGACGTCATCGAAGCGATCGATTTTCGCGGCTCCCGGCGCGTGCCGCAAGATACGCTTCGGGCGATGATCTTCACCAAGCCGGGAGACAAGTACGACGAAGACGGTCTGCACCGCGACTTCATGGTGTTGTGGAATACAGGCCGCTTCGACGATATCCGCATGGAGCGCGAAGCGGGGCAGAAAGGCTGGATCGTCCGCTACGTGCTGGTGGAGCGGCGGATCGTGCGGGCCATAAAGTACGATGGCCTTAAATCCATTCAGACCTCCGAAGTTCTGGACCGCTTCAAAGAGCGCAAAGTTGGATTGAGCGTCGAATCGCAATACGATCCTAATAAGGTGCAGCACGCCAAGAATGTGCTGCTGGAGTATCTAGCCGAGCGCGGCCGGCAGTTCGCGACGGTCGAGCCCGAAATCCACCAAGTCCCGCCTTCGTCGCTCGAAATCACTTTCAAAGTCGACGAGGGCCCCAAAGTCAAGGTTCACGACATCGCGTTCGACGGCAACCAAGTTTTCAGCCATCGGGTTTTGCTACGGGCGATGAAGGACCTTCATCCGATCGGGATTCCGCACTCGATCGTGCTTGAAAACATGTTCGCCAAGACCTACGACTCCACGAAGCTGGAAGACGACGAATCGCGCCTGGAGCTGTTCTATCGCGACAACGGTTATTTCAAGGCGCACGTCACCAGCGCGGACACTAAAATCGTGGAAACCGGCGGAGGGCGTTTCCGCCTGCCGCTTCTCACGAACAAACCCGGCAAGGGCGTCGACGTCCACCTCGCGCTGGAAGAAGACAAACTGTACTATCTGAACACGGTGAACTATGTGGGCGTGAAAGCGTTCCGGACGCCGGAGACTCTGTTCGCCAGCACGTTCGGCAAGCCCGGAGACGTCTTCTCGACGGCCAAGCTTCGCAAAGGCTTTGAGGATCTGAGGAAGCTTTACGGCAATTTCGGCTACATTAATTTCGTCGCCGAGCCCGATATTGAGCCGGTTCCCGGCACGAATAAGATCGACCTTACCTTGACTTTCGACGAAGGAAAGCAGTTCTTCGTCCGGCGCATCGATTTCTCCGGCAACACCACGACGCGCGATAAAGTGATCCGGCGCGAGCTGCTCATCGACGAGGGCGACATTTTCAATACTCGCCTTTGGGAACTGAGCATCCTCCGGCTCAATCAGCTCGGTTATTTCGAGACGCTGAAACAGGAGGAGTCCGCGGACATCAAGACCGACACGAAAACGGACACGGTGGATATCACGCTGAAGGTTAAGGAGCGCGCTAAGAACTCGATCCAATTGCAGGGCGGCGTTTCGGGCATCTCGGGAAGCTTCATCGGTCTTTCTTACTCCACGAACAATTTTTTAGGGCTGGGCGAGACGTTGAGCATCAGTTCCCAGATAGGTACGCGCATGGACAACGTGACCTTCGGGTTTACGGAGCCGTATTTCCTGGATCGCCCGCTGGCCGTGGGATTTACGGTTTTTCTGACGCGCTTCAACTACGATCAGGCTCGCGAAGCTTCCATTCTGGCGGGCGCAAACCTGATTCCGCTCTATAACCAGTTGGGATCGAATAATCTGCTGAACTACACGTCGGATTCGAAGGGATTCACGGTGTACGGCAGCTATCCGCTGAAGCGCAGCTTCGCCCGCCTGGGCTTGAGCTACGGCTTCACCACGCAAAGCATTAGAACGCTCACCACGGCCGCGGACGTATATTACCAATATCTCAACTTTCTGAATTTCAACGGGCCGAATTCGTTAAGCGGCATTCGATCCTCGACGCTGATACCGAGTTACACGTACAACTCGGTGAACAATCCCATCAACCCGACAGGCGGGAAGAGCCTTTCGATTTCGACGCAGTTTTCCGGCAGCTTTTTGGGCGGGAACGTGAACCAGATTGAGCCGGTGATCGACGCGCGCTATTTCCGCAAGGGATTTGGAAAGACTCATGTGATCGGAATGCACCTTTCGGCGCGCTTTCTCACCGGCTATGGCGGCAAGGATGCGGCTCCGTTCAACCGCTTCTACATCGGCGGCGAAAACGACATCCGCGGTTTCGATATCTGGGGAGTCAGTCCGATCGCCTATGTGCCGTCGTCGGGAACCGTAAACGTCTACAACACCGACGGCTCGCCGCGCCAGCAGCTATACATCGATCCGTCCACCGGCGCTAAGAGCCTGGTGAACGTAACGCAGGCCGTCCCGAGCTACCAACTGGTCTTCCCCGGCGGAGACATGGCGGTCACGTCCAATTTCGAATATCGCATCCCCATCTTCGGGCCGCTGACGATGGCGTTTTTCTTTGACGCCGGACAAGACCGGATTCTCAACACCAGTCAGTTGCAACTGAACCCGGGCCGCATCGCGCAATTGAACGCCGAGTTCCCGGAGGCGTCGTTCCAGAATAAGGCGGTGGTGGCGGCGGGAACTCAGGCGATTCGAACTTCGACGGGCATCGAGTTTCAGGTCCTGATGCCCGTGGTGAACGCTCCGTTCCGGGTCTATTGGGCGTACAATCCGAACGTGGTGCGGGAATATTTGCAGCCGCCCATCGCCGCCGACCGGAGTTATTTTCCGAATTCGGCGACGTACAACAATGCGCTGGCGGTGTTCGGCCAGCAGCAACCTTTCTTTGAACGCCATTCCATGTTCCGGTTTACGGTGGGACGGACGTTCTAACAATTAAGAAGACAGAAATCAGTACTCAGAAGCCAGAATGGCTGGATGTTACGATGGTGCAAAGAGAATATAGGAGTTTCAGCGTGAAGAATTATGGAATTGCTCTGTGTGGTTTGATCGCCGCTTCCGTGGCTTTTGGCCAAGCAGCGGCTCCCTCGAAATTTTGCGTAATCCAGGCCGAAGCGGCTCTGGTGAGCACGAAGGACGGCCAAGCCGCGGTTGGCGAACTGGAAAAAGCGCTCAACCCCAAAAAGTCGTCGCTGCAAAAGCAGCAGGCTGATATCCAGGAAATGCAGGACAAGTTGCAAAAGCAGTCCAATACGCTTTCCCAGACGGCTAAAGACGAGCAGGCCCGCGCCATCGACGCGGCTAACAAGAAGTTCAACCGGGACGTAGAGGACTATAACGCCGAGGCCGAAAACCAGCAGCGCAAAGCCATGGACGGCCTCACCGGCAGGATGAAGCAGGTGATCGACCTATACGCGAAAGATCACGGATGCGCGGTGGTGTTCAACGTCGC
>DASQJB010000118.1:0-6159 GCA_035631295.1 Bryobacteraceae bacterium | reverse complement strand
GACCTCTACCGTGTCAAGGTAGCGCTCTAACCAACTGAGCTACGGGCCCTCAGGCCGACGCTTAACGCGCGCCGTTCCGGAGTAGAACTTCAATATAGCATTCCGTTCTTTACCGGACAGGCAGCGAGCAGAGCCCACGCTACACTGGATTTCTATGGTCACTCCTCCTCGCCGCTTTCTATTTGGGCCGGGCCCCACGCAGGTCGAAAAGCGCGTCTATGATGCCATGGTGAATCCAGTCGTCGGCTATCTAGACCCGTTTTTCTTTCAATTGAACGAAGAGGTCCGTGCCGGCTTGCGGGAGCTTTTCGGAACCGCCAATCGCCTGACCTTCGCGCTCTCCGGCACCGGCAGCGCCGGCATGGAAACCGCGGTTTCTAATTTTGTAGATCCGGGCTCAAAACTGCTGGTATTCTCCGCCGGCTATTTCGCCGACCGCATCGCGGAAATGGGCCGTCGCCACGGTGGACAGATAGTTTTCGCGCGAAAGCCTTGGGGAGAAACTTTCTCGGAAACCGAAGCCGCGGAGGCGGTGGAGCGCGAAAGGCCAGACGTCGTCGCCTTCGTCCACGCCGAAACCTCTACGGGCGCGTTGCAAGATCCGGGCGCCATCGCGCGTCCCGCGCGCGAAGCCGGCGCTCTGGTGATCGCCGATTGCGTTACCTCGCTCGGCGCTGTTCCGATTCAGGTGGACGCCGCGGGCATCGATATTGCTTATAGCTGCACTCAAAAGGGCCTGAGCTGTCCTCCGGGCTTGTCGCCCTTCACCGCTTCTCCTCGCGCCTGGGAGCGGATTAACGCGCGCAAGTTGGATAACCCCGTTTGGTATCTCGATCTGAAGATGCTCGCCGATTATTACGACGGACGGAAGTATCACCATACTCCGCCGGTCTCGAATTTGTACGCGCTTCGGGAAGGCTTGGCCGCGATTCGCGAGGAGGGAGCTACCGGCCGCTTCGAGCGGCACGCACGCGCGCACGCCGAATTCGTTCGCCGTATCGAGGCGATAGGGATGGCGATGCACGTGAAGCCTGGCCGGCGGATCCCCAATCTGAATACCGTGCGCGTCCCGGAAGGCATCGACGACGCACAAGTGCGGCGCGCGCTGCTGGAGCAGCACGGCATTGAGGTGGGAGCGGGCTTTGGTCCCCTGGCGGGAAAGATATTTCGCATTGGCCTCATGGGGCCGCTTGCTAATGAGGAAGGCTTGGATCTGTTCTTCCCCGCGTTTGAAAGCTGCCTGGCGCGCGCAACCGCAGCCGTCTGAAACGCCCCAAATACGCTGAGAACCTTGCGGCCTTCAAAGCACTACTCTTTTGAGGTAATCCCGCTTGAGAGTTTGGTAGCCGCCGCAAAGTCCCGTGCGCGTCGAGTACGCCGACGAGCTCTTGATCCGGTTGCATCCGGACTCGGCCCGCATTGAAACCGCCGGGTTTCTTTGTGGCAGCCGCGACGCCTCGGCCGTTCGATTGGTTTCCACGAGTCAAAAAGGCGCGCCAGCCGATGTGGTAGGCTTTTATCCTGCGAAAACGAGGCGAAGTTTTCCTCACGGAAGCCAACACCGCCCTATTCGGCCGGAGCGATGTCGCGGTCGGGCTTGTAATCGCGGGAAGAAAGGCCGGGTTCTTCGTGCGTGGGTTCGACGGTTCCTTGCAAGCGGTGAGCAGCTTCGAGGAGTTTTCCGTCCCACATACCGGATCCAGCGGCTCCGGCTCCACTCTCGGCAACAAATGGGCCCAAAGCAAGTCGGCAATGACGGCGGCGTTGCTGCTGGCGGCGGCTCTTCCCCTGACGGCGCTCGTCCGCCTTCCGCCGCGCGGCTCCGCGAGCCGCCCCGGCCTCAGAATCCGCGAACACGGGGACCAATTGCTCATCTCCTGGAAATCCGGCCGGGCGGGCGTGCTGGAGATTTCCGATGGCGGCCACCGTACGGCGGCGCGGATTCTGCCCCAGCAATCCGCCGCAACCTACGTCAGACGTTACGGCGACGTCGAAGTGACGCTGATCCTCCTTGATCGGTAACGTGGGCCGCCGGCCGGGTTCGTCAGTCGACCGCTCCCTCGCCGTCGCGAACGCCAGGGAATGCCCCATGGCCCTGCGGGGCCACCGAAGGAGATGAAAACGGATTGGAGGGCGGGCTTCAGCCCGCGCGAGGCTTCAGCCTCGCTGTGTAGGGCGGCGCTAAAGCACCACGCGGGCTGAAGCCCTCCCTCCAAAGCGTCTTCACAGAAGCGGTTGTTACGAAGTCCCAGCAGACTCAGCGATCACCCCTGCCGGGGCGGCATAATGCGGGTAGGAGGCCGGATCACGGCTCGCCAGCGCATCCCTCGGGAACCTCGCGTACAAGCCCCGGAGCAGGTCAACTCCACGGGTAAATTCCGCGGCTCGCAGTTTCCCCTCCGTCTGTGGAGGCGCGCCGCGCCTGTGCGCTTTGCTCACACTGCCGGCGGGCAAATTACTTGGCGGCTACTCAAGGTCGCGGCGGTCAACGCCTATAAGCACAACTGTCTTGAAACCGCCAAGGGCGTGGCGTATTCGATGCTGTTCTGCTTTTTCCCGGCCCTCACCACTTTGGCGGCCATCCTGGTCCAAGCACGGGTTCAAGCCGTAGCGCGCACGATTTCCGGTTTCCTGTTCCAAGTGATCCCTCCCGGAGCCGAGGAAGTATTGCAGAGGTTCTTTACAGTGCATGGGCAGCGCCCAAACTACTTGCTCGTGGTTGCGATGGCCGCGGCCACGTGGGCCGCGTCCGGCGCCATCACAAGTCTGATGGGAGGCTTCCACATTGCTTATCACATTCCCACCGCGCGTACCTTCCTCAAGGAACGAGCCATCGCCATTCTGCTGGTGTTCACCTCGCTGCTGCCGGTATTTCTCGCCTCGGGTTTGATCGTATTCGGCGAAAGGCTGGCCCGCAGGCTCCTTCCTTTATTGCCGTACTTTCAACAAGGCGATGATCTGAGCGGCCGGCTGTTGTTGGCGGGCCAGACCTTTGCCTATATAGTCGCGTTTGGCGCCTCCGTGTTCGTAACGACACTGCTCTACTACTTAGGCCCTAAGCGCAAGCAAACTTTCGCATCGGTGTTTCCCGGAGCCGTGCTGGCCACGCTACTTTGGCTGGTGGCGACCATCGCGGTGGGATGGTACATGCGCCACGTCACAAACTACAATGTGCTCTACGGCAGCGTGGGGGCGAGTCTGGCGCTGCTCCTTTGGTGGTACGTGCTCGCCGTGATCACTCTGTTCGGTTGCGAATTCAACGCCGCGCTCGAACGCGCGCTGGCGATTCATAGGATGGTGCACCATATCCGGCCGCCCGTTCCGGCCGGGCGCTATTGACCCGCCGTCATTGGGAAGGGACCGGACACGTCCCGCCCGCGCATTGAAAGTTCATGTGCTGAATCGTCGTCGTTCCCGCCGAGTTGGTCAATCGGACATCCACGGCCAGAATTTGGCTGGAATCGCCGGTGACGGGAAAGCTCACGCGCATCTGGAACGCGCTGCCCGCGTTGGCTGTGGCGAAATAAGTACGAAACTGGGGCGTGAAGTCCGCCTGAACCGCGCCCGGTTGGATTACGTTGCCGTTCAGATCGTAAAACGTGAACGACATCGCTCCCGCTGAATAGCTATTGTCGTAGCCCCAAACCTGGATGTCCAGATCGCCGGACCGGCTAGTGGCGATGGCGTGATCGACTGCCGGCGGAGTGGCGGAAATAGCCATGGACGCAGACGCCGTGCCGGTGACACAACCCGACAAGCTGGTCGAAAAACTAACATTGCCCCAGGTCGTTCCCGTCTGAAAGACGGCCCCGTCCTGGCTCTGCAACAGAAATTGTGTGTCGCCCGCCTTGATCGTAAACGGCATAGCGAGTCCCATTAGCGGCAAACACTACCGCTGGATCGTCCGTCACCACGCTCGTCCCGGGTTTGAAGGAAAGGAGCAACGTGCCGCTCGTCGAAACAGGCGAAGGCGTTGCCAGACTCATCGAGACAGTACGCTGCTGAGCGCTCGCTGGTGCGCCTCCGTCGAATTGAATTTGCGGCGCCAGAGTCGTGGGATCGCCCGTGCCAGAAAGGGTATAGGTACTGGTGCAGGTGCCGGCCTCCACCGTGAGCTTTCCCGAGTAAAGACCGCAGGAAGGAACGAAATCGACGGTGAACGAGGAGCTGCTACCGGCCGGGAGAACGACCGGCGTCTGGACGACCTGAGCCAACTGAAATCCCTGGCCCGTGAGCGAAACCTTTGAAATCGTAACCGACTGAGAGCCGTTATTCTGGAGCAAAAAAACGCACGCCTTCGTCTGGCCGTAGGGAGTCTCCGGGAAATTCACTGTGTTGCTGGCATCTGGACCAGTGCAGGGGCTCTGGACGTCAGAGTGGCCGCGTTCACCACTGTCGCCACCAGGATGACCGAGATGCTGTTGATCTGGAAGCTTGCGCTATAAGAGGCGAGCGTTGTTCCCGCGAACCTCACATACCCGCCCTGGAATGCTCCCGGCGCAATCACAAACGGAATGGACGGCGTCTGTACGATGGTGAAGCCCGCTCCGCTGATGGCAAGCTTGCTGATCGTGATGGACGCCGTTCCCTGGTTTCTAGCTCGGAAGCGGATGTCGAGCGTTGCTCCCGCCGCCACATTGCCTGCTTGATACGTCGCGCCCACCGGCGTTTCGGCGGCTCCGCCCGCGGTGAACAGAGCAAGCTGAGCCTGAGCGGCCAACGGCGCACCACCAGCAAATAGGCCGCGCGAATCACAGCCGCGCATCCGCGCGTTGTTCCATTTGACCCGCCGGTTGCGGCAGCATGTAGAGGCGCTCATGACCCTCATCGGCGCGGAGGACGAAGAGGCCCGAGATTGAGCGCGCTTCCACCCATCCATCGCTCATCGCGAACAACTCCGTGAACCCGGCGCATTCGAAATGCATCTCCGCGCCATCGGCGCGCCGCAGGGCCAATTCATTCTCCGTCGCAGATACGGCCGCATCCGGCAGCAGCAAAACCGCTGCGGCCGGAGGGAGGGAGTCGAGGATTTGATCCGTCTAGCGCAGTGATCCAGACGCCTGTCTCACGTTTTACGGCAAACTTGATTCCGCTCGGCATGGAAACCATGGAGAGAACCTCGCCGTCCACGATCCAGTCGAGCGTTTGCAGCGCTCCATTGCGCAATTGAGCGAACTGGGCCGATTGCTGGAAGTAAAGAGTCGTCTCGCTGTTGCCGGCCGCGATCACAGCCGGACCGGAGGGCGCCGGAATAGAGGCGGCGCTCGCGAGGATCGAATCCCGCGTCTTCGCCACGCACGTGCTTTGTGAGCAGGAAAATGAAAGCACCCTCCCGGCTCGCGCCTATCCCACGACAAAGCTTCCGGCCGCGCCCGAAACTGGACGCAGAAAGCCGTTTGGATCGAGCATCACCCCGAGGTCCGGAGGCTGAAGCCCCGATTGCGCCAGCAAATAAACGGGAACGAAAAACAGCACGATTCTCATTGCGGCGGTCCGATGGAAATGGTGGGCGTACCTATGCGGGTTGTGTTCACCACGGCCGGCGTCGGCGACCTCGCCATGCCTCGCACAGCCACGCCCGCCCCAGCGGCCGCGCCCACGCCCAGAGCGACCCATAGCCACTTGTGCCCAAAATGTCCCGAGGAAACGGCCTTAGGAGGCGAAGTTTCGCCCGCATCCGCCAGGCTCAACGGCAATATGGTCCCCGCATGAGCGTCGCCCTTGGCTGCCGTAATGCGCATCTCGAACGGCCCGGGCGTGCGATTCCATTGCATCCCCCAAACTTGCACTTGCCCATTCGCGCGGCTTGCGGCGACTTCGGTCTTCGATCCGTTCGAAAAGACCCCGCCCGCGCCTTGATCCGGCAGCCGGAAGGTCACCGTGGCCCTCCACCGGTTTGCCCAGATCGTCGGTAATCTCGACCATCACCCCGCGGGTCGCGCGCGACCCCGGGGCATACCTTCTGGCCTTGACCCTCGACGATGCGGATGTTTAAGCAAGAGAGGTCATCCGCCGCGGCCGCGAGCGACAAAACTAGCGTGAGAATCAAAAGCCGGAGCACATCAGTTAAGTGGGAAAAGGCGGAATTACTCTCAGGGAAAATGCATCCCGCCCTCCCAGAGCGTCTTCGACAGGGGGCAGTTACTGCTTACCCAACCC
>DASQJB010000117.1:0-12745 GCA_035631295.1 Bryobacteraceae bacterium | reverse complement strand
GGTCTCGACACGAGTGTCGAGACGGCAGGCAGGAGTGCCTGCGCCACGACGAACACTCATCTCTAAAACAGCAGCAAAATAATCCACGCGATGCCGACCGCCAGAACGCCGTCTAGCAATCCGACGTTCACGTTGCGGTCGCGAACGATCTCGTCGGTCATCTTGGCGTGCGGCAGAAGCGTCACATTCATCAGCCAGCGCAGGAACAACAGGAGAACCAGCCCTACGATCGAGTCGAAGGCAAAGAACGATAGGGTGCGGGTCCAGGTGGTGAACTCGCCGCTGACCGCCTTGAGCATAATGAGCGACAGCGCGACCAAGGTGAGGGCAAAACCGATTCCAGCGGCAAAATTTCCCGAGCGGATTTCCCGGGCGACTCCGTAACCGCTCCACGCCTCATACAGCCGTCCCAGCAGGATCAGAACAATGATCCCCAACACGAAAATCGCAGTTGCCGTATACACATTGCCGCCCGGTTGCCGGATCGCGCCCGCCAGAATCGTGGCGGCGGCGATGTACCCTCCGCACTCCAACGCGCCGGCGGCTAAGTTGCGCTGCTCCACAATTTCGCGGTCGTTACGGAAATGCGGAATCAGCAAGCGATCCATCAGCCATCGGCTTCCGTTGAGGACCACAATGCCGGCCAGCGTCCACGCCAGGTTTGCGCCAATCGACGCGAAAACCGCTTCCATGCCGTTGTTCAGCGGCAGCGGCGCAAAGCCGGCGGCGCTCAAATACACGATCACCACGCCTGCGAAATATCCGGAGATGGCCAGGCCGAAAGCCGGATTGTCGCGCGTGGTCATCTCCTGATCGGTCGCATAGGGCGAAAGCGCGCGCAGCGCCCACTTCGCGATCACGAGCACCACTACGCCCAGAACCACCTGCACGATCGCGAGCGCCAGCGCCGCGTAATCCAAATGAAGGATGTCCATGATGGGATTTAGCGGCGGCCGCGTGAATAGGAGCGGAACCCTCCGCCCCCGCCGAAGCCGCTCGACCCGAACGTGCCGCGGCTGCGGTATTGCGAGCCCGAGAATGTCCCCCGGCTTCGATACGGCGACGCCCCGAAGCCTCCGCTCCCAATGCCTCCGCTTGACGCCGGCCCGCGCTCCGTATACCAGCCGCCTGTGGGCCGCCGCGGCGGTTCATATTCCCGATTCCGGCCGTAGTAAGTTTCGCCGCGGCTCCGGGAATAGCGGTAGGCGTCATAGTCCGGCAGGTAGATGGGTTCGCGCGAGGAGCGCAGCAGTTGGCTCAGCAGCAGATACTCACCTAGCCAGTGCCAAGCGCCTCCCGACCAGTAGCCATACGCATTCGATTGGCCCGGCGGCGCGATGTAAGCATATCCCGGGGGTTGCACTGTCCGCTCCGCCTCGGAATCGTACTTTCCCGCCGGCTTCCGCTCGATCACCATGCCGGTGGGAGCTTCCCTATCGCGCAAGAACGCCGTATCCAGCGGCTCTGTACGTTCTTCGCTGGTCGTTTCGCCGTGCGTGAGCGTCGCGTCCGGAAAACGCGTCCGCACGATTCGAACCTTCTGGCGTTGGTCCTCAACAGACAGCAGCAGTTTGTCCCAGTTTGTGTAAAGCTGCGACGCCAACGCGTTGTCCGCCGCAATACCCTCTTTGGCTTCCCGCGCCAGCGTATCAATTTGCTCCGCGTCGCTCGAAAGAGTCTCGAGCTGCGAATCCGGAAGATTGCCCTTCTCCGCCGCTGCCCGAAGCTCTGCCGAGGAATCCCAGATGCCCTGAGCCTTCGTCTTATAATCCTTCAGAGCATCCAGGCGCGTTTGAAGATCCTCGCGTTTCGCCGGCCAATCCGTCATGGCTTTGCGGACCTGCCCCGCCACCGCATCCGCATCAACCGCCTCAAGCGATTCGTAGCTGGCCCGCGTGGCCCGGAGCCGCTCCGGCAGCTTGCGTTTGAACTCGAGCCGCCGCTGCGCCTCCGATTGCACGGCGGAAGCATCGGCAAGCGCCTGCTCGCGCAGCGAGTTGAACTCCTTCAAGCCGCGCTCGACATTCGCCTCGTCACCGCGGCGATTGGCTTTGGCAAGCTGCTTCAGGCCCTCGAGCTTTGCCGCCGCCGAGTCCAACTGCGCCTGATCCTGGCCGAGCCGCGCCTTCCAGCCATCGGCTTCTTTTTGGAATAATGCCGGGTCTTCGCCGATCGTCTTGTCTAACTGGCTTTGGTCCCTTTCAAGTGTCTGCTTATCGTTCGCCAGTAAACCGCTCCCCGCGTCGACCTGCTTCTTCACCGACCCCGGCAGATGATCCAAGCCCGCCGTCGCCACAAGCGCCATCAGGCCGATGATGATAATCGCAACAATCCCCAGCGCGCGCCGTTCCATTAGACTGTCATCCTCCGCCCCGCCGGATAAACTGTAATGTCGCGTGGATTCAGCCGCCGCGCGATCCGGATATCGAACGGCTCATCCTCCCACTTCTCCACGCATAAAAGCCGGCTGCCCTGCGGCTCGCGAAAAAGCCAGCGGTACAATCCCTCGCCGTTGCCCAGATCGTTTTCGAAATACCGAATCTCGCGGCTGGATTCCCAATGCCACTGCTTTCCTTCGAAGTCCACAAACGCCGACGGATCCTGCCGGGCGTCGATATCGGCCAGCGCGTCTTCGTTGGAATTGACGTCTTCCAGCGTCAGCTTACGGCCATCCAGGATTCCGATGAGATCCGCTTGCGGATGCCGGTAGACTTCCAAGTAGACCCGGGTCCCGCGAAATTCTCCGCTCAAATCGATCCACCGATGAGTGCTGCTTTGGTAGGAACTGCGCCGGTCTACGGCGAAATCCAAATCGGAGAAATCCTCCGCGCCCCCGCTGATGGAAACTACGTCGCCCGGCTTGGCATCCCACGGATCGAGTTCTATTGGTCCCGCGGTCACTTGTTTGCCTCCTCTTGACGCTGGCAGTGCTGAGGCGCCCGGCGTCCGGAACATGGCCCACAATACAACCGCGAGCGCCAGCCCCAGAATCACAAGCAATGTGGCAGTGATCACTTGTTATGGCTCAGGCGCGGCGAGCTGTTTTGCCTCGGCCGCGGGAAGCGATTTCTGGGCCCGCGCCGCCTTCAGCGCCGCCAGTTCCTGATCCACCGTTCCGCCCTGCAACTCGGCGAATTCCGCTTCCAGTACTTCGTCCTTTCCGCTACCCGCCGCCAACTGGTCGAACGCCTTGGCTTTGGCTTCCTCGCGCGAAACCGACTCCTCGAAATTCTTGAGGGCCCCGAAAGCGTTGTCGGCCTGCGCTGCCCCACTGAGCGCCTCCGCCACTTTGCGCTGCGCCATCGCGGCGTTGCGCCGCGCCACCAGCGTGGTCGCGGTGCGATCGGCTTCGTCGATGCGGCGCTTCAGATCGCCCACCCGCTGCTTCAACGCCTCGCTCGCGTTCCGCGCCGCCTCCACGCCAGTTTTCATGGAGTTCACTTGCTGGTCGCACTCAGCTTTTTTGGCAAGCGCCTTCTTCGCCAGCTCTTCGTTGCCTGCGTCCAAAGCCTGATTGGCTCGCCCAAGCCACTCTTGGGATTGCTGCGCGTACTTGGAGTACTCGGCTTCCAGGCGGTTGTGGTTGGCCATCGCCTCGGCCGAGGCGCTGACGGTCTTGGATAGCTCGGTGCGCATATCGAGCACCGTTTGTTTGACCGTGGACTCGAACGTCGCATCCTCGATCTGGTCCATGCCTTTGTTCACTTGTCCGCGCGCCACGCGCCCGCCGCGGCTGAAGATATCTCGAAAGAAACCCATATATGTCTTCGCTCCTATTATCCCGCCCCTACGCCGCTACGGCGGGCTGTAGCAGATCCCGCGCAGCCACCACGTCAGCCATCAAAAAACTAGCGCAGCTCAAAACATCGTCATGGTCTTCCGGACCCATGTCCTGCAAGGTGCAGAAGTTGTTCAAAGTGACCAGAACTTTGCCGCCTTCCGCATCATACAGCCGGAACGACGACGTTGAAATGCCGTTATTGCCCGAAAGCATTTTGCGCATTAGGCCGGCCGAAACATCGCCCGCTGAAAGCGTCATCAGATGCACCGTGAAATATAAGACGTTGCCCTGGAGCGCGGCCTGAAAGCCCACTCCGCTGTGAATGTCCCGCACGCGCAGCACGCCGGAACTCTGCTCGGCAAAATCGTAGCCGCTATGGGCCAGCAATTCCGCGACTTGGGAAATCGAAATCGTTTGACTGGGAGTCATACCGTACCAATATACGCAGGTGGAAGGCGGTTTGTTCGCGTCCCCCGAAATAAAATGCACTGCATCCCCGCGACCTGATGTCCCAGCATCAACTGCGGACTACGATATGATGTCGATATGCGAACCACGCTTACTCTCGAGCCCGATGTGGCGCGCAAGCTCAAGAAGACGATGGCCACCAAGGGGATCACCCTCAAAGAGGCAGTCAACCAGGCGCTCCGCGCCGGCCTGGAGGCCGAGGAGGCGCCGGCGCGCCCTCGGTTCCAAGTCGAGCCCCACGCGTTTGGATTCAAGCCCGGAATCGATCTCGACAAACTCAATCAGTTGGCGGACGAGCTGGAAGCCGAAGAGTTCGCCCGGAAGCAGCGTGGATGATTATTCCCGACGTTAACGTTCTGGTCCACGCTTATAATTCGGGCTCTGCCCACCACAAAACTGCCCGTGACTGGTGGGAACGAACGTTGACGCTGCCTCGTCCTGTCGGCTTGTGCTGGACGGTGATTTTGGGTTTCATACGCATCGCGACGCACCGCAGAATCCTCGAGAATCCGATGCGTCCAGCCGAGGCAATCCGGCGCGTCCGGAGCTGGCTGGCGGTTCCGGGGGTTCAGATCCTTACACCCGGGGAATCCCACTCCGAGATCCTATTTGGCTTGCTCGAACATCTGGGTACGGCGGGTAATCTGACCACCGATGCTCACCTCGCTGCACTGGCCATTGAGTATCAAGCGGAGATGGCTTCCACCGATACCGATTTCGCGCGTTTCCCCAATCTCCGCTGGTTTAATCCAGTCGCACGGCGCGGGTTGACTTGAAGTTTGCATCCTGAGATTACTGCCAGGCGCCGGGATAGCGCCCGGGATCAAGAAACTTCCCTTGCCGATTCCGCCGCCGCTGATGAATCCGGGACTGACGGGCGTCAGCGCTCCCCTCTCTGCAAACAACTGGATGCCGTTCGGGCCTGCGTGAAAGACGCGGCTCTCCGGAAAAGTTGCCGTCGCCGGCTCGATTCTCAGGGGCGAGGAGAAGTACAGCTCCTGGCCATTGTCCGTAGACGCGAGTTCAGTGAACTGCGCCCAACCCGGCGATGCCACGGCACAGAACAAAATCGCAGGCAACCATGCTTTCCCAAGCATAAGGCTGCCATTCTATCAGCGGCGCCTACGCCTTGTGCATGTACTTGATGTTGGACTTGTATATCAGCAGATTCGGCTCGCCTTCTCGGTTCACTTTGAGGCAAGTTTTGTCGTACCACTCGATGACCCCCGTTAGGATCTCGCCGTCCTTCAGCACGATCGTCATCGGTGTCTTGCCTTGCATCTGTTTGAGGTAATAAAAATTCTCCGCATTGGTTTGCTCGGGAGGAGCAGTCTTTTTCGGGCTCTCCTTCCGGTTCGCCGTGCGTTCCTTCATCTCGTTAAAGGACGGTCGAATCAACCTGCGGTTTGTGGGATCCACTACGGAAGCTCCTTATCGTTGTTGAGCGGGCCTGGAGGCTCTTAGTTCTTAGATAACACAGCTTTAGAGGGAGCGCAATTGCACGGCTAAGGCATCCAGCGCGATAGGCTTCTGAATGTTGCGTCGCGCCAGCTCCACAAGCTCGTCCACCCTCCCCACCATCCGCCACAGCCAGTCGAAGGACACCTTCTGCGCCAGCGCGCCGATTTCCTGGCTCAAGTCGCGATTGCGCAGCCGCACAGAGGCGGGCGGCCACGTCAGATCGGTCCCGTGACTGCCGCCCGCCTTCGTTGCGCGGCTGTCGCTGGAGAGTTTTGCAGCGCCATTCGCTGCCCGAACCACGTCCTCAATCAGAGAATAGAGCGCCTCCAGATACCATTCCAGCTTTTCGGTCCTTCGCGCCGCGATGGAATCGGAATGCTTCATCCATGCTTCGAACGGCCCCGCGCCGCTCGCGGCCTTGAGCAGCGCCAGCATCGCCGCACGTCTGCGGTCGTATGCTTCCAAGTCGATCGAAACTGCCAGTCCGGGCGAGCCCTCGGCCAAGTGCAAGCGCCGGCCGGCGTCGTCCACTGGCCGCGTCGCCAGAAATGTGCGCATCTCTTCCTCGCCTAGCCGCGCGAAATGAAACGGAACCGCCCTCGAGCGGATGGTCGGCAGCAGATCGTATGCGTTACGCGCCGTCATGATCAGAATCAGATGTGGCGGCGGCTCCTCGAGAGTCTTCAGCAGCGAGTTGGCTGCTTGTTCGTTGGCCCGATCGATCGAGTCGATCAGGAATACGCGCCAATCGCCCCGCAAAGGTTTTAGAGGCGCACGCTCCTTCAACAGCCGCATCTGCTGAATGGTGATCTGCCTCAGCGGCCCATCCGGCGCGAACGTTAGAAAATCGGGGTGCGACGAAAATAACAGGGGGTCTTCGTTGCGCTTGTCCGCCGGCCATTTTTCGCGATCGACGATCTGCGTGGCGTTTGGCTCCAGACTCAGATCGTCCTGCTCGATTCGGGCGCCGGCATCGCCCAAAAGCCGCGCCGCGAAGCGCCTCGCCAGCGTAGCCTTGCCGACTCCCTCCGGTCCGGAAAACAGCATCGTCTGCGGGATTTTGCCCCGCTCGATCATGCCCGCCAGCGCCGCGGCAATCTCGGGATTTCCGAAGAATCTCTCGAACTGCACGCCGGTCGAGCGGGTTGCGTCAGAATAGGAAAGGCGGCTCACTTCAACCAGGAGGAACCCCCATCATGACACGATCGTTCGCGGCTGCATTAGCATTGCCTTCGGTTTGGGCAGCCATCGCGGCCGCTCAACCGCGCACTCCCGTTCTGGTCGAGCTTTTCACGTCCGAAGCCTGCTCGAGCTGCCCTCCCGCCGACGCCGTCCTCGCGCGCCTCGAGCGCGAACAGCCCATTCCAGGCGCCGAAGTCATCGCCCTGAGCGAGCACGTCGACTACTGGAACGAAACCGGCTGGCGCGACCGTTTTTCCTCGCCTTTGTTTTCCACCCGGCAGCAGGACTACGGCCAAGCCCTACGCCAAGCCGACATCTATACGCCCCAGATCGTCGTCAATGGCCGGGAACAAGTGCTTGGCTCGGACGAAAACGCGGTGCGCCGAGCCATTCGCGCCGCGGCGCAAGGGGCCGCGGCGGTCGTCGGGCTGCGGATGAGCGGCTGGGACACCGCATCGTTCCAGGTGCGCGGCGTGCCGCAGGGCGTGCGCTCCGCTGAGATCCTGTTGGCCATCACCGAAAGCGGCATCGAGTCGTGGATCTCGGGTGGTGAAAACAATGGCCGCCGCTTGCGCCATAGCGCCATCGTGCGCAGCCTCACCAGCCTGGGCAAACTCGATACCAAGAAAGACGGCGCCTATAGCGCCGACGCCCGCCTCAATTTGCGCCCCGAGTGGAACCGCCAAAACCTAAAGCTCGTCCTCTTCGTCCAGGACCGCTCGAACCGCCGGATTTTAGGCTCGTCAGCCACGCACCCATAGCCCGCGCAGCGCATAGGTTTCTTTGCGAGCTTTGCGAGAACATTCCTGGCGGGGGCGTGATCCCTAGCGCCGGGCGGTTTTGGAATCCGGCTCAACGGCGCTTCCGCGAAACCAGAGAAACCGCGGCGTCAACACCGAAGGCACTTGCATTTCCCCGCTGCGCCCGTACCGGTTCAGAATCGACGACGCTACGTTCAACGCCACGGCTCCCGCGATCCAAAGCTGCCAGTGCGAAAAAATCCCTTGGAAGCCCGAGCCGCCGGCCATTCCCATATCCGAAGCCAAGCCCCAAAACCCAAGCACGTACGCCATCAGTGACACGGGTATCAACAGAGCGGCGCAGGCTAGCGCCAGGCGGCGGTTCTTCCCGCGCCTGCGCTGCACGGGACGGCCCGTTTGCAGCTGGATGCGAATGACCATAGGTTCGCCTATCTCTCAAAATAGCAACAAAAACGCGGTGAGGTGTTCTGTGGCGGGCTGTAACAGGTCCAAGCGGAAATGGCTCTGGATAATGTGGCCGAAAACGGGCTGCCTTACGCGCGGCACGCGGCAATGATACATTAAGAAGCCATGACCCGTGAGCGGGATTAGCGCAAGCGCGCAGGACGCGGCGTCCACGCTCAGATGGGAAATGCCGGCGCCGCGTTCCGTTGTGCGCGTCTAGTGAAGAGTGCCGCGGCCATGTCGCTTGCGCGAATGAGGGAGGTTCGGTAGGGCGATGCGATTGGCATGGGTTCTTGTTAGCCTTAGTTTACCGGCGAGCATAGGGGCGGCTCAAAGCCTCGCGGATGAAGCTTGGGCGCTGGAAGTGCGGGGCGATGCGGCGCGAGCGCAGGCCCGCCTTCAGCAAGCAGCCGCTGCGCCGAACGCCGCGCCCGCCGTAGTCCGCGCTTATGCCGAATTTCTGGACCGCTACCGGGATCCTGGCGCGCGCAACGCTTATGAGCGGCTGGCGCAAGCGCTCGACCGCACCAGCGCCCCCGCCGCCGATAGGGCGGCCGTCTATCGCCGCCTGGCCGCGCTCGATCTGGCCGCGGGCGATCGCGAAGCCGCCGCCCGGCACGTCGCCGCGTATACCGCCGCCGGCGGAACTGGGATCTCTCTGCTGCAGGCCAATACAGCCTCCTCTGCGCAGATCTACATCGAAGTCCCCGGACCTTTGCGCTCCTTCGCGCGCATGGCCGCGCTTTCCCCAGACCTGAAGCCCGACGACCTTCTCCCCGCCCTGGCCCGCAACGTGGTCACCAACGGATATCAAGCCACCAGCGCGGCCGAAGGACTAGAGCAAACCGAATACCTCAAGCTCACCATCCGTTATTTGTCTCAGGCGCGCGAGTTAGCTAAGCTCAGCGGCGACGACAAGATCCTCCGCATTGAAACTTGCGATTCCGCAGCCACCGGCGATCTGCTGCGCGTACTCGGCTACCGCATTCGCGGCGGATGCGGGTCCGACCTGGTGCTGGAAACGGTGAACGCCTCGCGCGCCTTCCTCACGATCGATTCGGGATTCCCGCTGGAGCAACTGGAAGAAGCGCTGCGCACCAACCGCCCCTTTACTCTCGATTACCACCCTTCGCGGATTCCGATTTTGTACGATCTCGACTATTGGCAGTCCGCCAAGGAGCGGTCGCAAGGCGAGTTTATCGATTACTTTCTCTCCGATCCGTCGCTATGCCGGTTGTATCTGGCGCTCTCGAAGCTCGATCCCGACACATCTCAAGAGCTGCGCAAACAGATCCCCGCCGCGCGGTTGAAAGTCTATGCCCACGTCCTCGATTTTTTCGGCGGCATGTTTCAGATTCGCGATGGGAAGGCGCTTGTACCCGGCGGAGCGCGCTCGGAAAAGGCCTGGGCCGATTTGGCTACCACTGGCCCGGATAAAGGAGCCGCGTTTTTCGAAAAGTTGATCGCCAGAGACGACGGCTGGATGGCGAGTTATTTCGACGCACTCGCCCGCATCAACGGTCCGGTAAAGGATTACCTCACCGATCCGGAGCGCCTGAAGCGTTTCTACGCGGCGATCCGTGGGAGAGTGACCAGTCCTGGTCCGGCGCGGCCCGTCTTCCGGTCCAATACCGACATGCTGCTGCTGACCACGCGGCTGCGCATCGATCCCGACGGCAAACCCCACCTACCCGGAGGCCTGGACGTCTGGAAGAGTCTTTTCGCGAATCATCCGCGCGGCAAATACGACGCCAAGCTCACTCGCGCCGCTCCGGCATGGAAGGACGGCGATGATGTTCTCGAGGCGTTATTCGGCTTGGCGCGGAAACTGGCCGAAAATGAGCCGCTCAAGATCTTCATGGCTTTGAGCGACGTGGAACGCGGGCGCTCTATCCCCTTGCAGCCCGCCACCGTCGAGCGCTTGGCGCGCGAATACCGCGAGATGAACGCGCAGTATGCGCTACTTTCCGAAGCCCCCGGCCTCACCGACAAGACCGTGTTGCAATTCCTGGACACCAGCCATTCCATCTCCGGCATCCGTGATCCCGCACTGCGGGCAGACACAGCGGGAACCGTGCAAGCATTGGTCGGCCTGTGGCAGATCTTTTTGCGCCAGGGTTCGATCGCGCAACGCGACTCCGACTCCACGCTCTCGACCCTCCTTGAGCCCTTCGCCAAAGTTCAAAACGAGCGTGAAGTATTCGACGGCGGAATGACGGGAGTTCGCCTGATGCTGAAGGCGACGCGTTCGCAAGCAGGCGCTTCGCCGCAGGACCGTATGATCGACCTCCTCGCCGGCACGGCGGCGGACAATTCCTCGGACGCGCACCAGCAAATGATCGAGGATATGATCCGCATCTTCGAAGCGCAGCGGCTGGTCTCTCTCAGCACTCTGTTCGATCTGGCGGACAACCTGGACAGCGTCGCGCGCGGCGAAAGGCTCAACACCGCTCTGGCCGGCCGCCTCGCCAGCCGAATCTCCGAAGTGCAGTTGCCCCGGACCTCCATTACTGGCGAAGAAAAGAGCGCTCTATCGTTCGGCTATTGGACCGAGCGGCATATCGACTTCCAGAGAAGAATCAACCTGCGGGCCACCATCGACAAGGCTGCCAACGATCCGCAGAAGCTCAAGGACCTGCGCGGGCAGCTCGCGCCCTTCCTGCGGGACACGCTGGTAGGGTTGAACTACGTCCACTACGCCCCGCCGGGGGCGCAGGTCCTGCACACCAACCCGCTCTTTGTGCGCAGCCACGATTTCATCGGCATTCAAGGCTCCGAGCAGACCTGGAAGCGCACGGAAGTGTTCGGCAGCGGATGGCCCGCCAACGCGGGCGGACGTCTGGTGGGCTCCCTCGCTGCGTTGCCCTATGCGCTGGGCGAAGCCGAGCAGAATTTCTTGATTCCATCCAAGGAGCAGGCGCTGATTTGGGGCGACCTGGTTCCGCAAATGCTTCTTACCGGCGTGATCCCGCGCTGGTGGGGCGTCTCGCCGTTGCAAATTCATTGGGTCGGAACAAACATGGCCTACGCCGAGGCGCTGATTGCAGAAAGCGCGCTGAATTCGCGGCGCAGGGCCGAGGTAGAAGCCATATTGGACCGCTACGCTCCGCCGGCGCGCCTGAAGAAGCTGGACGCCATGCTCGATCGCGGTGACGTCCGGGCGGCCCTGGATAACGTTGTTCCCGCCGAGATGTATCTTTTGGCCAGCGAGCTCGCGCCGGCCGATAAAGAATCTGCGCTCGCCGCAAGTTTGCGTCGGATGGCCGCGGAGAATCCGGAAGCCCTGAGCCCGCAAACTATCTCGCGGACGTTTGGATCGCCTAAGCCCACGCTCGCCAACTCCTTCCAGCCCGAGCTGCTCAACTTGCGGACGTTTCCGACTTTGATGGGTTACTCGAGCCGCATTCTCGCCGAGAGCTGGGAGTCCAATTTGCTCTACTACGCCGCTCTCGCCGACGAGATTCACGCCGCGCCGGCCCAGTTAAACCTATTGGTTCCACAGTGGACGCAGCAGACTGTCGAACGCATCTTCGCCACCAATCTGGAGGATTGGCCCGCGCTGTTGCGATCGCTCAGAATGCTGGGCGACGAGGTGAGAGGGAAAGCACAGAAGGCGCCTCAGACGGCCGACTAAATAAAGGATGGATTAAGAGAAAAAATGCCTGGCCTAATTCGCAAACTTGGAGTCGTTTTTCCTTTGGTCGCGCTGGCGGTGGCGCAAGACCGTCCCACGTTCCGCGTGAAAGTAGACATGGTGGTGCTGAGCTTTCAGGTCACCGACAGCAAAGGCCACTATAAGAATGGATTGAAACCCGGGGATTTCCGTATCTTGGAAGATGGCATCTCCCAAAAGCTGAACACATTTGCGGAAGGAAACAAGCCCCCGGTCCAAATGACTCCTGACGGAACTGGTGCGGGTCCCGTCCCCGCGCCGGTCGAGGGAGGAAATGTGCTCGATGGCCGCTCGGACGCTTTTGTGGGCACCAACGTATTCGTCCTCTTCGACACCAGCAATTACATGTATCGCGGCTTCGTTTACGCCTCCGATGCAATCGCCGATTTCATCCGCGGGCTCGACCGCGCCGATTCGGTCGCCGTCTATACCTACAGCCGCAATCTGAATCGTGCGGCGCCCTTGTCAAAGGAGCGAACCGATGCCATCGGCGGCCTTCGGAAAGCCGTGGCCGGCGACGATTCCGCGCTCTACAACTCCCTGCTGCTCACGTTACGGGACGCAGCGAAGGTGCCGGGCCGCAAAGTAGTGATCGTTTTCTCCAATGGCCCGGACAACGCCAGCATGGTGGCGCCGGACGACGTCCGAGCCGTGGCCGAAGACGAAGGCATCCCGATCTACGTCATCTCCACGAATGAAGTGAACAAAGATCCGATCTCCTCGAACGTCTTCAAGCGCATCTCCAACCGCACCGGGGGAAAATCGTATTTCGCGCGAACCTGGCAAAAGCAGGTGGAGGCGTTCGAAGCCATCCGCGAGGATCTCGGCAACTCCTATACCGTGACCTATTACCCGCAACCGAATCCCAACGAGGGCTTCCGCAAGATCACGGTCGAGATCACCTCCGACGTGGGGAAAAAATATCGCGTGCAGTGCCGCCCCGGGTACCGCCCCAGAGGCGGATTTTAGCTCTCA
>DASQJB010000116.1:0-32060 GCA_035631295.1 Bryobacteraceae bacterium | reverse complement strand
GTTACGCGCGTTTCAGGCTGCACGCTCGAGCCGCCCATCGGCGTGGCGCGCGAATCGGCCTTCGCTTCGAGCATGCACAGGCGCGTTATCCGGCCACGGCCAGCCGCCAAACTGCGTCCTCCGATAATCGGCGAAAGCCTGCTCCAATTCCGAGCGGGTGTTCATCACGAATGGCCCATATTGAGCGACTGGTTCGCCAATCGGCCGCCCTTGGAGCAAGAGAATTTCGACGGGTCCTCGATGCGCTTCGATGGGAATCTCCTGATCGGCGCGGACTTGAATCGCGGCTGGACCTGGCACATCGCGCCCCGCAACGCGCAACCCGGATCCGGCGAACTGATGAAGCGTCCGCACAGGCCGATCGCTTCGCGCAGCGGGAAGCGTCCAGGCGGATCCAGCTTCGATCGCAATCGACCAGATCGCCACATCGGAGCTTTCATCTGCCGCCCAAGAGTGTGGCGGCGGCGCGAGCGGCCTAACCCCATCGAGTGCGCCGGCAATCGCCGTAACTTCGACGCCTCTCCCATTCGCATCGGTCAACCGGCGGCGCGGGATGTCCGCGTCCCAGAACATCGTGAAGGAGGGATCGGCCAGTTTGTTCTTTGACGGTAGGTTCAACCAGATTTGAAACAGTTCAAGCGGATTCGGACCGTCCTGGTTGAGCAGAGGAAACATTTCCGAGTGCACCACTCCGGCGCCGGCAGTCAGCCACTGAACGTCGCCCATGCCGAAGCGCGCCGTTGCGCCCAAAGAGTCGGAATGATCGATGTATCCGCGGCGGACGATGGTCACCGTCTCAAAGCCGCGGTGCGGATGCTGCGGAAATCCGGGCACGACCTCGCCATGGTACATTCGCCAGCCATCGCGTCCTTCGAAGTCCTGCCCGATGTCGCGTCCGGCGAGCGCCGCCGCCGGGCCAAGACGCTCATTGCCCTTTGGGTAGTTGTCGATATGGTGAACGCAGAACAGAAAAGGATCGTGAGTCTGCCAGCGCGACTCAAGCGGCGAGACATTGATGATGGAATCTTTCACTCCTCGACAGTATCATCTTCGCGGCTCGCCTGATCCAAGAGTTTTCCCGAGAGTATACTTGCATCACAGAGCGTGATGAATCTTCAGATTCTCGGTTTGCGAACGCTGGCCTTTGTGCTAATCGCCGCCCCGCTTGCGGGACAGTGGATCAGTTATCCCACAGCGGGCGTTCCTCGAACGCCTGATGGAAAACCGGATCTGGCCGCGGCCTGCCCGCGCACTGCCGACGGCAAACCGGACCTGTCGGGTTTGTGGATCATGCAAACCAGTCGGCAAGGCAATGCTAATTTTCCCGGTTGCGAGCCCGTGCCGGACGAGTTTATCAACATCGGGTCGAGCCTCAAGGAAGGCCTGCCGTACCAGCCCTGGGCTGCGGAGCTCGTGAAGAAGCGCCAAGGGGAACAGCGCGTGCACGATCCGCTCTCGCACTGCTTGCCCGTCGGGCCGATTCGTTTATACACCTGGCCAGGACCCAGGAAGATAATTCAGGCTCCAGGGCTGCTCGTGATCATGAACGAACTGAACACCAGCTACCGGCAAATCTTCACTGATGGACGACCCCCGCCGGCCGATCCCAACCCTTCCTGGAATGGCTACTCCACGGGCAAGTGGGAAGGCGATGTGTTAGTTGTGCAGACAACCGGTTTCCGCGACGGGCTGTGGCTGGATGCGACGGGCAATCCGATGACCGACGCCGCCAAAATGACGGAGCGCTTCCGGCGCATGAACTTCGGGCGAATGGAAATCGAGGTCACCGTTGACGATCCCAAAGCCTACACGAAGCCTTGGACTGTCAAGCTGAATCAAATCATCAAACTCGATACGGACCTGCTCGACTTCGTCTGCGTCGAGGGCGAGAAGGACAGCTCGCATTTGACGCTGAAGTAAAACGTCGAAAAAACGCTCCCTAGCCTGCATTATCAGCCGCCAAGTGTCGAGCACAAGCTGAAAGTGGCGCGGACTCCCAGTCTGCCGCGTCCCGACTCGTCGGGTTCAGCCCAGGCTCGTGAGAATCCCCGCTAGGTGTCGCAACCACTTGCAGAGCCGCGACCGTAGGGAGCGGTATCTGGTTTGGCTAACGCTCGATGGAGAGAGCCAGCGCATTCGCCGCCCAGCCGGTGGCCATCGTGGAGATCCACTGATCGTGGCCATAAGGGAAGCCGCTCTCGAAGTACTGCTGAAACTTTGTGGCGCGGCTGGCGACGCGCCAGGATCCGTCCGGGCTTTGCGTGCCGAGCAGAAACTTTACGCCCTTCGCGTCCGGTCGCATGATGCCGGCTTCGTTGAGTGCCCACAACGTTATCCCGGTGGCATAGGCGTCGCTTGGGAAGCCTTCGCGCTGTGCCCACCCGCCGTCGGCGCGCTGACGCGCCAGAACGGGCTCGGCGAGTTTGCGAAGCTCCGCGGCGGCGGCCCCCGCCGCGGCAACGCCTACCAGACGCATGTCCAGGTCCTCCAGGATCACCGGCTCCGCGTGCATCAGCCACTGCTTGCCACGCTCGACCCGCTGCTTCATTTCGGCGGCGCGGCCGGGCGGGCCATAGGCCCTTAACGCGCGGATCGCCATGGCCGTTCGTGAAAAATCGGTGTCTTGCAGTGGAGAACGCGAGTATCCGGGAAGATGCCAGCCGCCGTCCCCTCCCTGAGCCTCCGCCAGGTTGGCAGCGAGAAAGTCGGTGGTGCGATTCGGTTTGTAGCCGGCACGCACTAGGGCTTCCACGGAGTATAGGTTGTTGTCGGCGCCGCCCAGCGCAGCTGCTCCTTCAAGTTGGACGCCATTGATCGGCAGCGCGATTTGTGCCTGCCGTTCGTGGGAGGCTTTCTCGTCAACCAGAATACCCTTGGCCCGCGCAGCCGCTGCCGCAAACTCGGCGGGCGGTTGCTCATGGCACGCGAAGCATGCGGCCTTATGGTAGAACTGATCGGTCGTGCCCTCGAGCAGGTGCATGCTGCGGCTAACGGCCGTCCGCGCGTCCGGCATCTCTTCCGATAACGTCAACAGACGGGCGCCAGCCTTGGGGCTTCCGCCTAGCGCGCGGATTACATCTGCGTCCCCAAACTTGTTCGCCCAATCCAGAGCCGTCTCGCCGGCATGATTCTTGGGGCGAAGATCGGCGCTGCGAGCCATCAGCATGCGCACCGTCTGGCGGTCATATCGGTCGGTGCCGACGGCCAGCATCAAAGGAGTGAATCCCCGGTAATCCTGAGCGTTGATCTGCGCGCCCGCGTCGAGCAGCGTCTTCACTGCTTCGGGAGGGCCGAACGCCGCGGCCATCAGCAGAGGTGTCCACCCGCCAAACTCCACGGTGCCGGTTGGAATTTTGGGCAGGCCCTCAGTCTTCGATACCGCATTCACCTTGGCGCCTTTGGCCAACAGCAGCTTCACCGCCTCGACATTGCGGTTGCCGGCCGCGTTCATCAGCGGAGTTAAGCCGATGAACGTGTCCGGCGTCTCTATATCGGCGCCGGCATTAAGCAGCAGCCGGATCGTGGCGGTATCGTTGCCGAACGTCGCTGCGTTCAAGGGCGTAACGTGCCTCTCGTCCATCACGGCGACCTTGGCGCCCTTCGCAAGCAGCAGCCCTACCACTTCAGCGGACGGGTTAGTGAAAGCGGCAACGATCAGCGCGGTCCGGCCGCTCTTCGCGACTTTGTTCACGTCCGCGCCATGATCGAGCAGCAGGCGAACTTTGACTGGTTCCGAAACCGACCACATGAGCGCCGTGGACCCGAAAGCATTTTGCGCGTTGACATCGGCTCCGCGATCAATCAATATCCGCATTGCATCCGTCGAGCCGATTTCGGCTGCATACATTAGAGGCGTGATCTGACGGTCATCCACCGTGTTGGTGTTCGCGCCCTGATCGAGCAAGCCTTTCAGCCCCGCCAAATCATTGGCGCGGATGGAGGCATAGAACTTCTCCGCGTCCTGGGCGACAGCAGAGATCGCGATGATCGCGAGCGCGCACAGTATCCGCATGCGGCGAATTATATCAGCCGAAGGCCGATATGTGTCCTTACGGCCGGCAGAGCCGATTTTCAGCTGGACCGCATTGGAGCCGGCATTCTCCTGTATCAGGGCACGACTTGAGTCGTCCCGCGGAGCGCAACAACTTGTGGGCTTTAGCCCTGGGCGACCGCTCGCGGCCGGGGCCAGGGGCTAAAGCCCTCTTGCTTCCGGCGCATTGCGGCATGGCTGAAGCCAAGCCCTGATACAAAGCCCATCGCGGCGCCTCTCGGCTGTAAGAAATCCAGGCTCGAGCGGGGCGAGTCACTATGGATCATTTCCCGCCCAGATGCGTCAGGTCCTTTTCGTTTTCGCAGTAGTTTTCGAACACGTCGGAGTCCGCCAGAAGTTCGTGGGGAATCTTTACGGTGAAGGGCTTGGTGTACGCCTTCGGATCGTCAAAGGTTATTTCATAGTCGAGGTGTCCGAAATCGCGGCGCCGGAAGCGCTCCAGCGTGCGCAGCGCCTCGCTGTGCGGATGGCCCATTGCATCGAGCGGTGTCTTATCGTTGAAGCCGGCCGTCTCCACAACCAGGGTGTCGCCCTCCCAGTGCGCGATCGAGTAACCGTAGAACGCTGGCAGGTTGAACTCTTCCGGAAGCTTGCGGCCGTCACTATAGATCTGCCGGTGGAAATTGCCGGCTTCGTATAGAATCATCGTCAGCTTCGGGGCTTGAACGATCTTGATCGGCTCGGACAGCAGGTCGGCGAGCGGAAATCCAAAACTGAAACCCGGCGTGCAAGCATCTGCCAACAGAGGCCGTGCCGGGTTCCGGCGCATCCGTTCGACGGTCTCGGGACGCACTGGCGCATCTTCGGGTCTGAAGTCGAGCAGAATGTTGCGGCTATATCTGTGCTGCGTGCCGATCTCCATTCCAGGCGCGTCGACCTTGATCGCCTCATCTATGACGCTGCCATAGAGCCGCCTCATCTCTGCCGCCGTGGTAGTCTCGTGCATCCATACGCCCGAGAGGTCCGGCTTGCCAGAGGGGTCCTTGGGCGGCGGCGCCGTGAGGTCGGCTTTGCCATTGGGCGTCCGCGGTACGCCGGGCTCGCGATAGTTCAACCATTGCGCATGCGCGGCGGTGGATAGCCCAAACGCCAAAACCAACAGCGGCCCGCCCGGAGTCTTGATTCTCATAAACCGCCTTCTACTTTGCGGGAACGAATCTCTGCACCCGCTCGCCCTGAAACACCTCGCCCGTATAAATATTGCCCTTCGAGTCCACCGCGATCATATGCAGGCCGAAAAACTGGCCTCCACTTTCGCCCATGCTGCCCATCTGGCCGACGACTTTGCCGTCTTCGCGGTTAAGGAACCAGATGTGGTTGTTTGTGAGATCGGAAATGTACAGCAGCCGCTGCTGCTTATCCGGCGAAAACATCACGCCTCCGGTCGAGCCGCCCACGCCAGTCATCGGCGCCAAGATGAATTCCTTCACGAACTTCCCTTGTTTCGTGGTCACTTGAATGCGGTTGGCGTTGCGATCCGCGGCATAGACGAGGCCGTCGTTGGAAATGTTCAGAGTCAGGTGGCCGCGGAATTCTTTTGGCATCGGGCCGCCAGGTGTGTAGGCGCGGTCGGCATCCTTCACACTGATCTCCGAAAGCGTGTGGCCATAAGCGCCCCAGCCGCGCTTGAATTGGAGCGTGTCCAAATCGAAGACCATAACGCGCCCGCCGAGGTAGTTATCGGCGCAGTAAAGCTCGCGCGCCGGCTCATCCAGCCGGATCTCTTCGATCCCTCCCACGATCATAGGCGTGGTGGGCGGATACTTGGCGCGGAAGGCCGCCGTCGCCGCCTCGCGAGCCGTCTGCGCCGCAGGATTGGGCTGGCCGCGCCCGCCGGCCGGAGTGATGAACCCAGCCACCGGACCCGCCGTTCCGCGGCCCGGAACGTGGGCCGACGTCGGGGGCGGATCGCCCGCCGCGCCGGGTGGTCTTTCGGGCGTGCGCGGAACCTCGCCCACTACCTTGCCCGTCTTCGGATCGTATTTGCGCACGGTGTCTTGTCCTATGTAGACGAAGCCTTTGCTGTCCACTGCCATGCCGTGTCCTTGCGGGGCATCGAAGGAGCCGATCACATTACCCGTCTTGTCGATGTGGATCATGGCGGGAGGGCGGACGCAGCAGTCCGCCAGCGGAGGATTCAGCTCCGCTTCAAGCTCGATGTCGGTCAGGTCGTTGGGACGATTCAGCACCCAGACGTTATCGTCCTTATCCACGGACAACCCCGTCACGCCGCCCATCTTCCATTTGTTGGGCAGAGGCTTGGGCCAGTCCGGATCGAACTTGAATTTCGGGGCCGTTTGGTTGTCAGCCGCCAACAGAGGGAACACGGCCAAGACGAAGATCGCGTTCTTGCTGCGGTTCATAGCGTTCAGAATTATACGTCAACTTCACGGCGACCAAGGGTAGACTGTAGAGTGCATGCCGAAACAATATTCTTCTCCTCCGTCCATGCAGATCGACCCGAGCAAGAAGTACGCCGCGACCTTCAAGACCTCGCGCGGGGAAATCGTCTGCGATCTGTTCGCCAAGGATAAGCCCACCACAGTTAATAATTTTGTCTTCCTGGCCCGCGAGAAGTTCTATGACAGCACTACCTTCCACCGCGTCATCGGCAATTTCATGATTCAGGGCGGCGACCCCACCGCCACCGGCCGTGGCGGTCCCGGCTACAAGTTCGCCGATGAAATTCAAGGCCGGACCAATGAACACAAGGTCGGATCGCTCTCGATGGCGAACGCCGGACCCAATACGAACGGCAGCCAATTCTTCATCACGCATGTCGTTACGGATTATCTCGACCCCAAGCACACGGTCTTCGGCCAAGTGGTGAAAGGACAGGATGTGGTCAACGCGGTCCAGCAGGGCGACAAGCTCGAGAGTGTGACCATTACCGAGTCGTAGCATCTAAATCTTAATGAACATTCTGGCCGTGGGCCCCCACCCGGACGACCTGGAGTTCGGGTGCGCTCCGATCTTGATCCTGGAGGCGGCCAAGCAGAACCGGGTGAAAATGCTGGTGCTTTCTAAAGGCGAGGCCGGTACGTCCGGCACGCCGGAAGTGCGGACCGCGGAGTCAAGGGAAGCCGCCCGCCTGATCGGCGCCGAGCTCGCCTTCCTGGATGTAGGCGGCGACTGTCACATCCGTCACACGCCCGAAACTTCCATTGCCATTGCCCGTGAGATCCGGCGCGAAAAGCCCGAAATCGTGCTTGCTCCGCGTCCGGATGAAAATCAGCATCCCGACCATGTCGCTGTTGGCCGCTGCGTCCGCGACGCCGCCCGCCTGGCTCGCTTCGGCGGTCTGGCGGAGCTTCGCGATCTGGCTCCCCACGCCATCGGTAACCTTTACTACTATGCGACCACCCAAACCTTTGGCGCGAAGCCGGACATCATCGTCGACATTAGCGGCTTCGAAACGCAATGGGAAGCCGTCATCGCATGCCACAAATCTCAGATAAAGACCAAGGACTACCCGCGCTTGGTCCAGACGCACGCACGCGCGCTCGGTGCGGCCATTGGAGTGCCGTCGGCCATTGGGCTGTGGGTCAACGATCCCGTTCGCATAGCTTCGATCTCCGATCTGACTCTGTCGTCGCGCCATTACTAAAATGAAAAAGCTCTCCATCGGGATCACCTGCTACCCCACCATCGGAGGCAGTGGAATTGTCGCCTCGCAGCTTGGGAGCGAGCTGGCGCAATTAGGGCACCGCGTCCATTTCATCAGCTACGAGCCGCCGTTCCGGCTGGACTTGCGCCAGCCGAATGTCGAATTTCACCAGGTGGAGATCAATCAATATCAACTGTTCAAATATCCCGATTACACGCTGCCGCTTGCGGTGAAGATGGTGGAAGTGGCGGCAAAACGCAAACTCGATATCCTTCACGTCCATTACGCCGTTCCCCACGCCACCGCGGCGCTGCTGGCAACTCACATTGCCCAAAAGGAGCGCCAGCGGACGCCACACATCGTCACGACGTTGCACGGCACCGACATCACTCTGCTCGGCCGCGATCCGAGCCTCCGGCCGATCATTAAATATTCCATCGAGAATTCCTGCGGCGTCACCGCGGTCTCGGAGAGTTTACGCAAGGAGACGGTTCAGGTGCTTCGCACGCGGAAGCCGATTCAAGTGATCCACAATTTCTACCGCCCGGCGCCGCCCAGCCGGAGCTGCGCGGAGATCCGCTCTTCGCTGAAGGTGAAGGAGAGCGATTTTCTGCTGATCCATATGTCCAATCTGAGGCCCGTGAAGCGAGTCCCGGACGTTCTGCATGTGCTCGCCGGGGCCGACGGCCGCCGGGTCAAGCTGCTGATTCTCGCCGGCGGTCCCTTCGATGAATACCGTCCGCTGGCAAAGGAGTTGGGCATCGCAAATCGCCTGATCGTCCGCAACAACGTGGTGGACATTGAGAATTACGTCAATGCGGCCGACGCCGGCCTGTATACTTCGGAAAAGGAAAGCTTCGGCATGGGCGTCCTGGAGACGATGAGCTTTGGCAAGCCTGTGATCGCAACCGGCGTCGGCGGCGTGTCCGAAATCGTTCAGGACCGCAAGACGGGATTTCTGGTGAAGCTGGGCGATGTGGGAAGCATGGCTCGCCATGTTTTAAAATTAGCCTCCAATCCCGAGCTGACCACTGCCATGGGCGCCGCAGCCCGCCAGCGCGCCCAGCAGGATTTTTCTGCGCAAAAGAGCGTGAGCCGGTATTTGGACTACTATTGCTCCATCCTGGGAAGTTGCGAGTGCAAAGGGATGTAAAATCCACCGTGCTAGCGTGTTTATAGGAGCGCTCATGATCCGCGCATTCCTGTTCCTGATCGTGGGCGCCGTTCTGGCGAACGCGCAGTGCTACAGCGCCTGCTTGATGACGCCAAGCGGAGGCGTCTGCAAACATCAGCACGCCGGCGTTGCGTGTCCCGAAAATGTAACGAAATTTTCTAGACCACATGTGGCAGCCAACGCGTCCATCGCTTTCGTGGCGCCGCCTCGGAATTTCTCTGTAGAGGAACTGACAACCAACGCCGTTCCCATCCAGGAGACAAGCTGTACCGGCATTCCGCCCTCGCCACACGTTACCGTCCTTCGAATCTAGCCCGTTGTCTATTGCTTGAACCGCTTGGCGGCGCTACGCCCAGGCGAAGCGTTTTGATCCGAAGCCAGAATCGGCAATCTGGGAGAGAAGAAATATGAATGGACGAAGGAATTTTTTTAGAAATATTTTCAGCGTGGGAGCCGGCGTAGCCGCCGCATCGAAATTGGCTCGCGGCCAGCGGGCGGAGACCGAAAGCACCGCCGAGTCGCTGCCGGTGCGGACGCCGGACATCAAAGATCTGCCCTTTTCCCTCGATAACGGCGTCAAGGTCTTCCACCTGATTGCCGAGCCTGTGAAACAGGAGATCCTCCCCGGCAAAACGATCGACCTTTGGGGATACAACGGCAGCGCTCCCGGCCCGACGATCCAGGTGAACCAAGGCGACCGCGTCCGAATTGTTTTTGATAATCACCTGCCCGAGCCGACGTCGATGCACTGGCACGGCTTCGAAATCCCAAACGAAATGGATGGCGCTCCGGGCTCGAGCCAGGACCCCGTGAAGCCAGGCGGGAGGTTCGTCTACGAATTTACCCTTCATCAGGAAGGCACGTATTTTTATCACCCGCACATGGCGATGCAGGAAATGATCGGCATGCTCGGCGCCTTCATCATGCACCCGAGCGTTGCCCGCGCGCCCCGCGTAGATCGGGATTTCGTCATCATGCTGCAAGAGTATGCAATTTTGCCTAACATCTCCATTCCGAATACGATGAACATGGAATTCAATTGGCTCACGTTCAACGGCAAGGCGGGGCCGGCGATCACGCCCTTGATCGTGCGCCTGGGGGACCGTGTTCGGGTGAGACTGATCAATCTCGGGATGGATCACCACCCGATCCATCTGCACGGGCACACCTTTTTTATAACGGGCACAGAAGGCGGACCGATCCCGCAGACCCTCTGGTATCCGGGAAACACGGTGCTCGTCGGCGTGGCGCAGGCGCGAGACTTCGAATTCGTCGCCAATAATCCGGGTGATTGGATGCTGCATTGCCACATGCCTCATCACATGATGAACCAGATGACGTCGACCGTAGGTCCCATGACCCGCTTAGGCAAAGGCATGCCGGCGGGCGCCGGAATGGAAGCACACAACATGCCCGGCATGGATCACGGCGAGATGAAGATGAACGTCGACGTCAGTCCGGACGCGAACAGCGTTCCAGGATTTCCCCAGGACGCCTTCATGTCAGGTCCGATGATGGCGATGGACCAGATGGTGGCGAAGCCGGAGAACGACGGTCTGAGGCCGGGCTGGAGCGGATTCATACAAGGAATGATGACCTTCGTTCGCGTGCTGCCGCCCGATCAATACCAACGGATCATGGACCTCAAAGCTGCGCAGCAAGCCCGCCGGTCGAACGGAAATCAGGGAAGCGGGGGGCGCAGGCATGGCGAGTAAATGCAATACGCCATTCTTCGGGTTTCTTTTGCTGGCGGCTTTGCCTGTATACGGGCAGCAGGCCGCGCCGGCGGATCTGCTGCGCGATGCCTTCTCGCGTCCGGCGCTGGACCGCAAGCAGTTCGAGGATCTCGCCCTGGCCAACAACCCCACTCTGAAGCAAGCAACTGCAATTGAACGACGATCCGCCGGGCAGGCGCGCCAGGCCGGCATGTATCCGAATCCGAGCGCGGGTTATCAAGGCGAACAGATCCGGGGCGGGGAATTCGGCGGCGGCGAACAAGGCGGGTTCGTCCAGCAGACCATCCCGCTGGGAGGAAAGCTTGGGCTTCGGCGCAACGCCTTCGAGCAGCAGCGCCGCGCTGACGAACTCGGAACGGCCGAGCAGCGCTACCGTATCGTGGCTGAAGTCGGGCAGGGTTTCTATTCGGCGCTCGCGGCGCAGCAGACCGTCCGGCTACGGCAACAGCTTCTTTCCACAGCGCTCGACGCCGTAGTGACAGCCCGCCAGCTAGCAAATGTCGGCCAGGCGGATGCCCCGGACGTTCTGCAAGCCGAGGTCGAGGGGGAACAGGCGCAAGTGGATTACATCACGGCCGAGCGAGCGTACATCCGCGAGTTTCGAAATCTCGCCGCAATCGCCGGAAAGCCGGATCTTCCACTGGCGCCGCTCGCCGGCGAGCTCGATGCGCCGCCGCCCGTCGCAGAGGATGTCATCGAACAGATTGTCCGCGACAGCCCGTCAGTAAAGCGTGCGCGACAGGAGGCGGTTCGCGCCGAAGCCGAATTGAAGAGCGCGCGGCGCGAAGCGGCGCCCGATCTGCAACTCAGGGGCGGCCTCCAGCAGAATTTCGAGCCGCGCCAGGCCGACGGAACCCCTGGGGTTGTTGGGCTTCAGGGTTTCGCCACAATCGGGGTGATGCTTCCGCTTTTCAACCGCAACCAAGGCAATATCCAGGCCGCGAAGGCGGAGGTCGAGCGCGCCCAGGCCGAGGCAGCCCGCGTTCAACTGTCGCTCCATCAAGCAGCCGAACCTTTCGTGCAGGCGATTCTAGCGGACCAGCAGGCGGCGGCCCGGTACAAGAATGAAATGCTTCCCCGCGCCCAGCGCGCCTATGAGTTGTACCTGGCGAAGTATCGGCAGATGGGAGCCGCATACCTGCAGGTCATCGTTTCGCAACGGACGCTATTCCAATTGCAGGTTGCCTACATTCGTGTCCTCGAGGATCTGTGGCGCAACACCATAGCGCTTCAGAACTTCACGCTTTCCGGCGCGCTCGAGTCGCCGCGCTCGAGCGGAACGTCATCGACCAATATCAATCTGCCCGCCGGCGGCGGGTCCTTCCAATAAGAGACACCGGATGCGAGTGCCGGAAAGAACTTGTATTTTGAAATGGAGGCCAATCACATGAGACCAAACAACAGGAACGCCACCAAGCTCAGGATTCACGCCGCGATTCTCGCGATCACGTCTCTTGCGCTCTTACCAACCCTCGCCATTGCTCACGGCGGCGAAGAGCACGTGACCGGCGTCGTGACCAAGATTTCGGACACGTCCGTTACGGTAAAAACGACGGCCGGCAAAACCGTCGAGGTGGGCTTTGACGCGAAGATGACCACCTACGAACGCGCCAAGCAGCCGATTCAGAAGACCGACATCAAAGTCGGAGACAGGATCGTCATCCACGCCATGGAGGTCAATGAGAAGTTGGTTGCCCATACCGTTGAGATCGGGGGGGCGCCGGCGAAGCAAGCCGCGAAGCATTGAGTCCCGGAGGCGATGAAGCGAGCGGTATCCGGAAATGGGCAAGACGCGTCTAAGTAGCATGCGCGGCGCCCTGGGAGCGAGCCTGAGCCTCGCATTGCTGACCTTCGTACCGTCTGCGTTCGGCGCGGAAAGCGACGCGGTCGCCATCTCCGCGAACATTCAGGCGCGGCATACGCCGTTCGGTACGATTCTGGACCCCATCTATGCCTCCGCGACGAGCACTCAGATTGCCGGTTACACCCGTTGCGGCGACTCGGCGCTTTGGACCGGAGCGTATCTCGCGGCCGAATCCTTTCGCTACAAGATCACCTCATCTCCGAACGCCGCAAGTGACGTTCAGAAAGCCTTCGCCGGACTCAAAAGCCTGGTGGATGTGACGGGCACCGATCTCCTGGCCCGCTGCATCGTGCCCGCGAATTCGCCATTCGCGCAGGGCATCGAGAGCGAGGAATCCTCTAATGGCGTCTATCAAAGTCCGCCCAACGTCTGGATCGGCAAGACTTCGCGCGACGAATATGTTGGGGCCGTGTTCGGTCTGGCAGCGGCCTACGACTATGCCGCGGGCGCCGTCCCTCAGAGTGATGTAAGCGCCCTGGTCACGCGCATGGTCGCGTTCCTTATGAACCACGCCTGGACCATCGTGTTGCCCAATGGCAGCCCGGTCGACACCTTCCTGGTCCGTCCCGAAGAGCTGCTCATGCTGCTTCAGGTCGCAGCCCACGTCAACCCCAGCCAGTTCTCGGCGGCCTACAGCAGCCAGCGCGCGGCGTTGGCGGCGACGCTCGCGATTCCGGCCACCGTGGATATTTCCAGCAATAGCTCCTATTTCAAATTCAATCTCGACTATATGAGCTTCTACAACCTGATCCGGCTGGAAACGAATCCCAATCCTTTTTACAATGCCGCTTACGCTATCGTTCGCGGATACACCGCGCCGCATCAGAACGCGTTTTTCGACACGATCGACCGCGCCCTCAACGGGCCGAGCTTGGCGCGCGATGCTGAGGCCGCCATCTTGCTGCAAGAGTGGCTCACGCGGCCCACTCGCGATAACTCTGTGAATCTTTCGAACACGGTCAAGGTGTGCGGAAGCGAAGCTTGCCAGCCGGTTCCCGTTCCGCTCCGTCCGCCCACCGATTTCCTTTGGCAGCGCGATCCGTTTCAGTTGATGGGCGGGGGCTCGGGCACGATCGAAAGCGCTGGAATCGACTACATCCTGCCTTATTGGATGGCCCGATATTATGGAGCGCTCTCCAATGCGATGGTGCAATCCGCCGCAGCGCCTAGCGCCGCCGTTGCGCCCGATTCCATCGCTTCTCTTTACGGTTCGAATCTGGCGACCGGAACGGCGCAGGCCGGTTCGCAGCCTCCTCCCACGAGCCTTGGCGGAATCAATCTGAACGTGACCGACTCGGCCGGGCAGACTCGCGCCGCGCCGCTGATCTACGTGTCGCCGGGCCAGATCAATTTCGTGGTCCCGAGTGGAACAGCGCCCGGCCCTGCGGCCGTCAGCATCGCTGGCCGGCTGGGCGCAGGACCGGCTACGGTGGCCGTCGTTCAGAATGTCGCGCCCACTCTCTTCAGCGCCGACGGAACGGGCTCGGGAGTCGCCGCCGCGTCCGCAACTCGAGTGCAAGCCAGCAATCCACAATTGCAGACGCCAGTGCCCGTATTTCAGTGCGCCGCTTCGGGCTGCACCGCCGTTCCGATCCAGCTTGGCGTCGATACGCCGGTCTATTTGAGTCTGTATGGAACGGGAATTCGCCACCGCAGCTCGCTGGCGAATGTACAAGTGACCATCAACGGGATCTCCGTTGCGGTTCTCTACGCCGGCCCGCAGCCGGATTTCGCCGGATTGGATCAGGTCAACGTGTTGCTCACGCTTCAGCTTCGCGGCGCGGGACAAGCGAACGTCGTTCTGACAGCGGACGGTCAGAGTTCGAATGCCGTTATGGTGAACATCCAGTGACTCTGCGGGGCTTTTCCTGGCCTCGTCTGCGCTCCTCCGAATGGCTCGCCGTGAGCTTTTTCGTTTACGTCGCGGTCTTGGCGCCGTTCTACTTCGGCGCCCCGTGGCGGGCGTTCGCGCTTGCCGCGGTGGTCTACCTTTGGTTCGCGTTAGCCGGAAAATGGAAGCCCGTATATCGCGATTTCGCGCCGCTAGCAGTCGCCATCGTCGCTTATCGCGAAATGGATTGGTTCACTCCTGCCGCTCACGACCATCACTTAGAGCGCGCTTGGATCATATGGGACAGGCTGGCGCTAGACGGCCTCGGCATGCGGGCCGGCATCGAGTCCGCTGGGCCGCTGCTTCCTAATTTCCTGGAGCTTTGTTACACGCTGGTGTATGGCGTTGCGCCCCTGGCCCTGCTGGCGCTGTTCCGATGCGCCAAGCGCGAAGCCATCAACCGCTTTTGGATGGTCTACCTCGCCGGTACGATGGGCGCCTATGCCCTGTTTCCATTCTTTCCTTCCGAGCCGCCGCGCATCGCGTTTCCAGGAGACGATATGCCCCACGTCACTGCCGTGGTGCGGCAAGTGAACCTTGCGATCCTCGGCAATTACGGGATCCATTCCAGCGTCTTTCCAAGCGCACACGTTTCCTCGGTATTTTCAGCGGCGTGGGCTTTGCTCGCCATTCTGCCGCATCGGCGTTGGATCGGATGGAGCTTCGCCGCCTACGGAGTATGCGTCGCCGTGGTCACGATCTACGGCCGCTACCATTACGCCGCGGACGTGGTCGCTGGGTTGGCCGTCAGCCTAGTATCGTTTCCCGTGATCTGGCTTTTCCGTTAGCGCCAACGCGAGCCCCGCCCACGCGACGTTTCTCGGCTAGTATGCTGTTCTCATGGCGATAACGCTGAAAGTAAATGGCGTCGCGCACTCGCTCGACCTCGACCCAGCCACGCCGCTCCTCTACGCGCTAAGCGACGATCTGGCGTTGAACGGTCCGAAATTCGGCTGCGGCCTCGGCCAGTGCGGAGCCTGCACGGTGACTGTGAACGGGCGTGCGACCCGTTCCTGCATCACCACCGTGAAATCCGTAGAGGGCCAGGAAATCATGACGCTGGAAGGAATCGGGACGGCCGCCAAGCCGCACCCCCTCCAGCAGGCTTTCATCGACGAAGGCGCTGCACAATGTGGATTTTGCCTCAACGGCGTCATCATGACTGCCAAAGCTTTTCTCGACCAGAATCCGAAAGCTTCCGAAACGGAGATCCAGCGCGCGATGTCCGGCGTGTTATGCCGCTGCTTTACGAATGTGCGCATGCTGCGCGCGATTCAGCGCGCCGGCCGCGTCCTGGCCGAAAGGAGCGCGCGATGAGCCAAGCATCCTCCCGGCGCGACTTCTTCAAAGCCTCCGGCGCTCTCATAGTCAGTTTCAGCCTTCGCAACCTTCCGGAGTTGCGCGCTCAAGGCGGCCCGGTCCAAGGCGCTCCTCCTATGAATCAGCTAGACTCATGGATCGCCATCGCCGCCGATGGCGCTGTCACCGCCTACAGCGGTAAGGAGGAATTGGGGCAGGGAATCTCGGTCGCGCAAGCGCAACTGGTTGCCGAAGAACTGTGCGTGCCGTTCGAGAAGGTCAAACTCATCTACTGCGACACGGCTCTCACGCCTGATCAGGCGTATACTTCGGGCAGCCAATCCCATCCCGCCAATTTCAATCACGCCAACCTCGCACAGGCCGCCGCGACTGCTCGCGAAGCCTTGTTGAAGCTCGCGTCCCAGCGGCTGAGCTTGCCGGTTACGCAACTCTCCGTCAAAGACGGCGCCGTCTTCCCCATGGGCAGTCCTTCGCGCAAGATCGGCTACGGCGCCTTGCTCGGCGGCCAGAGGTTTCAGCTTGCGCTCGATCCAAATGCTAAGCGCAAAACCGCGGCCGACTGGACAGTGCTCGGAACGCCGGTTCCGCGCCCCGATTTGCCCGCTCTCGTTAACGGCCAGTTCGAATTTGTCCACAACGTGCGCCTGCCCGGAATGTTGCATGGCCGTGTGGTCCGGCCTCCCGCCGTCGGCGCGACGGTGATTGGCGTGGACGAATCGTCCGTGAGGGATATTCCCGGTCTTATCAAAGTCGTCGTCAGGAAAAATTTCGTGGGCGTGGTTGCCCAAAAGCCCTGGCAGGCCATACAGGCGGCCGCGAAGCTCAAAATCGATTGGAACGCGGGGTCCGGTCTGCCCGCCCATGCCGATTTCTACGAGCATATGCGCGCGGACAAGCAAACCCGCGATACATTCATGACCGACTCGAAGGACACGGATCAGAAACTTGCCCAGGCAGCCGCGGTTCTCAAGGCCACATACAAGCATCCGTATCAGATGCACGGTTCCATGGGCAGTTCCTGCGCCGTGGCCGACGTGCAAGGCGATCGAGCCACGATCTATTCGCCCACCCAAGGCGTCTGGTATCAGCGCAACACTTCGGCCATGTTGCTCGGGTTGAAGCCGGAGAACGTACACGTGATTTTCCGGCGCGGCTCGGGCTGCTATGGATTGAACGGCGCCGATACTGTAACCTATGATGCTGCGCTGTTGTCTCAGGCGGTGGGAAAGCCGGTGCGCGTTCAGCTCACCCGCAAGGATGAGATGGCTTGGGAGAATTATGGCAACGCGTATTTGATCGACCTGCGCGCGGCGGTCGATTCTCAGGGCAATCTCGTCGCGTGGGAGCACGAGTCGTGGTCGCCCAGCCTCGGCAACAGGCCCGGAGCGGGAACTCCCGGCAACGTCGTTACAGGCTTCCTCGCCGGATTCCAGCCGGACGCTTTCACGCCTCGAAGCCCAGCGCCTTCGCCCGCCGGTTTCAACAACAACAGCAACGCCACGCCCTCCTACCTCGCGGCCCGCGTGAACGGAACCGTGCGCGGAGCGGGCAAGGTGGAAAGCGGGCGCGTGCTGGTGCACAATCTTCGCTCGCCGTTTTGGACCGGCCCGCTGCGCTCACCCGCGCGTCTGCAAAACACGTTCGCCCACGAAAGTTTCATGGATGAGATCGCCGCTCATGTAAAGGCCGATCCGGTGGAGTACCGTCTGCGCAACTTGAGTCATGCCCGGCTGATCGCCGTTGTCGAGGCTGCCGCGAAAGCTGCGCGGTGGGAGGCGCGCCCATCTCCCGCGCGGGCGTCGAACCGCTCTGGAATCGCGCGCGGCCGCGGCATCGCCTGCGTGGCTTATGAAGGAGAGAATGGCTACTCCGCCATGGTCGCCGAAGTCGAAGTGAATCGCGATTCAGGAGCCATCGCTGTGAAGCGGATGGTGGTCGCCGCGGATTGCGGACCCATCTCGAATCCCGACGGCCTGCGCAATCAGATCGAAGGCGGCGCGCTGCAGGGCATGAGCCGCGCGCTGGGCGAAGAAGTAACGTGGGATGGCGAAAAAGTCACTTCAGTGGATTGGCGCACCTATCATTCCTTGCCGCTCGGTTTCGATATCCCTAAAATCGAATGCGTACTGTTGAACCGGCCCGAAGAAGAAGCCGATGGCGCGGGTGAGCTTTCAATTACGGTCGCCGCCGCCGCCATCGGCAACGCGGTTTTCGACGCCACTGGCTCGCGGCTGCGGCAAATTCCCTTTACGCCGGAGCGAGTGAAACAAGCGCTGGCCGCCGCCTTAGCTTGACGCAGTAGCGCCGGGTTTGCAGGTCTCTTCGCGCACCGTCAACCGTTTCAGGAACTCGCGATCCACCTCGTATCCCAAGCCCGGCCCTTCCGGAACCCGAATGGTTCCCTGCGCCGTCACTTCCACCTCCGGCTGGATCAGGTCCCGTTTCCAGTACCGCTTGCTGGCCGAGACGTCGCCTGGCAGAACGAAATTCGGGAGTGTCGATAGCGCAATGTTGTGGGCCCGGCCGATGCCGGATTCCAGCATCCCTCCGCACCAGACTGGTATCCCGTGCTTTCGCGCGACGTCATGGACCCTTTTGGCCTCCCGAAATCCTCCTACGCGCCCGAGTTTGATATTGATGACGCCGCAGGCGCGCATGGCGATGGCCTGCTCGGCATGATGCGCCGTGCGGATGCATTCGTCCAAACAGATGGGCGTCGCAAGCCGCGCTTGCAACGCCGCGTGATCGATGATGTCGTCATGCGCCAGCGGCTGCTCGATCATCATCAAGTCGAATTCGTCAAGCTGCTTCAGCCGGTCGGCGTCAGCTAACGTGTAAGCCGAGTTGGCGTCCGCCATCAGCCGGATGGCTGGAAATTCCCGCCGGACTTCGCGCACCACGTCGACATCCCAGCCCGGCTTGATCTTCATTTTGATCCGTTGATAGCCCGCCTGAAGCTCCGTTTCGATCTTCTTCAAAAGCTCGGGAACGGAATTCTGAATTCCGATGGAAACGCCACACGCGATCTCGGTAAGCTCTCCGCCGACATGCTTCGCGAGCGGCGCCCCTTTCATCCGTGCTTCCAAATCCCACGCCGCCGCCTCGATCCCTCCGCAAGCCATGCGATGCCCCCGGATATGTGTGAAGCGCGGCGCCACGTCTGCGGCCGACTCAAAATCGCATCCCAGCACCCTCGGGGCTGCATAGTCACGCGCGATCAGCCATGCCGAATCGGTCCATTCCTCGTTGTAGAACGGATTTTCGCCGCAAGTGATCTCTCCCCAGCCTGAAACGCCGCCGGAAATCGCCTCCACGATAAGGATGCGGCGTTCCGTGGTCCGCCCGAAGCTGGTCTCGAAGAAATGCACCAGCGGCATGCGGATTTCCCGCAGCACGATCCGTTCTATTCGGATTCCCATGGCTCCAACAGGTAGCAGCCGGCTTCGGGCGTGCGCTCAAACCCGGTCACCGCTAAGTCATTCGAAAAATCTTTTAGGAATTCGTCGCGCACGCGAGTCTGAATCTCGAGGGCCTGTGCCGGATGTTCGCGCTTGAGGGAGGCGATCTCTCCCGGCACTTCAATGCGGGCAGCGATCTTGAAATGGTCGAGCGACTCGCCTGCCAAGACCCGTTTGACGCGCGGGCTGTCGAGGCGCCATTCGGCGACGCAGCGGTCTGTCGGCAATCCTGCGTGTAGCGGACTGGTCGTGCAGCCGTATTGGTTGGGAACGAAACGCCGCACGATCGCTCCCAGCCGCTCGATATTGAACCAGGCGTTCTTTAACTCGAGCGGATCGAAGGTCCATTCGACTAAATCGATGCCTTGCACCAACGCGTCTTCGCGTTGCGCCAACTTCAGCATGCGGCCCACGCCTACGTTCCGATATTCCGCGAGCACTCCGAGCATGTGACTATGCAAATAGATCTTTCCTCGTCGGCCAACGCCGGGAATCGCCAGGCAAAACCCCACCATCTTGCCGCCATCAAACGCGCCCAGCGCCTGTCCGCCTACCTTGAGCGCTGTGACGAATAACCTCACGGGAAGCAACTCGATGTCATCGAAGCCCCAGATGCGCCGTTGCAAATCCACAGCCGCCGCGAATTCCGAATGCGCGGTGAGAGGCCGGACCTGAATCACTTCTCGGCGCGCTTCGCTTCCTGCCATAAGGATTCCATCTCTTCCATGCTGGCTTCGCGCAGCGTTTTTCCCGCCGCGGCCACGCCTTTTTCGATGCGCGAGAAACGCCGGCGGAACTTCGCGTTGGTCTTGTGCAGCGCCTGCTCCGGATCCACTTTCAGAAACCGCGCGATATTTACGATCACGAAGAGAAGATCGCCGACTTCGTCCTCCAACTCGGCTTGTCCCTCCGAATCGCGAGCCGCCTCCAACTCGGCAAGCTCTTCGTGAAGCTTTTCGATGACCTGACCAAGGTTTTCCCAATCGAAACCCGCGCCCGCCGCCCGGGAAGCGATCTGCCGCGCTTCCACTAGCGCAGGCAGAGACCGCGGGACGCCGCCCAGCAATCCATCCGGCTTGGCTTTGCCTTGTTCTTCCCTCTCCGCCGCCTTGATCTCGTCCCACCGCCGCGTCACGTCCCCTGCGGTTTTGGCGTCTCCATCCGCAAAAACGTGCGGATGCCGCCGGATCAATTTACGATTGATCGCTTCCACGGAATCAGCGATATTAAACCGCCCCTCTTCCGAGGCCATCTGCGCGAAAAACACGGCCTGCAGCAGCAAATCCCCCAATTCATCCGCCAGCCCCTCAAAGTCCTTCGCGTCGATCGCGTCCAGGACTTCATAAGTCTCCTCGAGCAGATAGGGCTTAATGGTGTCGAAATTCTGTTCGCGGTCCCACGGGCAGCCGTCGGGCGAGCGAAGCCGCGCCATAATCTCCACCAGGCGCGTGAATCGCTCACCAGCCAGCGCGGGGATTTCAGACTGCGGAGGGGGCTTCACGAGAAGTCTCAGAGTAACATGCCAATTCCTCGTTTATGACGTGAAAATGGACAGCGGCGATGAGTTGGTGCAACAGATTGTGAGGCGCATTCTCACCGTCGTGCGGCCGGATCGAATCATTCTGTTTGGCTCGGCGGGCTCTGGCCAAATGACGCGGGATAGCGATATCGATCTTCTCGTTTTCGAAGCCCAACCTTCGAACCGGCATGAGCGCAATCGGCGACGTGAAGTTTCCAGTCGATGTGATCGTCCTTTCCACCGGCCGTGTTCGAAGCGACCAAAGGCGTCTTTCGGCGGGATTGGCTATCCGGCCCATAAGTACGAAAGGGCCCCGTATGAAGGAGGTTGATGACGAACTTCGCCTCGGGCTATTGCGAGACATTGCCCGTCGTCATTGACGCCGCGGGGTGCGGCCTGGCTAACCCATTTGGAGTCCGGGGGATTCCCCCAGAGACGTTCCCCGGCGACGGTGCCCACGCCCCGGACCTAGTGAGGCAATTGAGGGAGGCGGTTTTGGGTCGCCCTAGAGCACACTGCATCGCAGGCGCAGGCTTTGCAGCTTGTGGCGGCTGCTGTCACAGCGTCTTTTAGTTCCGATCCACTCTCTCGACCGCGCCCGCGCGGCGCAATTGTATGGGAGAGAGAATCCGCGCCTCGCCAGGGTAGGGTTTCGAGAATCTGGTGTTGACATACCAGATCGCGTGGTCGAGCAGGTTCGGATCGGCGATATCGGCTTGCTGATTCGGCCCGCGCGGGAAATACCGCGCGACTTCCTTCTGCCAGGCCTTTTGCATTTTGTTGATCGCAGCCGCATTTAAGGTGTCGAGCGGAATCTGGTTCGGAATGAACGTATACGGCGTCAGATCAGGAGTGTCTGTAAAGACGTCCGCCATGGGCGCGGCGAGCTGGTCGTGCTGGTTCATTGACGGAAGTCCGAGGAGTTCTTCGATGGTGCGGACCATGCTGATCTGCGTGTAATACGTGTGATTCACCTGTCCTCGCAGGACATACGGGCTGACAATATACGCCAACGACCTATGCCCGTCCACGTGATCAGAGCCAGCCTGTGGATCGTCTTCCACAAAGAAGATCGCTGTGTCGGCCCAGAAGGGGCTGTGACTCACGGCGTCCACCAGGCGGCCGACAGCGAGATCATTATCCGCAACCTGAGAAGCCGGAGTGGGGTCGCCAAGCGTGCCACCGCTTGTGTGATCGGTGCACAAAGTCATCACCACCAGGTTCGGCAGGTTCTTATTTGCGACATACTGCTGAAATTCCTGCAGGAAGACATCCAGACGGTATTGATCGGGGATTCCAGTATTGAAAATCGGGAAGGCCGGGTTGATATTCTGTGCCACCGATGGAACATCCGCAACCGCGTGGAAGGTGCCTACTGGTACATGCAACGAGCCGGTCTTCTTGCCTTCGAGAATCAGAGAGTCGTTGTACCAGTCCGTCCAGGAACCGAATGGTGTGCCGGCGGGACCGACAAAAGCCGGTGCGTACTCACCGTACATGCGAACTGTAAGGCCATGCGCCAGCGCGTTAGTCCAGAGAAAGCCGGTCGGCGCGTAGACAAGACTGTCGCCGCCGTTGAATGGATAGCTGCGATTGAAATCCACAAATGCTTTTTCGATGTAGTCGGGCGCGATGGCCTGATCCGTCCATTGGTGGCCATCCGCGGAAAGGACGCCAGAATCGTAGAAATTGTCGAACAGGCCGAATTCCTTCGCAAGCTCATGATGGTTCGGCGAGACCTGCTCTCCAAACTGCACCAGCGAGGGATCGCCGTTACCCGCCGGCATGTCGCCCAGAACTTGATCGTAAGTCCGGTTCTCCTTGATTACGTAGATCACGTGCTTGATTGGATGAGCGTTACGGAAAACGGCCGGTGCGTGAGTCGACTCGGATTCGGCCTTGCCCTGCCAGCCGTTGTTTGCCGCGACCTGGCGCGTGTACGCCTCGAACGCTCCGCTATCCGGCAGCGGAATGATGGAAATGCTGCCGACAAACGAGTGCGTGTTCTTTCCACTCGGGGCGCCGGTGTCCGGAACCAGCAAGCCGAGCGCGGTCCCTTTGGCGTTGGCGACAACCAGGCGCTCAGGCATGCTCTTGCCGGCATCCGGCTGCTGCGCCGTTTGCGCGGAAATCACAGCTACGTCGGCGGGGTACCAGGCGGTAGGAACGAAACCTTCGAATTCCAACGCAGGGCCACCGTCCCAGCGATACAGGCCCACCGCATTGTTCGCGCCCAAGGTCACTGCCAACTCGCTCCGCGACGTGAGTGCCAGCCCGTTCGGAGAGCTGCCGAACGGAGCGTTTTCGAATGGCTTGATCGGCAGCGTCGCGACCACCGTGTTCTCGGAAGCATCAATTATGGAAACGGAATCGCTGTTCGAGTTCGCTACGAAAACGTACCCGCGAGCCGCGAGTATTGCAGTCGGCTGAAGGCCAACGGCGATGTTCTGGACGACAGCGTTCGTTTGTAAATTGATGACGCTCACGGTGCCCGTGATCGAGAATGCCGATTTGGCGTCGGCCACGATCGGCGTGCCGGCGGAAAGATCGGTGTACTCCCCGGATTGAGCCGGCCGTCCGCCCTGGTTCGTGACATAGGCATAGTTGCCCGATACCACGATGCCGAAGGGGGCGTTCTGTACGGGAATTGTGCCAGTCAACTGATTTGTGGTCAGATCGATGATCCCGACGGAATTGATATTGTTGAGAACGACGTAGAGCGTTTTTCCGTCGCTCGAGAGAGCAAGGGCTCCATTATTCGCCGAACCCAGGCTGGCAGCAATCTCGATAACTGTTTGCAGCGAGAGCGTGCCGTCCGCCGCGACGTTGGCGACCACCACGCGGCCGTTGTCCTGTGAGAAATAGAAATGGGCGCCGTCCTTCGAGTAGAGCAGGCCGCTCGCTGCGCCGTTGATTTTCCCGGGATTGAATTGCTGTTTGACCGATCCGCTTGCCAAGTCTACGATGACAATGGGCAATGTGGGCAATGGATACCCTCCTCCTTCAACCAACACCGCAGCCGTTTTCTGATCGGGCCTCACAGCGACAGCCACGGGACGCCCATTGAAATTCACCTGGGTGCCGGCTGGAGTTACGACTTGATTCGTCGGAGTAACGAAACTTCCATCAGGTTGGGGTCCCACGCGATACGTGAGATTGCTTTGCGCAACAGCGGACAATGGGAGCAAAGCGGCGGCCACAAAGCAAACGACGTTTGGTCTGAGAACAAGCACAGCGATCCTCCTTGAGGGAAACCCATGTACTTCCGGATTCGGTGGAGTTGGAGGGATTCCCTACAACGGGAAACTAACAGCGCCGCATCAACACGAAATGAAAAAACAGTATCGAGTCGATGAAGAATAGACTTGGATTGCCGGGGGCGCCTGTAGGTGCGGCGGCGACCGCGCGAAGGGAAGAAACTGCCCGCTGCAACCCACAGCAGTGCGGCGCTAAACAGTGCCGCCGGCTGGGGAGCGCGGTCGGGAAGGTTGAGGCTCTTCCGTTCCTGAGACGGTAAATCTCGACCGCCGCCCGCGCGGAATAAACGAATCGAGCGTCGGCGAGAACTGACCTGTGGCTCCGGTAAAATTCAAGCGCCTGAGGCTAATATCTACTGATCGAAGCGGTGTCTCTCCCTGCCATATCCGTGTTGCCGAAAAAACACACTACCGTGGAAATGTGCTCAGACTCCGTCGCGTGTCCCGCACATTGAGCCTTTTCGACTTAAGATCAAGTTCTGGCAGCTCCGATTGACCTCGCAGACTAGCTGCAATTAATGCTTTTCGCTGCCGCGGTGCCTTCCGACGCTAATGCTGCCACGCTGCTGCTCACAGCGTCTCCAGCGCCAAGTGCTCGCGATGCCCTGTGGCCGCGGCTTCGAAAGCGAACTCCAGCACCCGCCGCGTCTCCAGCGGATCGATGATCGCGTCCACATGCCCCCGCGCCGCTGCGTATTTCGCGTCCAGCCAGCGCTCGTAATCGGCACGGGTTCGCTCGATCCTCTCCTCCAACTCGCGAGGAATGGTTTGGCCGGCGGCCTTCAATCTGGCCAGCTCCGGCCCATGCACCGCCTGCACCGCCGCGTCTCCTTCCATCACTCCGATCCGCGCGGTCGGCCAGGAAAAGGTGAAGTGAGGATCGAAGCCCTGGCCCGCCATCGCGTAATACCCGGCGCCGCTTGCATGATTCAGCGTCGCCACGATCTTCGGTACCGTGGCGCAAGCCATCGCCTCCACCATCTCCGCGCCCGCGCGGATGATTCCCTCGCTCTCCGCTTCCGCTCCCACCATGAATCCCGAGACATCTTGAAGATATAAGAGCGGCAGACCGTGCCGCTCCGCGGTCTCGACAAAGTACGCCACCTTCCTCGCCGACTCCGTATAAACGATGCCCCCGATACGCGGACCCTCCGGCGTCTTGAGAAATCCGCGCCGGTTGGCGATCACTCCGATCGGCCGGCCCGCCAGCCGGGCGTTCGCGCACAGCATCTCCGGAGCGTGGTTCGGCTGAAATTCAAGGTAATCATCCGCATCCACGATGCGCGCAATGATTTCCTCCACGTTGTACGGCAGGCGATGATCGGCGGGGAGCAGGTCGTAGAGGCCCTCCACGGTCTTCGCCGGAGCCGTTCCCGCCTTGCGCTCTGCTGTTGAAGGCGCGTGCGGTTGTTCCCGAATCAGGCGCCGGATCAGGCACAGGCATTCCCGATCGTCCTTCGCCGAATAGTGCGCCACGCCGCTTCTGCCGGTGTGCAGCGACGCTCCGCCCAGCGACTCCGCGTCCACCACTTGTCCCACCGCCCCCTTCACCAGGTTCGGCCCGCCCAAGCCCATAAAGCTCGCGCCTTCCACCATGACGATCACATCGGAAAGGGCCGGCAGATACGCGCCTCCGGCGATGCACATCCCCATCACGGCCGCAATCTGCGGAACCCTGAGCTTTCGGCGCATCAGCGAATTGTAGTAGAAGATCCGCGCCGCTCCGTATTGCCCCGGGAAAATGCCGTCCTGATAAGGGAGATTCACGCCCGCCGAATCCACCAAATACACGATCGGCAAGCGGTTGCGCATCGCGATTTCCTGCGTGCGGAGAATCTTGTGGATCGTCTCCGGCCACCATGCCCCGGCTTTCACCGTCGCGTCGTTGGCGACGATCACGACGGGCCGGCCCTCAATGCGCGCCAGCCCCGTCACCACCCCCGCCGCGGGCGCCTGCCCATCGTACTTGTCGTAAGCCACCAGCAGCCCGATTTCAAGGAACATCGAGCCTGGGTCGATCAGCGCCGCCACCCGCTCCCGCGCGGTGAGCTTGCTCTCCGCATGCTGCTTCTCGATCTTTTTCGCGCCGCCGCCCTGCCGCAGCTTGTCTTCCAACTCCCGCCACTCCTGCACGAGCGCGCGCATGTGGTCCGCCGGGCTTTGGGGCACGACACCATCGTAGCGGTTGCGCCTCAGTGCACGCTCCGCGCGGCGATCCTGTTCCGGCCTGAACAGGGCCAAATCCTGCCTGACTCCCCAAAACCGGTCACAACGATCTCCCGATCCTCGTTGTGTTCAAAACAAAGCATCTAAGCCCCGCCGTCTGTTTCCTTGCTTCTCTTGCTGCGCTATCGTAAGGATGGCCGTGAGCCTCTGCAAGGCTGCCAACGAGGCGAGACCAAATTGGCTTTGCTCGTTCCCAAAAAAGTTTTGGCTCGTGGGACCGCTACGGCGTGGGTGAGATACTGGGTTGGAATATGGGAATAAAGCCAGAAACGGTAGTTTTCCGCAAAACCAACGGCCATCTCGGCCGCCGGATCTCCGTCTCGCCCGAAAACAGCGCTGCCCGCCACCTCGGCTACGGTCGAATCATTCTTAAAGACCGCTCGAAGCAGGTCGCCTTCGCCAATGAAGACCGCGAAACGGGGCTGCTTGTCCTCTCCGGCTCGGCGACGGCCGCCGTGGATGGCGTTCCTCACGAACTCGGCCAGTACGACTCCATCTATATTCCGCGCGATTCTCACATCGATATCTCCACCCGCTCCGAAGCCGACGTCGCCGAATTTTCCTCCGAGGTCGCCCAGCGCTATCCACTCAAGCTCGTGCCGTACAGCGAGGTCCTGAACGATCCTGCCCTCAAATGGACCGCCGGCTCAACCGGTCAAATGCGCCAGGTCAGCATGCTCATCGGCAAGAACGTTCAGGCCGGCCGTTTGATGCTCGGCTTCACGATTTCCGATCCCGGCAACTGGACGAGTTGGCCGCCCCATGAGCACGCCGAAATGCTCGAAGAGATCTACGTTTATTTCGACATGCCTGAGCCCGCCTTCGGCATTCAGATGGTCTACGACAACACTGAATATCCCGAGATCGTCACCGTCGTCCGCGACGGCGACGCGGTGCTGATGCCCAGCGGCTACCATCCCAATGTCGCCATCCCCGGCCATCGAATCGGCTACATCTGGGCGATGGCCGCGCACCGGGAACAGGAAGATCGCCGCTACGGCGTGTTGAACGTTCAGCCCGCCTTCGCGGCCAAGTAGGGAATGAAGATTCCCCCAAAGGAAGGGCGGCGTTGGGACCTCATCGCGCTGGGAGAGGTGATGCTGCGCCTTGACCCCGGCGACGGCCGCGTCGCCACCGCGCGCCATTTTGAGGTTCACGAGGGCGGCGGTGAATACAACGTCGCGCGCGGCCTCAAGCGCTGCTTCGGGATGGAGACCGCGATCGTCACCGCTCTTGCCGACAACCCCGTCGGCCGGCTGATTCAGGATTTGATGTATCAGGGCGGCGTCGATCAATCGCTGGTTCGGTGGGTAGAGTACGACGGCATTGGAAGATCCGTGCGCAACGGATTGAATTTCACCGAGCGCGGTTTTGGAGTTCGCGCCGCTCTGGGCTGCTCCGATCGCGCCAACTCCGCAGCCTCGCAGCTCAAGCCAGAAGACGTGGATTGGGACGCGATCTTCGGCCAGGGCGCCCGGTGGTTCCACACCGGCGGAATCTTCGCCGGTCTTTCCGCCTCCACGGTGGAGGTGGTTCTCGAAGCCGTCCGGTCCGCCAAGAGTCACGGCGTCATCGTTTCCTACGACCTCAACTATCGCCCTTCCCTGTGGAAGGCCATCGGCGGAAAACCGCGGGCGCAAGCCGTGAATCGGAGCGTCGCGCCGCTGGTGGACGTAATGATCGGCAATGAGGAGGACTTCTCGGCCGCGCTCGGTCTCGAGAGCGGCGGCCATTTGGACGCGGAGCGCTTCCAGGCCGTGGCCCCCGAAATCGCCCGCCAGTTTCCCGTCTCTGTCGTGGCCACGACCCTTCGCCTCGCCGCCACCGCGACCCGCAACGACTGGGGAGCGATGGTTTACATGGACGGCCAGTTCCACCAGGCCCCTACGCGGAAGGATCTCGAGATCTACGACCGGGTGGGCGGCGGAGACTCCTTCGCCTCCGGTCTGATCTACGGCTTGTTGACCGGCCATGGCGCGCAATGGGCGGTGGAATGCGGCGCCGCACATGGCGCCCTCGCCATGACCACCCCTGGCGATACGTCCATGGCCAGCCTTGAAGAAGTCCTCCGCCTGATGGATGGCAAGGCCGCCCGCATCACTCGATGAACCAAGCCATCCTCGACCGAATCCGGCAAGAGCGCATCATTCCCGTAGTCCGCGCGCCGTCGCCCGAACTTGCGATGCGCGCTGCCGAAGCCATCTGCGCCGGGGGCATTTCCGTTCTTGAAATCACCATGACCGTTCCCGGCGCAATCGAAGTCATTCGCGAGCTTGCCCGCTCCGCTCAAATGCTCATCGGGGCCGGAACGGTTCTCGATCCCGCTACGGCCCGCGAATGCGTCTCGGCGGGAGCTCAATTCCTGGTCACGCCCGGTCTTGACCTGCCTACTCTGAAATTCGCAAACGACGCCGGAATCCTCATCATGCCCGGCACGCTCACTCCCGCCGATGTCCTCACAGCCTGGAAGAAAGGCGCCGCGGTCGCGAAGATCTTTCCCTGCGGCAACCTGGGCGGACCCTCGTATGTCCAAACCCTGAAAGCAGCTCTGCCGCCCATAGAGATGGTTCCAACAGGAGGCGTCCGCCTCGCCAACGCGGCCGAATTCATAGCAGCCGGCGCGCTAGCTGTCGGCGTCGGCGGAGAACTCGTCTCCACCCGCGCTCTCATGAGCTGCGATCTCGCCTCCATCTCCGCCGCCGCCCGCGAATTCAAATCCGCCGTCGCCGCTTGAGAAGAGTTTCTTTGCGTGCTTTGCGCCTTTGCGAGAGATTATTTACTTAAACCGGCGGCGTGCCGTAAGTGTGGAACGATTCTATGGTCTTCAGGCCCCACGCCTGACCCTTCTTGCGCTCCGCCTCGGTCCACCGAATCGGCTTCCAATCCGGCGCCAGAATGAGCCGCGCCCCGGCGTTGGCGACCTCCACGCGGTTGCCGCCCGGTTCGTAGAGGTACAGGAAGAACGTCTGCTGAATGGCGTGCTTGTGCGGCCCGGTCTCGATGTAAACGCCGTTTTCCAAGGCGACATCGGCACCCAGAAGCACCTCTTCGCGGCTGTTGCACGCATAGGTCACGTGATGGAACCGCCCCTTGGCGCCCGTGTGATCGCGCGTATAGGCGAAGTCGTAGCTTTTATTGGTGCACGTCATCCACATCGCAGCCTCAGCGCCGCTATCCAGCACGATCTGTTCCGTCAGGCGGAAGCCTAGATACTTCTCGAAGAATTCGCGATTGGCCTCGATATCGACAGCGAGTCCATTCCAGTGATCCAGGCGGCGCACGTTGGCTCCGCGCGCGGGAAACTTCTGAGCTTGATTCTTCAGAGCGGGCTTCAACTCCGCCGGAGCCTCGTACCACTGTGTCTCGTAGTACAGCTCGATGTTGTGGCCGTCAGGATCGCGGCAGACAAACGCCGGACCATGCGCTAGATCGCCTTCCGTCCAGCCGACTTCGTAACCGGATCCCTTCAGCGCCGCCACGCGCCGCTCTAGAGCCTGCGGGCTGCGCGTGCGATACGCAACGTGTCCCATGCCCGGCAACTTCCACGCGGTCAGCTTCAGAGAATGGCGCTCGTAGTCGTCATAGGCGCGCAAGTAAACCGAGTCGCCCTCGCGCCCGCTTTCCGTCATTCCTAAAACATTCGTGAAAAACCAGAGGCTCTCTTCCGGTTTTGGTGTGAGAAGCTCCAGGTGGCCCAGGTGGGCCAAATCCATAATAGGTTCGTGTCGCATCGGAACGTACCATTGTAGTCCACCGATGCGCTGCAGTCCGTCAGAATGTGAACCGAAAGCCCAACTGAATGACACGCGGGTAGTTCGCTTGATTGGTGATCTGCCCGAAGGCGGAGGAGCCAAAGGTCGTGTTTAGCATGTTGAACAGCGGTGTATTGGTCAGATTAAAGACCTCGGCGCGGAATTGCGCCTTGTAGCGTTCCTTGAAGGTGAACGTCTTAAAGAGCGAGAAATCGGTGTTGGCTTGGCCGGGACCGCGCATCGTTATAGTCCGGCTGACGTTTCCATAGGTGTAGGCAGGCGCCAGGCTGAATGCGGCGGGATCGATGTAATTGTAGAGGCGGCTTTCCAGCGAACCACTGGCTTCCGGCGATATGCCCGTTGCATTGGGCCGCTGCACGCTGGTGCCGATCACCGAGTTTTGATTTGATTGAGAAATGGCGATCGGGAAACCGGTCTGCATGGTGGTTTGCACGTTAATGCTCCAACCGCCGAAAGCGTAATCAAGGAACGCATTCCGGTTCATCCACGCGCGGCCTTTTCCAAAGGGAAGATCGTAGTTAATAGCTGTGGTCCATCGCCAGGGAGTATCTATGATTGCCCGGCCCCACTCCGCGCCCAGATTGTAGTTGTCTTGCGGCGTAGTCGGCTGGCCATTGTACGTGTTGCTGGCCGCGTTCGAGTTGTTCATGTTCCTGGACCAGACCAGCGTGCTGAGGAAATTCAGGCCGTGGCCCATCCGCTTCTGCACCTTGAAGTACGCCGAATTGTAGAGCGCATGCCCGCGGCTGGCGCTCTGGAGCGACACGGTTCCGAATTGAGGGAACGGCAGCAGCGACTGCGCTAGCGTTATCGTCGAGGCGGCCAGATTCAGCACCCCACCCGCCGTGCCATAAAACGGATTGGCGACTTTGGTTGTGGTCAGCTTGCTGCCTAGCGTGAGATAGGCATCCGGCAATTGGTTGATGTTGATCGGCGCGGTGCCTTGGATGAGATCGTGAGTTACCGAACCGGAATAGCCCGCAACGACGACAAAGCTCCCTGGTAACTCCCTTTGCACGTCCAGCGAGTACTGATGCACGCGCGTGGACCGGGCTGTTTGATCGTACAAAGTAAGGTTCTGGCCGCCGATGCCCGCTAGGAGTCCAGCGGCATTGCCCACCGGCTGGAGAACACCCGTTGGAAACGGATTGCTGAGCGAATTGGCGGGAGTAGCGTTTCCATCGTTGGAGGCGACATAGGGAGTGCTCTGTGTGTATCCAATCGGAGCGTACAGATTGAACGAAAAGGGATTCCAGAACAAGCCGTAGCCGCCGCGAATGCTGGTTTTTGAATCAATCGAATAGGCGAATCCGGCCCGCGGCCCAAACTTGTCGTGATTGGGGTTGCCGGCTTCCGTTCCGTATCCGTTCATTCCCGCGTATTCCACCACCCCGAGCGTCGTGATTCCGGAAACCTGAGATTGAATCGGGTTTACTCGTGTGGCGTCGAAGCCAACGGCAAACCTGTTATTCGGCGAATGCACTCCGCTCTCGTATTCGTATCGCAGTCCGAAATTCAAGGTGAGCTTCGAAGTAACGCGGAAATCATCCTGGATGAACCCGGCGTAATAATTTACGACGTCGATTAGGCTGGTGGAAGTAGTGATGCTGCCGCTGGCCGGATAACCCAGCAGCATACTGGCTAAGCTTGCTCCCGTGCCCAGAACCGTCGAAGCAGGGGTTTGGCTGGTGAAGCTGGCGTTAAAGCTGTAGGCTCCCGGCGTTGGCGTGGGCGTTCCCGCGATATAGATAGCTCGGTAGTCCCCTCCCCACTTTAGGCTGTGCCGCCCGAGATATTTCGATGCGCTACCGGAAAAGCTTCGCGAGTAAAACACGCTCGAACTTAAGCCTCCTCCCCCGTAGCTTTGCAGATCGCTCATAGTAAGCGCCGGAATCGCATCGTAAGGAAGCTGGCTCACCAAGGACTGCGGGAATCCGAGCGAGACCAGATTGTAGCCTTCGCTAAGCTGCCCTGTGACGTTCGGGAAACGGTTGAAGCCCCACCGCAAAGCGACCACAAGAGTGGGCGACGGAGTAAGCGTGGTATTGGCCTGCGTGGCGTCGACTTTCCGATAGAGAAGTCCCTGATTCGGCGTACCGACATTCGGGAAATATGTGTAGCCGGGCTCGCGGCTGCCGTAATGAAGATAAGACACGGTGGCGCGCCACCAGCTCGTGATTTCCT
>DASQJB010000115.1:0-10744 GCA_035631295.1 Bryobacteraceae bacterium | reverse complement strand
CTGTCTTGCCCTGCGTTTCGGCCTGCGCCAAGGTGCGCATCTTCCCAGCACCCAACCCCATCCACGCGCCGCTCTGAGCCATCGCGCGTTGGAACAGGCCCTTGCCCTCCGGCGATCCAACCATCGACGACACCAGGATGGCGCCGGCCGATTCGCCGTCGAGGGTCACGCGCTTCGGATCGCCTCCGAACGCCGCGATATTCTTCTGCACCCATCGCAGCGCGGCCGCGAAATCCATCATGCCGTAGTTGCCTGAGGCATGATGGCTCGATTCCGCGGTCAGATCGGGATGCGCGAAGAACCCAAAAATCCCGAGGCGGTAATTGTAGGTGACGAAAACCACGCCCTTCTTCGCGAGCGCCTCTCCGTCGTAGCGCGGTTCGGAGCCGGAGCCACCCGTAAACCCTCCGCCATAACTCCACACGATCACCGGCAAACGGTCGTTGGCCGATTTGGCCGGCGTCCAAACGTTGATATGGAGGCAATCCTCGCTGGGAGCGGGTCCAGCGCCCGGCGGCGAAGCTTGCTTCGTCTGCTTCGGGGCTTGATCGGGGTTGGCCTTAGGCGCGCCTTTGCCGCGTCCGCCGCCGAAGCCTCCGGCCCCGGACGAGCAGGTAGGGCCGAACTGGTCGGCTGCGCGAACGCCGTCCCATTTGGCAGCGGGTTGGGGAGCGCGCCAGCGCAAGTCGCCCACCGGAGGCGCGGCATAAGGAATGCCTTTAAAGACGCGAATGCTCGGGTCCTTGCCGGAAACACCGGAAATCGAGCCAGTATCGATCTTGATTGGATCGGAAATCGCCGCGAAAGCGACAGCGGCCGCGAGGAGATTGAAGAGCAGGAGAGAAACTGGTCGCTTCATACTCCGCCAGCATATCGCATCTGGCGATAACCAAGCCAACTTCGCAATAATTTCTTTGGGCGCTTTTGCGCTCTTTTCGAGAGATTAGCCTTAAACGTCCATGATGTCCCCGCGCCGGACGATATACACTCCGCCGCGCCAGGGCTGCGCTAATGTCCGCGCATCGCCGATATCTGCGAGGCGATGGCCACTGCGGCGATTGCCGCCGTTTCCGCCCGCAAGATCAACGGCCCTAGCCATACGCGCCTCCAGCCCGCTTCCACAAGCGCCGCGCGCTCGCGATCCGTCCATCCGCCTTCTGGTCCAGTCAGCAGCGCTATCGAATCTTCCGGGGCAAGCTCGCGCGGCAGAGCCGCCACAATCAATGCGTTGTCCTCTTCTTCATCCAGCGCGATCCGGCAACTCGCCGGCTGCGCAAGCGCCGAATGGAACGATGTCGGCTCGCGCACCTCCGGCAGCCGGGCCCGCCGAGACTGCTGGCTGGCTTCGAGCGCGATGCGCCGCCAACGCTCCAGGCGCTTGTGGGCCGCCCGCTCCAGGCCGCGCTCGCTGCGCGCGGTCTCCACGGGCACGATCTCGCTTACGCCCAACTCGGTCGCCTTTTCGACGATCCATTCGAAGCGGTCGAATTTGATCAGTGCCGCGCACAGAATCACGCGCGCGCCGGCTTCCCGCGTCTCAAGTTTTTCGATCACGCGAAAAGCCACTCGCTCCTTGCGTGCGCTCTCGACCTCCGCCAGGTAAACGTTGGCGTTATCGGAAATCTCGTAGCGCTGCCCCGGCGCGGCGCGCAGCACACGCGTGAGATGGCGTGCGTCTTCGCCCTCGATGGCCGCCTGGCCATTGCGCACCGCATCTACAAAGAAACGCCTCCGCATCGTTACACCCCGGCCGCAGGCGCCGTGCCCTGGCCGCCAGCGCCGCAACTAGGCTATGCTTTATTTTGCCTAAGGCATCCAACCAGAGGAAAGTGCTGGTCATTGACGTGGGAGGCACGCACGTGAAGGCGCTCGCGACGGGCCACCGGCAGCCCGTGAGGATCCCCTCAGGCCCGGAGATGACGCCGCGAAAAATGATTGCCGCCCTTCGCAAGGCCACCGCCGGATGGGACTACTCAGCCATCTCCATCGGCTATCCCGGAGCTGTGGTGCACAATCGCATCGCTAGCGAGCCTCATAATCTTGCCCCTGGCTGGCTGGGGTTCGATTTCCAAAAAGCCTTCCGGCATCCCGTTAAGCTGATCAACGACGCCGCCATGCAAGCTTTGGGCAGCTATCACGGCGGGCGAATGCTGTTCCTCGGCTTGGGCGCCGGCCTCGGATCCGCCATGATCGTCGACGGGGTCTTGGAGCCCATGGAGCTTGCCCACCTGCCCTACAAGAACGGGCGCACGTATGAGGATTACACCGGGCTTCGCGGGCTGGAGCGCTGGGGCAAAAAGAAATGGAGGCGGAATGTTCTGGATGTGGTCCAGCGCCTCAAGGCCGCGCTGGAGCCCGACTATGTCGTATTGGGAGGAGGGAACTCCAAGCAAATGAAGAAGCTTCCACCCGGCGTCGAGCTCGGCGATAACACCAACGCCTTCCACGGCGGATTCCGCCTATGGCGAAAGGAGCGGGAAGCCGCTAGACATGCCGCCGGGGCCCGCATCCGTATAATCGAAAAATGAGGTTAGCCCGCCGGGCGAGTTTGTATGAAGTTAGTTCTGACTGCTCTACTTGTTCTTCCCTGCTTTGCTCAAGCTCCCGCCGATTCGGGGGAACAGCCCCCGATCCGCGTCGACGTCACACGCGTCAGCCTCTTGTTCACCGTACAGGATAAGAAGGGACGTTTCATCACCGATTTGTCTAAAGACGAATTTCAAGTCGTCGAGAACAAGAAGCCTCAGACTATCGCCGAATTCAGCGCCGAAAGCGATCTGCCTCTGCGTCTGGCGATTCTCATTGAAACCGGCAACACCGTCCGCGAGCGCTTCCGGTTTCAGCAGGACGCCGCCATCAACTTCATCGAAACCGCCGTCCGCCACGGCCGCGACAAAGCCATGCTGATGAGCTTCGACACGTCATCCGAAGTCGTCGCCCCTCTCAGCGACGACACTCAAAAGATCACCGCGTCCATCCGCGCCTTGCGCCCCGGCGGCGGCACCGCGCTCTACGACGCGATTTTCACCGCTTGCCGCGATCACCTTACTAAGGAGCAGCCGGCCGAGAAATTTCGCCGCGCCATGATCATTCTGGGCGACGGCGAGGACAACCAAAGCCGGTGGACCCGTGAGCAGGCGCTGGAAATGGCCCAGAAAGCCGATGTCGTCATCTACACCATCTCCACCAACATCAGCCGCATCGACACCACGGGCGACAAGACGCTGCGTTATTTCGCGCAAGAAACCGGCGGCCAAGCCTTCGTCCCTTTCCAAGCTTCCGATCTCGATCAATCCTTCGAAGACATCGCCAATGAGCTGAGGCATCAATACATCGCTCTGTATAGGCCGGAGCCTCTGAAGGCGGACGGACTCTATCACACGGTGGAGATCAAGGTCAAAAGCCGGAAGGATCTGATCGTGCGCGCGCGCCACGGCTATTACGCCCCTCTGGCAAACCGGTAGGAGACCGGCCACGGACGCCTCCATCCCAGTCGGCCAGCGGCGCGCCTTCTATTGGTGTTTCGCGCTCCTAGGTGCCGCGCTTCTGTTCGCGCCGCTTCGCTCCGGCGACCTGGCCGGCTATGACGACGCCCATTTCGCCCACATAGCCAAGGACATCCTCGTCACAGGAGATTGGATGAATCCGCGCAGCAACGGCGCGCATGTGCTGGAGCATCCGCCTCTATTTGTGTGGACGCAAGCAGCTCTGTTCCGCGCCTTCCATCTGTCGGATCCGCTGGCGCGCCTTCCCGCCGCGCTGTGCGGATGGGGCGTGATTCTGCTGGTCTATCGGCTCGCCCTCCGAATTCTGAACGACAGCTGGGCCGCGTTGCTCGCCATGTTCGTCATGGCCACGACCGCCTATTTCCTCAAATACGCCGCCCGCGCCATGACCGATGTGCCCTTCACTTTCTTCTGCCTGTGCGCGCTCTGCGCGTGGCTGGCGGCCGAAGACGACCCTCGCTGGTACGCCGCGGCCGGAGCGTTCGCAGGACTTGCTCAGCTCACCCGCGGGCTCATGGGCATTGCACTGCCCATCGCTTTCGCCATCGATCTGGCGCGGCGCCGCCCCCGCCCTTCTCGCCGTTATGTGGCCACGGCTTTCGGCTTGGCGTTTTTTCCGCTCATCGCGTGGTATGCGCAAATCGTTTACGCCAATCGCGGCCACTTTTGGATCGATTACTCGGCATGGCTGGACCGCGAGGCGTTTGGAGCTTTGTCCCCGCCCTGGCGCCGCTACACCGGCGCTTTTGAATATGCCTGGATGCTGGCCAAATCCTACTGGCCCTGGCTTCCGTTTATGCTGGCCGGTCTCGTGGCCACGGTCCGCGGCGGGGATCGCCGCTTGCGCTTTCTAGCGATCTGGAGCGCTGTCGTTTTTCTGCTCTGCGCCGCCGCGAAGAGCCGCGTGTTGCGCTACCTGCTCCCGGCCTATCCCGCCTTTTCGCTCTTCGCAGCGATGAGCCTCGCGCGCCTAATTCCGTCCCGCCGTCGCTTGATGAGCCTTCGCATCGCTACCGCGATATTTGCGGTCCTGGCGGGCGGTGTCGCCCTTTTTCCCAGAAATCCGCTGCACGCCGCCGAGATTCGCCCCATCGCCGCCGCCGCCGCAGCGGCAACCCCACCCGGCGCCCGCGTGGAATTCTACGATTCCGGCCAGCCTCGCCTCGACGAGGCCAACCAGCTCCAATGGTACGGCGACCGTTACTTGAACATCATGACCAAGCCCGAACAACTGGCAGCCGAACTGGCCGCTCCCGGCGCCCGCACCTACGTCATCGACCGCGAGACGTATCGGCGCTACTTCGGTTCCCTGCCCCATCAGCTTCTGGCCGAGAGCGGCCACCTGCTCTGCCTGCGCTTGCTGCAATAACATCGCGAGCTATCTTGGCGGCCAGACGAAAAATGAATGAGTTGAGAAGTCCGAATCCGCCAAAATCGGAATATTTCGATAGGCTTTTCTGGCCTAATTGCGGAAGGCAGAGACAGCTTAGAATTACGTTAGCCAAGGTTTCCGTTTGCGCTCGTTGCTTACTTGCTTCTGCTTCGCTTGGTTCGCCGTGGCCTCCGCCGCTCCGGATGGCGGCGACTCCGGGGATGCTTTAACCGCCACTTCGCCTGCGGGCTTTGAGCAAGATTTCTTGCAATCGGTTGCCAAAGGACCAGGCGCCGCCCCTCGCATTTGGCGCCCCTACCTCGAACAACCGCTGCTGCACCCGGTGCTCGAAAACTCGCCTCGCCTCCACGATCTCATTCACAGCGGCAAGCTCGAATTGTCCTTGTCCGACGCTTTGGCCCTCACCGTCGAGAACAATCTTGATATTGTCGTGCAGCGCTATGTGGTTCCATTCGCCGAAACGGATATCCTCCGGACAAAGTCCGGTCAGGCGGCGCGCGGCTTCACGGGCGCTCTCTATCCGAGCGAATTGAATTCCGGGGCTATCGGGGCCGGCGTCACCAACGCCGGAGGAACGGGAGGCACGGGCAACGCCGGAGGAATTACCGGCGGAGGCGGCGCTGTCGCCGTTGGCCCCGCCGGAGCTTTCGATCCCACAGTCAGTTTCGGCTTCAGTTGGGACCGCGTCACCAGCCCATTGAATTCGGTGATCGTTTCCGGAATTCCAACCACGACCAGCTACGCCACTGCCTTCTCGTTCTCCTACGCTCAGATGTTCACCACCGGCTCCAGCTATTCGGTATCTCTCAGCACTCTTCGCCAAAGCACGACGCAGGAAAATACGCTCTTCGATCCTGACGTCACCTCGCGTCTTTCCATCGGATTCAATCAGCCGCTGCTCGCCGGATTCGGACGGCTACCGAACGAGCGCTTCATGCTTGTCGCCAGAAACAATCAAGGTACCGCTAAGGAGGTTTTTCGGCAGCAGGTGATCGCCAGCGTGGCGCAGGTGGTAGGCGCTTATTACGATTTCGCCGCGGCGCAATTGAACGTCCGCGTCGCTCAGGAGTCGCTTGCCGCTGTGAACGAGTTGGTGACGGAGACCCGCAAGCAGGAGCAGATTGGCCTTATGGCGAGGTTGGACGTGGTCACCGCCGAATCTCAACTTGCCGCCAGCCGGCGCGATCTGATCGTCGCGCAGACGAACCTCCAACAGCAGGAAACAACTCTAAAACAGCTTGTGAGCAAGCGCAACGAACCGGACCTCGACAACGCCGAGGTCGTCGTCGCCGATCCGCTGCCCCAGCCCCGGGAGTCTGATGTGCCCGAGTTTTCCAAGGCGGTTGAGACGGCAATGGCCAACCGCCCGGAGCTGCGCGAGGCTCAAAACAATCTACGGAACCAGAACATCGCAATCCGCTATACGAAGAACAATCTTTTGCCGAGCGCGTCGCTTTTCGGGCTGTACGCCGGCTCCGGTCTGCAAGGCAACACGGCGACAAGCGCGTCCGGAGCTGTGGGATCGCTGGGACAGACATTAGGCGCGGTTTATCCCGAAGGCGCCTACGGCGCGCTCTTCAGCGCCTCCATCCGCAATCGCTCCGCGCAAGCGGACAATCTTCGATCCCAACTGGAGAGGAACCAATTAGAGATCGGCTTGCAAAGCACCCGCAACCAAATCGAATTGCAAGTGCAGCAGGCTCGCATCGGGCTAATTCAAGGAAAGGCGCAGATCGAGGCAGCCCATGAGGCGGTGATTTTGGCGCAGCAGTCCCGGGACGCCGAGCGGGAGAAGCTCATGTACGGAATATCGACGCCCTATAACGTCGTTCTGAAGGAACGGGATTTGGTATCGGCGCAATACGCCGAGGTGCAAGTCCAAAGTGCTTACGCCAAGGCGGTCATCGCCATGGATCAGGCAACGGGAACGACACTCGAGCGCAATGGGATCCGGCTCGATGACGCGCTGAGTGGAACTGTCACTCAAAAGCCGACGCCTCCCTTGGCGTTTCCCGCGATTCCGGACCGCAACGGAGTCACGCGGTGAGGCTTTCCACGCCCGTCCGCGCTTGCGCGGGCATGGCGGCGATGGGGCTGGCATGGCAAGCGAGTCTTACGCCGCTCCGCGCACAACCGGCGGTCGGGCCCGCGCCTCAACCCTTCGAAACACCCCTGCCCGATTACACAGTCGCGGCCAAGTCGTTTCCACGCTTTTATCTCCCGTATCAACCCCGTTTCGTTCCCGGACCGAACCTCTCCAACGCGCCCAAAGTCCCACTCGCCGTGGAGGACGGAAAACTGCGACTGTCGATGTCTCAACTGATCGAAGCGGTGATAGAGAATAACCTGACGGTTGCCGCCGCCCGGTACTATCCGGCGGAGGCGCAGACCGATCTTCTACGTGCACGCTCCGGCGCTTCGCCGCGCGGCGTGGACGTGAGTCAAGTCCCCAGCGGAGTTTTCGCGGGAGCCGAAGGAGGCAGCATTCTTGGAACGGCGGGCGGTGGCGGAGGAGTTTCCTCCAACGCCGGAGGAATCACTGGCGCCGCCTCGCAGGTGCTCGTTCGCCCATCTGGAGTTTTCGATCCCACTCTGAGTTTGAGCTTCAGCGAGGACCATACCTCCAGTCCGTTGAACACTCTGGTGGTGGCGGGCGTGCCCTCCGTCACCACCGGAACCGCCGCTCTCTCGGTGAACTACGTCCAAGCCTTTTCCTCCGGCACAAGCTTCGCCGTCAGCTATGGCCTTCAAAGGCAGTCCTCCACGCAATTGCATCTTCTCTTCAATCCCTACATCACGCCCGGCTTCACCGCATCCGTAAGCCAGCAGATGCTCAACGGATTCGGCTTCAAGGTAAACCACGCGCTGATCGAGGTCGCGCAAAACGAGCAAGGCATCGAACGCGAATCCTTCCGGCAGCTGTTGATGGCGCAGTTGGCTTCAGCGGAAGACGCTTATTGGGACCTGATCGCCACGCAGGAGGGAATTCGCGCCGCGGAACAAGCTCTGACAGTGGCGCAACAATTGGAAGCCAACAACCGGAAAGAACTCGCCGTCGGCCTTATGGCTCCGCTCGACGTCGTAAACGCGCAATCCCAAGTCGCGGCCAGCAGGCGAGATTTAATCGTGGCTCAAACCAACAGCCGGTACGCGGAGCTGCAATTAAAGAGCATGTTCAGCAAGAATTTGCAGGAAGCTCTCGCATTGGCCTCCGTCGAACCCGTCGATTCGTTCCCGAATCCCGATGACGATTCCATTCCGACTCAGGAGGAAGCCGTCGCCACGGCCCATCGCAACCGGCCTGAGATTGCGACGGCGGAGGGCGATATCAAGAGCCAGGAAGACACTTTGCCATTTCTAAAGAACGCATTATTGCCTAGTGTGAATGTATTTGCGCTTGTTTCGACCGTGGGACTCTACGATTATTTCGGCACGTCCTTCACAGAAGCGGTGCATTTCCGATACCCGCAGTACGCGTTCGGCGTCACCATCAGCTTCCCGCTCCACAACCGTCAGGCCCAGGCCGACGAAATACGTTCTCGGCTGGAGCTGACGCAATCGCAAGACGCATTGGTTCGGACGAAAAGTCAGATCGAAGTCGACGTGCAAAACGCTTTGATCGCCGTGACACAGGGGAAGGCGGAAGTGGCTGCGGCCAATCAAGCCACGCTGCTCGATCAACAGAAACTCGATGCCGAGCGGAAAAGGCTGGATATCGGTTTATCCACTTCCTATAACGTCATCCTCCTTCAACGGGATTTGTTTACGGATCGATTGGCGGAAGCGCAAGCACGCGATGCCTATGCCAAGGCCCGGATCGCCCTGGATCAGTCGATGGGAACGACGCTTGAAAGCGCCCATGTCGACTTGGACGAGGCTTTGCGTGGCAGACTGACCTCACAGCCGAGCCTGAGTCACCTGCTCCGAACCACCACGCCCTGAGCCTGCCCGGAAACGCTTTTCCGCCTGCGAAATCATACTTCACGGCGGGGGATACCCTACCAGACATGGCTTATCAACCAATTGAAAACTACGGACTCATCGGCAATCTGCGCACTGCCGCGCTGGTCGGCATGAACGGATCCATCGACTGGTTCTGCTATCCAAACATCGATTCGCCCAGCGTCTTCGGCGCGATCTTGGACGATCAAAAAGGCGGGCGTTTTCAAATTTCACCCATAGCGGATCGGGTGACTCGCAAACAGTCTTATTTGCCCTCCACCAATATATTGGTCACGCGCTTTCTGATGGCCGATGGCATCGCGGAGCTGGAAGATTTCATGCCTGTCGGCATTCCCTCCGAGTCGCCCTGGTATCACCATCTGTTCCGCCGCATCCGTTGCGTGAAGGGGCCGATCCGGCTATCGATCTCTTGTAAGCCCGCGTTTGACTACGGGCGAGCTGCCCACAAGATCCAGTTGGATTCCAACTGCGCCATTTTCAAGTCGGACAACCTCAGCCTGGCCCTCTCAACAGGCGTGCCCCTTCGGAAAGACGGACATGGAGGAGTCGCCGGCGAGTTCACGCTGGACGAAGGGAAATCAGAGCTTTTCTTGATCAAAGGTCTCGACCAGAACGACATCGTTCATTGCAAACTGTCCGATCAGGAGGCGGAGGAGTTGTTCCAAACCACGGTGAAATTCTGGCAGAGATGGCTCTCCTCCTGCACCTATCGCGGGCGCTGGCGCGAACAGGTGGAACGGTCGGCGCTCGCGCTTAAGCTGTTGACCTTCGAGCCAACCGGAGCGATTGTGGCCGCCGCCACTACGAGCTTGCCTGAAGTCATCGGCGGAGTCCGGAACTGGGATTACCGCTATAGTTGGCTCCGCGACGCCGCATTCACCATTTATGGATTCCTCCGCATCGGCTTCGAGGAGGAAGCCGTGGGCTTCGTCCGCTGGATACACGAACACGCCCGCCAGCGCTTCCATGCGAAGAAGCCTCTGCCCGTGCTGAATACCGTTCGCGCGGAGGCCTCGCCTCCGGAGTGCATCCTTCAACACTGGGAAGGGTATCGCGGATCCGCGCCTGTACGGATCGGGAATGCAGCCGCATCGCAGGTTCAGATGGACATCTATGGCGAGCTCCTCGATTCGCTGTATCTGTACAACAAGTACGTTGGTCCGATCTCGTACGATCTTTGGACCAGGATCCGCCGCCGCCTCAATTGGGTTTGCACGAACTGGCGGCGTCCGGATGCCGGCATCTGGGAAATGCGCGGGCGTCCCCGACACTTCGTCTATTCGAAAGTAATGGACTGGGTGGCGTTGGACCGCGGCATCCGTTTGGCGGACAAGCGCTCGTTCCCCTCCGACCGCGAGAAATGGATCGCGGAGCGGGACCGGATTTATGAGGAAGTGATGAAGAAAGGGTGGAGCGAAAAGCGCAATGCGTTTACGCAGTGTTACGGCAGCCACGACCTGGACGCGTCCCTTCTCATCATGCCGCTGGTTTTCTTTATGGGCCCCAGCGATCCGCGCATGCTCGGCACAGTAGAAGCGATCCTCCGGAGTCCGCGCCATGGCGGTTTGACGAGCGGAAATCTGGTTTACCGCTACCCGCCTACGCGGCGCGTCGATGGCCTTCCCGGAGAAGAGGGCACTTTCAACATGTGCTCTTTTTGGCTGGTGGAGGCCCTGACGCGCGCGTCTCACGCGCAGCCGGAAAGACTCGGTCAGGCCAGGCTCATCTTTGAACGCATGCTTGGTTATTCCAACCACTTGGGTCTTTATGCCGAGCAGACGGGACCGCAGGGCGAGGCTTTAGGAAACTTTCCGCAGGCGTTCACGCACCTGGCGCTCATCAGCGCGGCGTACAATCTGAACCGCGTTCTCGAGGGCGGGTA
>DASQJB010000114.1:0-4056 GCA_035631295.1 Bryobacteraceae bacterium | reverse complement strand
ATGGCGCCTCCGCGGCTTTGAAGCGCCTCCGACGCATTGATGATCAAATTCATCACCACCTGCCTTATCTGCGCGGAATTCACACGCACCGTCGGCAACCCCTGCGGAAGATCCACTTTCAGCACCGCCCCCTTGCAAATGGAGATCCGGATGAACTCCAGCATCTCGCGCACTAATCCCGCCAAGTCTACCCGCTCCATTGCAACGCTCTCCTGGCCGGCATAAGCCATCAACTGCCGCACAATCCCTGCGGCGCGGTCCGCCACGGCGGCAATTCTCTGCGCCGTCTCCCGCGCCGGCGATGCTTCCTCCAACGCCCCGAGCAACGCCTCCGAGTTCGCCAGAATGCTGCCCAGCAGGTTGTTGAAGTCGTGCGCGATTCCTCCTGCAAGCACTCCCAGACTTTCCAGCTTTTGCCGCGCCAGCGCTTCTTCCTGGCTTCGCTTCAGGTCGGTAATATCGGTTAAGCAGGCGATATAGCCCGCGAAGCCGCCATCGGGTTCAACGCGGGGAACGCCTCTGCACAGCAAGTGCCGATACTCCCCATCGGCGCGCCGCAACCGGTATTCCATGCGGCACTCGCTCCGCGCCGCGTATGCCGACGCCAGCCGGACCCGGCACATCTCCATGTCGTTCGGGTGAAGCCCCTCCGCCCAGCCGCTTCCCATTTCCTGCTCCATCGTCCGGCCCGTGAAATCCAGCCAGCACCTGTTGAAAAACGTAGCTGCCTGATCCGGACCCGCCATCGCGATCATCACCGGAGCCGTGTTGGCCATGCTCCGGAACCGTTCTTCGCTCTCGCGCAATGCCTTCTCCGTCCGCTGCCGTTCAGCAATTTCCGCCTGCGAGCGTTCAATGACGCGCAGTAGTTCCAGAGTCCGGCTGCCTACCTGGGCCTCCAATTGCCCCCGCAAGCGCCGCAGCTCCAGATGAGTCTTTACGCGCGCCAGCAACTCCGTCGAGCAAAAAGGTTTGGCTACAAAATCTACCGCGCCTAGCGTCAACCCTTCCGCACGTTCCGCTCCGTCGGAAGCCGCGCTCATGAAAATGAGTGGGATCTCCCGGCTCTGTTTCCGCGCCTTCAATCGCCGGCATACTTCCCGCCCGTCCATTTCCGGCATCCGCGTATCGAGTAGGATGAGATCCGGCGGAAGGGCCTCCACGGATCGAAGCGCAGCCTCGCCACAATCGGCCAGCCGCGCATGGTAGCCCTCTTCCGTCAGAATTCGCGCCAGCAGCCCGAGCAAACCTGGCTCATCGTCGACTGCCAGGACAGTTCCTTTGTTTGCGGTCATTAACGGCCATCCCTGGCTCGCTCCGATTGGGCGCCGACGCATCCCGCTGCCGCCGGTGAATGGCCGTGCTGGGAAAGATGTCGCGATGCGCCGTAACCGCCCTCATGGTTTCGCGGCACACCGAACGATGCCTTCCGGAACGGAAAGTTTCAACTATTTTCTCGGCGCACAGCGCCCGGTGCGGGACCGGAGCGCTCGCCAGTCTCCGATAAGCCGGCCGCCCCGGACTGCGTTGTGCGCTGGCTAACTCGAGCTCTGCATGCTCTGGCGCCTTCCCGGATTCCAGCGCAACGAGTGGCGCCATGCCCTCAAGATGCTCAGTCACCAACTGAGACTCACGTGAGCGTTACCTTCCCGGTCGCGATGTTATAGATCCCGGATAGGACTTTCAACTTATTCTCCTTGACCATGGGCCGGATAACAGGAGAGGACTCTCGCAACAGCCGAGCTTGGATCTCGGCATTCGTTTTGGCCACCGCATCTGGATTGGAACCGGCCACGTCGATAGCGGGCTGGATATGCGGGTATAGCGCGCTGACCTGGCCAGGAGGCTGTTTACCTTGGATGGCGGCCTTCACTGCGCCGCAGTCTGTGTGCCCAAGCACCAGTATGACCTTGGTCCCGAGCACGGCCGCGCCGTATTCCAGGCTTGCGATCAGCTCCGGCGTAACCACGTTGCCAGCGACTCTTGTCACGAAAATGTGACCGATGGTCTGGTCGAAGATGAGCTCTACCGGGACTCGCGAGTCTGCGCAGGAAAGAACCGCACTGAATGGCTCCTGCCTTTCGGCGTTGTGCTCTTTCAGGAGTTTGAGATCGTGTTCGAAGCTGGCCAAGCGGCCGGACGAGAAGCGATCATTGCCATCCATGAGCGCCTTTAGGGCCTCGTCCGGCGTCAGTGTGCTCTGGGCGTGAAGGTTCGGATCGAAGAAGAAGTCCGATGAGGCGGCGGAGACGAGGCCCGCCGCCGAAGTTCCAAGGAATTTACGGCGCGAACGCTCCACATTTTCTACGACGGCGGACGCCCAATCGCCGATGCATTCTAATTTGTCTGCTGGTGGCCGACGCTCGGCTCTAAACCCGGACAGCAGTATAATGCACATCTCGCCGTCGTTAACCACAATTCCAGGGCTTTTGATCGCTAGAGATGCAGTATACTGCTAGCCTTAGTGCTCCTTTGATGCACGCCTCAACCAAGGTCGAACTCCCAGATCGGTACAACCTCGTGGATCACTTCGTCGACCGCCATCTTAGGGAAGGCCAAGGCGACAAGACGGGGATCATAGCGGGTAACGCGCGGCTTACCTATGCCGAAATCGCCACGCAGGTCAACCGCATTGGCAATGCACTTCTGAGGCTGGGGCTCCAGGAGGAACAGCGAGTGCTCCTCGTTCTTCCCGATACCCCAGAGTTCGCGGCTGCGTACTTGGGCACGATGAAAATTGGCGCTGTCGCCGTGCCGACGAGCACGGCCTTGCGAGCTAGCGATTACGCTTACTCTCTTGAAGAGAGCCGGGCGAGGATCGCGATCGTGCACTCGACCCTGCTCGGCGAATTCGGGCCGGCCCTTGCGGGCCGGCGTTACTGCAAACACGTAATTGTATGCGGTGAGGCTGTCGACAACTACATCAATTGGGAGGAATTCGTGGAGGGCGCGTCTCCCACACTGGAGGCGGCGCCAACCGGCAAGGACGACGTTGCTTTCTGGCTCTGGACTTCGGGTAGCACGGGACGGCCGAAAGCGGCGGTGCACCTGCACCAGGATTGGTTTTACTGCTGCCACTATTACGCTGGGGGCGTGCTGGGCATCCGGGAGGATGACACGACGTTCTCCTCGTCCAAGCTTTTTCACGCTTATGGACTGGGCAACGCGCTGATGTTTCCATTTCACGCCGGCGCGACCACAGTCCTGTATCCGGGAAAACCGCAGGCTAAGGCAATCTTGGAAACGGCTCAGGCGAGCAGGCCGACGCTGTTTTTTTCGGTGCCGACGCTCTACGCGGCGATGCTGCAAGAGGCCGAGCGCGCCGTTTACGACTTGGGCTCGGTCCGCCTGTCGGTTTCGGCGGCCGAGCCGCTGCCCGCGGAAATTTTCCGGCGGTGGAAGGAGCGTTTTGGAGTGGAGATTCTGGACGGCATCGGATCGACCGAAGTGCTGCACATTTATCTCTCATCCCAAGCCGGACAAGTTCGGCCGGGAAGCACGGGGCAGGCTGTGCCCGGCTACGAAGTGGCGCTCGTCGATCCCACGGGCCAGCCGGTGGTTCCCGGCGCGATCGGAGATTTGATGGTGTCTGGCCCTAGCACGGCGCCATGCTACTGGAACCGCCATGCTCTGACACGGGACCGCATGCGCGGGCGCTGGTTCTTCACCGGGGACAAGTATCGAATCGATGAGGACGGCTACTACTGGTACGCAGGAAGATCGGACGACATGTTCCGGGTTTCGGGCCAATGGGTCTCGCCGATTGAAGTGGAGGGCGCGTTGATGGAGCATGCTTGCGTTCTGGAGGCAGCCGTGATTGCCTTTGAAGAAGAGACTGGGCTGCACAGTCCGAAAGCGTTCGTGGTGCTGCGGGAGGGCTATGAGGGCGGCGCGGAATTGGCGCGAGAGCTCCAGGATTTCGTCAAGCAGCGAATCACGCCTTACAAGTATCCAAGGCGTATTGAGTTCCTCCGGGAACTGCCCAAGACGGCTGCGGGAAAGGTTCTGCGATACAAGCTGCGGGAGATGAGCGCACAGTCTACAAGCGCCTGATGG
>DASQJB010000113.1:0-7355 GCA_035631295.1 Bryobacteraceae bacterium | reverse complement strand
CATCGGCGCGAATCACCGTTGTGGTGAGATCGGTATCGCAGGCATCGTGCTGGCTAGGCCGGCACAGCCAGGTTTTGGGATCGGAGTAATCGTTCGGCGCGGCGAGCGCGAGCGTGGCCGCGCATATGGCCAACAGAAATGATTTCGTTAGCATGCCCGCAACTCCCAGCTAGGGCGTTTTCGCCTTATCCAGCGGCGCCGCGTCAGGCGGTGGACCCTCGCCGGGCCCTGACGATCCCAGAAACAGCTTCCGGCCGTCTGTGAGCGTTACATTGCGGCCATTGGCTCGCAGCAATGTGTGATCGCGCGCCTGGTAGCCATCCACCACCACTTCGGTGCCTACCGGCAGGCTGTCCCGAGTCACGCCGCGCCTCAGCAGCGAATTCGGGCTTCCGCCCTCCACCATCCACTCTTCTTTCGAGCCATCCGGTTTGACTACCTCCACATGAATCCACGTATGCGGATTCACCCATTCCACCCGGACGACCTTGCCCTTGAGCAGAACGGGACGGTAAGGATCGAATTCGCCGCCGAAGGCGTGGTGCGCTGCCAGCGGAATCACCGCGGCGCAAGCAACTACGATCAGTTCTCCAGCGCGAGTCATTTCTGTTGAGCCTCCTTCTCCCGCAGGCGGGCGCCTCTCAAAATATCGCCCAGAGCGTAATTCGCCTCATGGCAGGCGTATTCGTAAATATGGGAATTGGTGGCCGGCCAGGTGAACTCGCCGGTCCATGGCCGATCCCACGTCGCGGGATCCTCAACAGTAAATCGGTACAGCAGCGCGTTTGGCCCGACGCGAGTGAAGCGTTCGATGACGTGCAGGTTCTCGGTCGATCCGCGGAAGCGCGTCTTATCGGTGAAGTTGGTGGTATCGACCACCAAGCTATCGCCTTCCCAATGGCCCACGGAATCTCCCATCCACATCCGGATCTTGCCGGGAAGATGCGCCGCGTTCATCCGCACGACGCGCGCATCGTGCACCATCTCGGTAAGGATCATCACCGAATCGTGAGTTTGAACGATCTGATGGAGGTTGTTGTAGAAGTAATCCGGAAGCGCGGGCGGGCCGGAAGTGGAGCCGAATCCGAGCAGGCACCGCTCGCCCAGCGGACGGCGCTCGGGATCGTCGTAGGCGCCGGGCGCCGTTTCTAATCCAGGATCGTTGCTCTCCTGCGCGTCTGACGTTGGCCGAGCCGCGAGCGCCGCCAGGCGCTTGCGCGCTTCCGGCGTGTAAGGCGGCACGCGCCCGTCCGGCGGATCAACAATCAGCGAGCTCCGCTTCTGTCCATCCACAATGGTGTAGGCGGAGCCTGGATCGAGCCAGCCGGTGTTGTAGCCGCCCACGCCTCCCGCCGGGCCGGTGGACCCGTCGCCGCCCTTCGGCGGCGCCTGCCTTTCTCCCGAAATAGCTTGATCCCCGCGCGCCCGCACCAGCGCGGCCATGGCTTCGAGCCTCGCTGCTTCCTCTTTAGTCAATACGGCCTTCGCTCCGGAGGCGCGCTCCAGGGGCGTCAGCGTGGCCAAGTCATAAGTGCCTTGCAGATCGGGATGGCCGTCGGCCATTCGCGGCGGAGCGTACGGCTTTGTCTGGGATAGCGGCGCCTGCGCCCACATCGGCGCCGCGATCGCTAAAGCCAAGATATCTGTGTGAATCCGTGTCCATCCGTGGCTCATTCTCATCCCTCCTTATCTGCTCAGCGGGTTCTTGCGCCACGCGCCGTAGAGCAATTCTTCGACAAACTCGGCACATTTGAAATCCATCAGCTGCGCGTTCTTTTCCTGCCGGCGGTACAGAGGCATGCTCATCTTCCAGGTCCGCGTAAACGTCTTAGGATCGTCGATGGTCGCCTCGTAGGAGATGACGTCCGGGCTGGTGCGTGTGTACCGCTCAGTGACCTTCATCGCATCGCTATGGAAATTTCCCGCGCGGTCGAACCAGGTTTGATCGGTTAAGCCCGTTACGTCCACCACCAGAGTTTCCCCTTCCCAGCGCCCCACCGACTGCCCCATCCACGAATCCACCGGCGCCGGCCCTGGGTCCTTCAAATAGATGTTGCGCACCGCGCCGGCGTATTCGTATGCGATGAAGATTTGAGTGCCGTTTTGAAAGATCCGTAAGGGGTACGGCATATAAGTGGCCCGAGGAACGCCGGGCAAATAGCACTTGATCTCCGGATCTGAAGTCAGCCAGTTTTCTTGATTCTTTTTTCTCTGAGCGAGGGCTTCGGGGCGATAGGGAAGATCGCCGCCTTCCACGACGCCCATTCCCGGCGGCACTGAGCCCACTGCTCCCAGCGCCAAAACCGCCCCGGCGGGAACCGGCCCATAGGGCCCGGGGCGCACAGCCATCGCGGCTTTGGCATTGTGGGCTTCGATATCGTAGTTGGCTTCGCTCAGCGACTGCCAGATGCCGTTAAGATCGGGGTGGCCGCCGTCGGCGCGCGGCGCGCGATAAGACTGCGCAGCGACAGGCAGCATCGCCGCCGCAAGAAGAGTGATTGCCTTGCCCGTCATCGCCGTCTATCGTACATCGTGCGAATTAACGAACTGGACCAAGCTCTCGATGTACTGCGGCGGCATCGGCCCACCCACGGCGATCGCCGACATGTGATTCTTGCCCGGGAGAATCACGTTCTGGAAGTTTTTCAGCTCGCGCGCCATGCGCTCGGTCTTCATGTGAGGACCGTCGAACTCTCCGTTGATCGCCAGAACAGGAATGGTGACTTTCGTGAGATCGATCTGAAGGGGCGTGGGCGCCGCGGTGGCCCCGCCTTTAGCCTCCGCGCGTTTGGCCGCAACCTCGCGCAACCGTTGGAAAGCCGCGGCCTCAGCGCCCTGCGGCTCGGGCATCGGCTTATCCATGGCAATGGCGTTTTCGCGCAGCTTCGGATCGGTCTCCTGAATCCCCGAGCCTCCGAACGCTGCCGTCATAAAGCGCTCCGGATGACTCGCCAGAAGCTGGCCGGTGAACGCACCTCCCATAGAGTATCCGTGGATGTGCGCTTTCTGAATCTTCAAATGATCCATCAGCTCGATCGCGTCTTCTGCGCGGCCGGCTCCGTTCGGCTCCGGCTTGTCGCTGAGTCCGTGATTCCGGTTATCGAGCGCCACTACGCGATGATTACCGGCGAGCGCCTGCGCCACGCCGGTATAGAAGAACATCCGCTCAGCCCTATCCGTGTAACCGTGAATCAGCACTACCCAGCTCCCGCGCGCTCCCAGAGTAATGTAATGGATCTTGATTCCGTCCGAGGTCGTGAAGTAATCCTCTTTCGCCTCCGTCGGCAGCACGCGCACGTACTTCTTCAGCGACTTCGACCCCACCTCCGCCCCATAGACGTTTCCCTCCGCGTCTGCCGCGACGCCTTCCGACGTGCTGGTCGCCGGAAGCGCCGCGCCGGCGGCGGGGACCAGCGGATCGGGAATGAAAGCGGTAACTTTCCCGTCCTTCGCGCTTCCGATTCGGATGCCTCTCTTCCAGCCGGGATTGTAGCCGTAGCCCTGTTTGTCGGTCGACTCGGAGTCCGTCACATAAATGACGTCGTTCTTGTCGATATAAATTCCGCTCGGACGGCCGAATTGCTTCCATTCCTCCAGGAATTTTCCTTCTGAATCGAAAATCTGAACGCGATTATTGGCGCGGTCGCCCACAAAGAGGCGTCCGCGCGAATCGAAACCAAGCGCGTGTGGAACCTCCAGCTCGCCCGGACCGGAGCCGTGCTTGCCCCACTGCTTGATGAACTTTCCGTCTTTCGAGAACTTCACGATGCGCGCGCTGCCCATGTTGGGCGTGTGTCCTTCCGAGACGAAAATGTCGCCATTCGGAGCGATAGCGACATCGTTGGGCTGGTTGAACGAAGCCGGGTCGTTCGGATCGCCGCCCGGCTTGCCGAGCGTCATCAGTACTTTTCCTTCGGGCGAGAACTTGACTACCTGAAACCCCTTGCCATCTTTGGCCTGGCCGTCCGTTACCCAAACGTTGCCGTCTTTGTCCACGCAAATGCCGTGCGGGAAAAGGAACATGCCGGAACCGAAGCTTTTGACGAGCTTGCCGGAAGAGTCGAACTTGAGCACGGGATCATCGGTTTTGCCCGCGCAACTATTCGCGCCACATCGCTCCGCAACCCAGATGCTCTTGCCGTCGCGATCGATCTCTACGGCGCTGGTCGATCCCCACATCCTTCCCTCGGGGAGCTTCGCCCAGTTCTCGATCGTGCGATATGGGTTAGGGTATGAGTTTTGCGCGCAAAGGCCGGCCGCAAAGGCCGCAAGCATGCCGATAGTTCTCACGTTGGCCTCCTAAGGCAGCTTACATTAGATCATACTCCCTCAAACCTGTCGATAGGTTGAAAAATCGATGACGAAAGCCGATGGCGCGCCGGGGCGGCTTCACCGCACTAGAACCGATAATACAGACCGAACTGAACCAGTCGCGGTCCAACGTCGTCTTCCGAGTAAAACTGCTGCGTGATCTTTCCGAAGTTGTTGTTATTGACGCTTTGGTCGTTGATGAAGAAATTCGGGTGATTCAGCAGGTTGTAGAAATCGGCGTGCAATTCCAGACTGTGGCGCTCGTACACGCGGAACATCTTTGACACTGCGAAGTTATAACTCTTGTACCAAGGTGCGCTGAGGACGCGGCGCTGCAAGGAGCCGATCGAACCAGGTTGCGGATTGAAGAACACCTGGCCAGGAAATGGGGCGGAACCGTCGGGCGCGACGCCCAGTGTCGTTGTTGGGTTGATGTTGGCTGGGTTGAACCAGTACGGGCCGTTGCCCGTCATGAAGACGCCGGTGAGAGCACGGAGTTGCCCGATGGTATCAGGAGTGTCCACGGTGTTGTATGCGGATCGAGCCGCGCGGTTGAGCGTGCCCCGGGCCGAATAGATCGCGACGGGATTCCCGCTATACAGCGCAAGGAAACCGCTCAGGCCCCAACCGTCGATCAGGCGGCTCACGGCGGGGTTCGAGGAACGAAGCCGGTGCTGGCCGCCGAACGGCAGCGGGATGTAGTGGTTCAGCTTGAAGGCGTGCCGCTGGTCGAAATTGGCCGGAGCGCGCTCCGCGCCAGGGTTATTGTTGTCCAGTTGAGCCTCCAGGGCGCGTTGCAGAAACGAATCGGTCAGCGCCTTGCTAAAAGTGTAGTTAGCCTGGAACTGCATTCCGTTTCTGGTGCGCTTGCGGACCTCGAATTGTGCGCCGTCATAACTGGAGCTGCTCCGGTTGGTGAGCATGCTGGAGTAAAGCAGGAGTGGGTTCGGGAAGTAGCTGAATCCGGCCGAAGGGAAGAGCAGGTTTGATTGGTACAACTGAGCCAGCGTTCCCGCCTCGCCTTGGCGAATATCCGCGAGCACGGTGGAGTTCGTCAGAAAGCCGCCACTGGGCAACTGGGGGAAAAACGTCAGCGGCTGGCTTCCCGGAACGTTGGCGTTGTAGGCCGGGTTGAAAGCCAGGCCGGCATTCTGGGCAAGAAAGCCGTTATTGCGAGCGCGGAGGAAGTCCTGGATATAGCCGCCTTGATATACATTGATCTGATTGAAATCGATCTGCCGCCAAATCTTGACGACGTGATTGCCAACGTAGCGGCCCTCCACGATCCATCCATTCTTCACGTTACGCTCGATCGACAGGTTCCATTGCTCTACGTAAGGCGTGACGAGGTTCGGGTCCATCATGCCCTCGACGGGGGGCGAGTTAGGATTCAGATTGAACTGGGCCAGGGAAGTTGTGGGAACCTGAAACGGTGGAACCGGGATCGCAGTGGGCGCATCTGCCGTCGACGTCAAATTGGAAAGCGTTCGCGTTGTGGTCAGGCCGCTGTTGACCCCCGACACCGAGTTGAGAACGTCATTCATCGGGTTGTCGCTTACGTACGCGATGTTGAAACCGCTCCGGACGGATGTCTTTCCATCTCCGAATACGTCCCAAGCCAGGGACACGTTCGGGCCAAAGTTGTTCAGGTCTTTCTTATAGAGAGGACGTCCCACGGTGTTCCCCGCGAAATCCAGCGTGGCGTTGCCCAACAGCGTATTCACCGGATTGTTGTTAATCAAAACCGGCTGGATGATCAGGCCGTTGACTTCGTTGACAGGCGTGAAATAATCCCATCGCAACCCCAAGGTAAGGGTGAGATTGCTCCGGAGTTTGAAGTTGTCCAGGGCATAGAAGGCATAGTTGTCATACCTGAAATTCGAAACTTGCGGCGCTCCGCTGACAAAACCCGAAGTCCGGCTGGTGGGATTGAAAGTTTGGCCGCCGCTGGTAAGTAGTCCCCCTAAAGTGGCCAGGAGTGCATTTGCGCGCGAGATATCGGTGGAGCTGGCGCCGGGAATTTGCCCGGTATTAAAACCGTACGGAGACTGGGCGGAAATGCCGATCGTATAAGTGGGGACGATTCCACTAACGTTTGCATTCGCGTTAAAAGACGAAACGGAGCTGTGGAACATCTGAAATCCGAAGGCGACGGAGTGCCGCCCGCGGACCCAGCGCGCGTTGTCCTCTAGCCGGTAGTATCTGGTGTCGCGCCCTTCGCCGATCTCGGTGGTTTCGATCGGCGTGGTGAATAGCGTGCCGGTGATGAGGTAGGAGGGCCGTGGTGTGCGGTCAATAAAGGTCCCGGGTTGGAAGTTAAATCCGCCGCGCAGTTCGTTGGTGAGGGTAGCCGTAGGCGTCCACCGGTAGCTGACGGAGAGCAGCTTTGCGTTGTCGTTATTGGAGACGGGCGGAATAAAGCTGTAAAACGGCGTTTGGTCGGGCCGGTCCAGGATATCCCGATTCCAGGCGTAGCTGCCGGAAAATACGTGCTTGGGCGAAAGCGAATAATCGAGCTTGCCCGTCGCATTGTCCCTGGTTTCGTTATTGCGCGCGTTGAAAGTATAGCCCGTTGTGTTGAGGCCATCCCCGAGCGAGTTATTATTCCCCGTGGTGGGCACTTGCGATAGGAGATTCTGCATGAACTGGCTGGGTTGGAGTTGTTGCGCCGTTAAAACGTTGAACTGCTGAACGACGCCTCCCACCCTGTACTGCAGAATCCCTTGGCGCGCGGTTGGCGTCAGGATCGTATCTCTTACGGGCATGGTTTGATGCTGCCGGAAGGCTTCGTAGCTTGCAAAGAAGAACAATTTATCGCGCTTGATCGGGCCGCCTATTGTCCCTCCAAGCTGATTCAGATTCAAAAACGGCCGCGCCACGCCGTTCTTGTTGTTGAACCAGTCGTTCGCCGCGAAGAAGTTGTTGCGGTTAAACCAGTACCCCGATCCATGTAATTGATTCGTCCCAGAGGGCGTGATTAGAGAGATGGTGCTCGCGGCGCCGCCGATCGTCGAATCAGCGTTCGAAGTGGAAACGGTAAATTC
>DASQJB010000112.1:0-26662 GCA_035631295.1 Bryobacteraceae bacterium | reverse complement strand
CACCTCGGCTCCCAGCGCCGCCAGCGCTTTAGCCTTGTCGGAATTCACGTCCCGGGTCAAGGCCCGGGCGGTGAAATCGCCGCCTTTATCGTTCTGAATCGCGCGAACCAAGCCCCCGCCCTGCGAGCCGGTCGCGCCCATAACCGCAATGATCTTCTTGCTCATTCGTTTCTCCTTTAGCCGAAATTTCCGAGTATACACAAACGCGTGAGCCAGGCGCGGTCATTTGGCTCGCGGATTGCACTTCACTTGGGCAGGACGTCATGGCCACCGCACACATCCTTTTTCCATTCGATTTCTCGCCGCCAGGGTTCCAGGCGGCAAATTTCGTCCGGGCTGCCGCGGAACGACTCGGCGCACGGGTCACGCTCATCGGTGTGATTGGCCCCGTGCCGGATATTGCGGATGCGGAACGGATGGAGCAGGATCTTCAGTCGCGTCTCGACGGCGCGTTGACCAAAGAGCTTGCCGGTGTTGCTGTGGAACGCATTACGACCTTGGGAGATCCGGCCGGGAAGATCGTCGAGTTCGCTCACGCCAACCAGGTGGATTTGATCATGATGCCGACCTATGGATGCGGCTTTTTCCGCAGCTTGCTGATTGGATCCGTTACGGCCAAGGTCCTCCACGATGCGAGATGTCCAGTTTGGACGGCGGCGCATGCGGAGGAGCAACGCGCACGGCCCGCGCCGCGCACCATTTTGTGCTCGGTGGGCGGGCCAGACGGGGCAGCCGCACTGATCGAATGGGCCGGGGAGTTCAGCGAGCGGGTGGGAGCAACTTTGAACTTGCTGCACGTCGTTCCTCCCAGCAGCGAGTGGTTGGCGTTGCCGGGGGAAAGGGAGCTTCAGGAACAATTGCGCGAAGAGGCGCACCGCAAGCTAGGAGCTATGCGCGAATCCACCGGCGTCGACGTTCCGCTGCGAATCGCCGTGGGGCCGATTGCGGCCACAGTGGCGGAGGAGGCGAAGCGGGAAGAGGCCGACCTGGTGATTATCGGACGCGGCTCTCTACAATCGCCGCTTGGCCGCTTGCGCACACACGCATATGGCATTATTCAAAAGTCGCCGTGCCCGGTGCTGAGCGTCTGACGTTTCTGCTCCGGCAACGGCATCATTGATCCCCTACCGAGACGATCTTCGATTCGGCGTGAAACTTCTTGTAATCCGAATAGCGGTCGATCTGATTGGCTTTCGCTTTTAGAAACAGCACGCGTCCGCCGATGTGGACCTCGTCATACACCGGCAGCCACACTTCGCCGTTCACCTTGGCTTGCTCGAAGACGAAATGCGAGCCTTTGTCGATCGCCGCGACGATGCCTCCACCGATTTTCGCGGAATCGCTGAAGTGCGCCTCCAGCCGCGCGACGTCGTGCGCCTGCTCGTCGATCCAAATCACTCCCGCGACTTTCTGAGCTATTTTCTCCACCATCTTTTTCGGCTTATATTCCGGGTTCGGGCCGAAATCCACGGCGATCACTTCCTGTCCGCGAAACCGTTCGCGGCGCGGATTGCTGAAGCGGATCGCGCGCAGCAGATCGGAGAGCTGCTGTTCATCCTTGGCCTCTTGCTGCTCACGCTTTTTGGGTTCGCTGGCGAGTTCAGCCTCCTTTTTGGTTGCCTTGTCGAATTCTTTGTTAAATCGCTCGTCCTCCTTCTTTTGCTCCTCGGCGCTGAGGGGCTTGCCGTCCTTCGCAATCAGCCGCCTCACTTCATCGCCCGCGATATTGAAGACTTCCGATTCCTTGATCTTTCGCGACTTCACCTGACCTTTGCCGTCCGTCTGCTCCTCTTCTTCGATCACATGGCAGGTGTATTGCTTCTGCATCTCCTCAATCGCCTTTTGATTCTTCACGACCTCGAGAAACAGCGCTTTGACGTCGGGCAGCGGGGCGCCGCTTACGCGCGGGAAATCGAAAATCGAATCGTCTACGGAAGCGTTGAATTCGGCATGCGTCACGGAGATGGAATACACGTGTCCGCCGCGGCGGATTTCAATCCGAAACGGCGTTTGAATGCCGTTGACGGGACGGTAATCGTCGTAATCAAATTGCTCAGAGCCCGCGATTTCCCGGATGATGAGATGCGTCTGCGCGTCAAAAAACACATCGCGCCCCATTACCTGCCCGAGCATTACGCGAACTCGATATGCATCTCGCCCTCGCACATTTTCCATGCCGGCGAATTGCGCGCTCAGCTTCGATTTTTTCAAATCCACAAGATGGCTGTTCCAGTACCGGGCGGCGGCTTCCGCCTCTTTCGCGGTCTCGCCAGTCAGGGTCCGCGCGCCTTCCGCCGCATTCTGTCCCCACGCGGACATGCCGTTGTACGCCTGAACTTCACGCTCGGGCTCGATGGCGATTTCGGAATAAAATCGGTTGGGCGCTTTCGCGATCAGTGAATAGGAGCCTGTCTTTCCGGTGTCCTGCTCCGTCAGGCTTCCGGCAATGGTCTCCGTCTGAATCTGCGCCACAGCCTTTGCGCCGCCAATTGCGCGCAGGTATTCGCCAATGATTCTGTCCGGTGGTATACTCCGAGGCGTTTGGGCTGAGGCAGCCGCCGCGAGGATGGCGAGGAACCGCAAAAGCACTTCAATGCGAAAATAACACAGGCATGAAACAAGCCCGAGCCATCCTGTGGGCGCAGTGGCGCAGCATCCGCAATTTCCATCCCTGGGCGGGCGCGGTTTGGGGCACGCTGATCGCGGTCATCTGGTACGGCATGTGGTTCGTGGCCTCGGTTGCGATCGCACGCTTTCTTGCAGCCGCCGACCTGGATACCATCCAAGAAGCGCTCCCCGCCGGCTTCGGCCTGATTCTTCTCTATTGGCAGGCCGTTCCGCTGCTGATGGCCGCCGGCGGCGCGGCGCTCGACCTGCGGAAGCTCAAGGCTTACCCGATTCCCACCCAGCAACTATTCTTCATTGAGGTGGCGTTGCGCTCTACGGCCGCGCCCGAAATGTTGATGGTCCTGACCGGAGCGGCGGTGGGAATCTTTATCAATCCGCGTCTTGCCGTGGCCAGCATCCTCGCGATTCCTCTCTACGTGCTCTTCAATCTGCTGCTCGCGCTCGGTATTCGCGACCTGATGGCGCGGCTGTTCGCGCGCAGAAAACTTCGCGAGATCGCAGTGCTCGCATTTATCGCGCTCTTTACTTCGTTCCAACTCGCGATCCGAAACCCGCAAGTCTTCGGCATCATCCGCCCCTACGTCGAACGCCTTTCCTGGCAAGGGTGGCCATGGATCGCGGCGTCCCACGCGATCGAAGGCCGGCTCGCGCTGGGGCTAGCCGGCCTCCTGGGATGGTGCCTGGTCGCCGGAGCATTCGGGTTGTGGCAGTTCAGAAAGACTCTGGCTTTCGATGAGGCCGGCGAGGTCTCCCGCCCGCGCAAGCCCGTGCCGCTCTCGCTTCCGCTCCCAGACCCCCTTGCCGCGCTCGTCGAAAAAGAGATCCGCGTCCTCGCCCGTTCGCCCCGCTTCCGCATGGTGTTCTTCATGGGCTTCACCTTCGGCTTGGTGGTGTGGCTTCCCACCGCGTTCGGCCGCCCAAGCGCGGCGCGGGGATTCATCGGAACAAACTACCTGACGATGGTAAGCCTCTACTCGCTGCTGCTGTTGAATGAAGTGTGCATGTTCAATGCATTCGGATTCGATCGCTCGGCCGCGCAGATTTATTTTCTGGCCCCGGTTCCTCTATCGCGCGTGCTGATGGGAAAGAATCTGGCGGCTGCGTTCTTCATCTTGCTTGAAATCGCCGCCGTGACCGCGGCCTGCGCCTTGCTCCGCATGCCTGTCAACACCGGCAAAATAGCCGAAGCGCTGGCCGTCGTGGCCGTGACGGCGCTGTTTCAGCTCGCCGCGGGAAACATATTGTCCGTGCGGCAGGCGCGAGGCGTGGATCCCAGCGCTTCTCTGCGGCAGGGCGCGTCGGGCCGCCAAGCTGGCGCACGGCTCTTGACCTTGCCGCTCTCATTCGTCCCCGCGGCATTTGCTTACCTCGCCCGTTTCGCCTTCGACAGCGAGATGGCGTTTTTTGCAGTCCTGGCTTTCGAAGCCGTCGTCGGGCTTGTGGTCTACCGCATTGCGCTCGAATCCGCGGTTGGGTTCGCGGAAGGGGAAAAGGAGACTATTGTCGCGGCGCTCTCGGCCGGAACCGGACCGATCAGTGCATAGAAGTCGTCAGTAATCAGTTGTCAGTAGTCAGTTCGTAGCTGGGCGACTACTGACAGCTGACGGTTCTCCAACGCAAGCAGCTTCTCTTTGATCGGCAGTCCACCGCCGAAGCCGGTTAGCTTTCCGTTGGCCCCGATCACCCGGTGGCACGGAATCACGATGGGAATTGGATTGGAACCGTTCGCCGCTCCTACCGCTCGGGACGCTTTCGAATTCCCGATGCGCCGCGCTAGTTCGCCATACGAGATCGTGCGGCCATAGGGAATGTTTTGCAGCTCGCGCCAAACGGTACGCTGAAAATCCGTCCCGTCCGGCGCCAGCGGCAGATCGAATCCCTTGCGGCTTCCCGAAAAATATTCGCGAAGCTGCCGCGCTGCTTCTTCCAGCACGCCCGTCGACGATTCCACCCAGCCGGCGCCGGGCTTGCGCGGCTCCCCATTCTTGGGGAATTCGATGCGGCGGACCGTGTCGCGATCGCCGGCAATCAACAATTTTCCGATCGGAGTATCCAAGTAACGGTAGTTCATTTTATGTCCCTCCTTAACTCACTCGGCGTCCGCCCATAAATGGAGCGAACCGCTGCGTTAAACCGGCGGATGCTCGAAAAACCCGAGGCCAGCGCGACTTCCGTCATCGGAAGATCCGTGTCGTCGATCATTCTTTTCGCCGCATGAACGCGGCGGGTTTGCGCGACGGCGACAGGGCTTGCGCCCACATGCCGCGCAAACAACCGTCTCAGATGCCGCGATCCAATGCCCAGACGCTCGGCCAATTCCTCTATGCCGCCATTATCCAGCGCCCCTTGGCCGATCAGCCGAAGGGCGCGAGAAACGCTGGTTGTGGTCCCCTTCCACGCTGGGCTGCCCGGCGCCGCCTCTGGACGGCAGCGCAGGCACGGCCGGAAGCCGGCTTGCTCCGCGGCGGCCGCGGACAGGAAGTAACGTACGTGCGAGCGTTTCGGCGGCCGAGCGGGACAGATCGGGCGGCAATAGATTCCCGTCGAGGTTACGGCTGTGAAAAATAGCCCGTCGTAACGGGGATCGCGCGCCAGTCGGGCTCGTTCGAATTCGGCCAGATCGAGGCTTTGTACCCTATCCACACCCTCATTATGTAGCGGGCAGAGAGTCGCAGCTAGCCGATTTCGGACCCATTATCTCGAGAGAATTTTCAGCCCTCGGCCAACTAGAACATAGGCTATCCATGCGCAATCACAGGTTTGACCGGGGACGCCATCGACGCAATGAACCGCGACGACGCGAAGGACAATGATGGTGTCACGAAACAAGCCACGCTCGCCTTGCTGGCGAAAAACAGCGCCGACGCGGCAGCGGCCATCCGTGCTTTGAGGGATGAAGAGCTGGATGGCGCCGCGCCCGTGTCACTCTACGGAGATGCGTCCCTCACTTGCCAGTTCATGCTGGAAGATCATGCCGTGCGCCACAGTTACCACCACCTTGCGCGCATCCGAGCGGCGCTAGCCCAGTAGCGTCCGGCGGCCCTGGGGGCGGGCAATCATGCCCAATGATAGTTTTTGCGCCCTACGCACAAGCACCTGATTCCCGCAGGTCTCGACACGAGTGTCGAGACGGCAGGCAGGAGTGCCTGCGCCACGACTAGGGCCCAAATGTGGCGCAAACACTCGTGTCGGCGCTGGTCGTCGAGGACCACCTGTGTCCTACTGCTGCGCCGTCTGCTGTTGCGACCGCAAAAACCGCTGTGCCGTTCCGTCCTTCGTTCCCTCGGCGATCGCCGCCCGCGCGCGATCCACAAAGAACTTCTGCAACGCGGCCTCGTCTTCTTTGTGCACCGCGACCACCTGTTCTGTGACGCTGCCCATCTCGTCGAATGACTGTTCGCCCCACAACACGCGCTTAGGCGGATTGCTGGGGTTGTGCGGATTGGCCGCAGTATTGTCGTAGGTCAGCTTCACGTCGATGCGCGTGCCTTTCGGCAGCAGAACCGGCTTCTTGTAGTTGTAGCGGTCCTGCCAGGCGAAATCCCAATCCTGAATCCACAGCAACGGCTGGACGGTTCCGTCCGGCAGAGTCGCAGTGGCCTTCATCTCCTTGCCGACGTAGTGGGCGTGAGCCCCGACGGAGTACGCCAGTACATCCACGGGCAACGTCATCGAATCCTGAATCGTGTAAGCCTTGGCGCCCGCGGGAATGTCGATACCCGAGCCGAAGCCGAACAGCGCCGGAACTTGCGCGGCGAAGAGCCGCTTCTCAGGCGCCTTGTCCGCGAAATAGATTCCGACTGTCGAACGCTCCGACTCGGCCTTGCCCGTCAGATGAAAATGCATCTGGAGTACCAAATCGGAGCCTTTGGGTAGGGGCAGCGCCAGCCCATCGGGAAGGAACACAGGCGTGTTGCCGACGGCCCATCCGCCCAGGCTGCCTCCACCCTGGCCCGGAACCACGCCGACCGTGCCCATGCCGCCGAACCCCGGCCGCCCATCTTCGCCATCCCGCCGCTTGAGCGACCCTCCGCCCACATACGCGTAGAGGACGTGGTGCACCACCTTGCGCGCGGTGGGGCGAAATTCCACCGCGCGGACCCATTTATCTTCCGTCAGGCCCGTAGGAATCACGAAATTGCGGTAGACGTCGGGACCGCTCGCGGGAAGATCGAAACCCGCGGGCATTTGCAGAATCAGATCCGGCTTGCCCAGGTGCCAGCCGTCCGCGAACTGCGGGAGCTTGGGCATTTTAGCGGGGTCGCCCTCCGGCATCCCTTGCTTGACCCACTCGCCGATGGCCGCGATTTGCGCGTCGGTAAGCCTTCGCTCGCCATCGAATTCGCCGTAGCCATGAGCCGCATGCCAAGGCGGCATGTAGCGCGACTTGGTCACGGCTGCAATCAAGCTTCCCCGCTTCTTCACGTCTTCATAGGTGATCAGCGCGAACGGAGCTGCTTCGCCCGGCCTATGGCAGGTAACGCAGTTCTCATAAACAATCGGGGCGACGGTTTCGGTGAAAGTGACTTTATCCGCGGCGGTGAGCAGTCCCGCGGCGGCCAAACTAATCCCAATCAGTTTTGCCGGCATGTTCATACCCTACCAAACGCAAGCCCATCCGTAGGGTTCCATCAACCACCGCGCAAATTTGACTGCTTTTTGAGAGCCGTTCTTCGGCGGCACGCGATAGAATCGACGCAAGAGGGAGGTTCCATGCGATTCTCGATTGGCGTCCTCCTGTTAGGCGCCGGACTTGCCGCTGCCGCGCCGGACACCGCCGTCACTTTCAATAAGGACATACTTCCGATCCTTCAAAAGAACTGCCAGGCTTGCCATCGGCCCGGCGAAATCGGCCCCATGCCCCTGCTTGACTACCAGAGCGTGCGCCCGTGGGCCAAGGCGATCAAGTCCGCCGTCGTAACCAAAAAGATGCCGCCCTGGTTCGCCGATCCTAACTACGGCCACTTCTCCAACGACCGCCGGCTCGCCGACTCCGACATCCAGACCATCGCGGCTTGGGTGGATGCGGGCGCACAGGAGGGCGACGCCAAGGACAAGCCGGCTCCCATTCAGTGGGGCGAGGGATGGAACATCAAGCCCGATCTTGTCTTCGAAATGCAGCACCCGTACCATGTGCCGAAGACCGGCACGGTGGAGTACACCAATTTCCTCATCCCTGGCGCGTTTGCCGAGGACACCTGGGTAGTAGACGCCGAAGTCAGGCCCGGCAATCGCTCGGTCGTGCATCACGCCAGCGTTTACATCCGCCCTCCCGGTTCGAAATGGCTCAAGGACGCCAAGCCGGGTGAGCCGTACGTCGCTCCCAAGCGCAGCGAGCTTGGCACGCATCCGCCAGATGACCCCGGACTCCCCGGCAATGGCGTCGCGGACAACGAATGGTTCGTCGGATACGTTCCGGGTATCCAGCCGCAGCGCTATTTCGCTCCTGAAATAGGCGCCGCCAAGCTGATTCCCGCCGGCTCCGACATCGTCATCGAAATGCACTACACCACCAACGGAAAGGAAGCGGCGGACGATCAGACCAAGGTCGGTTTTGTGCTGGCCAAGGAGCCTCCACGATACCGATTGCTGACCATCGGCGTCGCCGACGCGAGCTTCGCCATTCCTCCCGGTGACCCCAATTACGCAGGCCACGCCATGGCGACTTTCAATCAGCCCGCCACCGTGATCTATTTGCAGCCTCACATGCACATGCGCGGCAAGGATATGCAGATCCGCTTCGATTATCCGACCGGCGAGTCGCAGGTGATGCTGAGCGTGCCGAACTACAGCTATCTCTGGCAGACCATTTATTACGAGAAGGAGCCGCTTCGCGTGCCCAAGGATACGCGGGTCAATGTGCTCGCGCATTGGGACAATTCGGCGAACAATCCGCTGAATCCCGACCCGAAGGCCACGGTCCGCTGGGGCGACCAGAGCTGGGATGAGATGCTGGTGCCGTTCGTCGGAGTGCTGGTCGAGCCGGATGCCGATCCGGCAAAGGTGATGAAGCGTCCGGGCAAGTGAGCTTCCAGAGAAAGCGTTAAAGCCGCTCCAAGAATTCTCCAGATCGGTTCCGGGTAGATCGTGAGGTCTCCAGCATTGCGGAAATACGCGATCAGTCCGGAGGCGGCTGAGCGCGTGGCAAATCTGCTCATGGGTGCGGCTTAACGCCCGCGGCGCGGGGCATCAGCCGCTGCGAGACGATCTACAACGCGGAGAGCGCGCGCTTGAAGACGTTCTTGTCGGCAGCATGGCGATCAATGCCTCGATGTTCAAGTTGATCGAGATCGCTTTGGAGTCCTGATAAATATGGCCATCTACAAATCCGAGCAGGGCGAGCAAGCCGTTCGAGAACGCTATCTCAAGTCCTGGAGCGCTGGCCCGTGGCGAACAAGCAATTCCACATTCCGACCAGCCAGGGAGAGACATTCGTCGTCGCGTGCGGCAATCCGGAGGGGCCACCAGTGATTCTGTTGCACGGCGGGGCCGCGAATTCGGTGATGTGGATGAGCGACATTGCAGCCTGGGCGCCGGAGTTCCGCATTTTCGCGGCGGACGTGATCGGCGAATCGGGTCTGAGCACGCCCGCTCGTCCGGCCTTGAACTCCGATGATTACGGGCTCTGGCTCGACGATGTGATGGGCGCTTTGTCCGTCGCTCGGGCTTCGTTCATCGGCGTCTCCCTTGGCGGCTGGCTGGCCCTGGATTACGCGACCCGTCGGCCGGAGCGCGTCGCAAGCCTCGTGGCGATGTGTCCCGGAGGAGTCGGCAGGCAGAAGATCGGCATCGCGCTGAAGATCATTCCTTTGCGGCTCCGAGGCCGCTGGGGCAAGCACAAGGCGCGCGAGATAGTCCTGGGACGCGCTCCGGCCGGGCTTTCCCCGGGCGCACAATGCTTTATGGACTTCCTCTCTTTGATCTATGAGAATTTCCGTCCCCGATGGGTCAAAATGGCGGTTTTCAGCGATGAATACCTGAAGCGGTTGACGATGCCCGTGCTAGCGATACTCGGAGGCAAGGATGTGCTGCTGGATTCCGCCGAGACAAAACGGCGACTTGAGCGGACAGTTCCCCACGCCGAGATCCGTTATTACCCGGAGATGGGGCATTTCATCCCTGGGCAGACGACGGCGATTCTGGAATTTCTGCGGCGTTCGGCAGCGGCAACGGTTTCCGGATTGACATAGTATCTACAGAAGCGCAGACTGCGCGAAATTCCTTGTGTCTCGGCGTTGACTGGCCGCAGGCGCCTGGCATCATTGCTTCGAGAGCATTCCTTCCACAGATTCTTTCAACGCCGGAATGCCGGTCTCCACAACCGCCCATACAGCCTCGAGGTCCACCCCCATATAGTGATGGATCAGGACACGAAGGCCGCAAATGCGACGCCAGGGAATCTCCGGGGTTGTTTCTCTCAAATCCGAGGAAAGACGCTGGCTTGCTTCACCGATGATCTCCAGTTGGCGAATGATCGCATCTTGCCAGTGGGGCGTCGCGAAGAATTCAGCCCTCCCGGCCGCCGAGCATTCCTCAATCCGCCCGATCGCATCGCGTATATGCAACAAATAAGTCCGATCCGTTTTCAAAGAGCGGTGGCTTCCTTGAGCACAGCGTCTCGAAAATATGGACTGAGCGAGCGTTCCGTGACGACATCGACTCTGATCCCTGTAAGGTCCTCCAAATCCTGCTTGATCGCGATCAAGTCCAGCAGGCTCCGGCCTTGCTCGAGCTCAATCATGCTCGAGCTCAATCAAGAGATCCAAATCGGAACCCTTGCGTTCCTCTGCGCGAGCCAACGACCCGAATAGTGAGACGCGCTTCGCGCCGTGACGCAGCGCAACGTCACGAATAGCCGATAGGGCTACGCCCGCAATAAGACGCTCATGAACCAGAGACATCAACCAGAGTATATGGCTCTAGCGTAAAATCGAATCCATATGACAAACCGCCTACGCTCCCTCTCTGCTCTGGCGGCCACGTTTGCCTTCGGATTCTCCTTTGCCCAATCTGCCTCGCGCATCACCACGCCGAAAGAGGCGCTGGGTTTCAGTGTTGGCGATGATTACATGGTCGCCGGATACGAACAGTTGACGGCGTACTGGAAAAAGCTCGCCTCTGAATCAGACCGTATGAAGCTCGTGGATATCGGGCCGACGTCGGAAGGCCGACGGCAGTATATGGCGATTCTGACATCGCCCGAAAACCTCAAGAAACTCGACCATTATCGCGACATCTCCCGCAGGCTGGCTCTCGCCGAGGGGCTGACGGACGAGCAGGCGCACGCGCTGGCGCGCGCGGGCAAGGCGGTCATCTGGATCGACGGTGGACTGCACTCTTCGGAAACTGTTGGATCGCAACAGCTCATCGAGACGGTGTACCAATTGGTGAGCCGCAACGACGCCGAGACGCTGCGCTTTTTGGCCGATGCGATCGTCCTCTGCGTCATTGCCAACCCGGATGGGCAGGAAATGGTTGCAAAGTGGTACATGCGCGAGGCCGAACCGCAGAAGCGAAGTTTATCCAACCTTCCCGCGCTCTATCAGAAATACGCGGGCCACGACGACAATCGCGACTTTTACGCGTCTAATCTTCCGGAAACCACGAATATGAACCGTGAGATGTTCATCGATTGGTTTCCCCAGATCGTCTACGACCATCACCAGACAGGGCCTGCGGGCGCGGTGGTTTTCATCCCTCCTTTCCGGGATCCGTTCAATTACAATCTGAACCCGCTGATTCCCTTGGGCGTGGAGATGGTGGGAACGGCCATGCATACGCGCCTCGTGGAACAGGGCAAGGGCGGGTCGGCGATGCGAGGCGCGGCGAATTACTCTACGTGGTGGAACGGCGGTCTGCGCACCATCGCGTACTTCCATAACACGATCGGGATTCTTACGGAGATCGTGGGCAACCCTACCCCGATGGAGATCCCTTTGGTGGCGGACAAGCAGTTGCCCAGCAGCGATTGGCCGCTGCCGGTCCGGCCGGGAAAGTGGCATTACCAGCAATCGATCGATTACGACGTCGAAATGAACCGCGCGGTTCTCGATCTGGCCTCGCGCTACCGCGAGACGCTCCTCTACGACAGCTACGTGATGGGAAGAAATTCGATCGAAAACGGCAGCCGCGATCACTGGACGATTACGCCTAAGCGCATCGAGGCCCTGCGCGCGACCTCGCAGCAGGGCGATTCGCGAAACCCCACGCTCTATGAGAGCATTTTGCACGATCCCAAGTTCCGCGACCCGCGCGGCTACATTCTTCCCGCGGATCAAGCGGATTTTCCGACGGCGGCGAAGTTCGTCAACTCGCTCCTGAAAAACGGCGTGACCGTGCTTCGCGCCACGCAAGCCTTTGACGCCGAAGGGAAGCATTATCCCGCTGGCTCCTACGTGGTCAAGACCGCCCAGGCGTTCCGGCCGCACATTCTCGACATGTTCGAGCCGCAGGACCATCCCAACGATTTTTCGTATCCCGGCGGTCCTCCCAAGCCGCCTTACGACATCGCAGGATGGACTCTGGCGATGCAGATGGGACTCCAGTACGATCGCGTTATAGACGGCTTCGACGGTCCCTTTCAGAAGATCGACGGCTTGCTTGCTCCGCCGCCCGCTGCAATTACAGGCGCCGCGAATCCGGCAGGATTTCTCATTTCTCACAGCCTCAATAATTCGTTTACGCTGATGAATCGCCTGCTGAAAGCGGGGGGCGACATCTATTGGCTGAAGCAGGAATCTGGGGCGATGTGGGTTCCCGCGACGCCCGCCGCATCCGCGGTGCTGACGAAGGGCGCATCAGAACTTGGAGTTGCCGCGCAAGGTTTGGCGGAGCGGCCTCGCGGCGATGCGCTGAAACTGGCGCCGGTGCGAATCGGACTTTTCGACCAATACGGCGGGATCGCGCCTTCCGGCTGGATTCGGTGGGTGTTCGATCAGTTCGAGTTTCCGTATCAGGTTGTGTATCCGCGAACGTTGGACGCCGGGGATTTGAAGCGGAACTTCGATGTGCTGGTGTTTCCCGATGGCGCGGTCCGGATGCGCGAGGGTGGACGCGGCCAGCCCAATCCGGATCAGATTCCCGAGCAATACCGCGGCTGGCTGGGGGCGATTACTGAGGCCAAAACAGTTCCCCAAATCCGCAAGTTCGTGGACGCTGGAGGCGCGGTGGTCGCGATCGGGAGTTCCGCGGCGCTGGGTGAAATGCTCGGGCTGCCGGTGAAAGACCACCTGGTTGAAAAAACGTCCGGCGGTCAGGACCGACGGTTGCCGAGGGAGAAGTTCTACGTGCCCGGTTCGCTGCTGAAGGCGCGGATCGATAACGCGGACCCTCTGGCTTACGGCATGCCTTCGCAAATCGATGTGTTCTTCGATAGCCATCCCGTGTTCCGGCTGGAGCCGAATGCCGCGAGAGAGCATACCTCCGCGGTTGCATGGTTCTCCGGGCCGCAGGTGCTGGACAGCGGGTGGGCTTGGGGGCAGCAGTATCTGGATGGCGGTGCGGCCGCAGTGGAAGCGACCGTAGGCGCGGGCAAAGTGTTCCTGCTCGGCCCGGACGTTACCTTCCGCGGCCAGCCGCACGCGACGTTCAAGCTCCTGTTTAACGGGGTGTATTATGGCGCCGCGAAGACGGTGACCCTGCCTTAGCCGAAGTTCGTCACAACCGCTCCCAACGGTCGCGGCTCCGAATGGGCGCTTGCGTTTACAGCCAGTTGCGGAGCCGCGACCGTTAGGGGCGGTCAACTGATGAACTTGGGTTAGCGCGGCGCCGCGCCGTGCTAACCCTCGAGCGCACGGTACCATAACGCGTTGATGCCCGATCCATCGGCGAGGCGCCTGAGTTTATGGAAGAACCGGCTCGGCCGCGTGCCGGAAACGATTTGGAAGGAAACCGAGCTAGAAAGCTTGATACTCGCCGACAACGACCTGTCCGACTTATCGGAGCAGATCGGATGCCTAAGGAAGCTGCGTACGCTCGATCTGGGCCACAACCGGTTGACAAAAGTCCCTGACGCGTTGGGCGATCTCGAAGCTCTTACCGATTTTCTCTATCTTCACGACAACCGATTGACTTCGTTGCCACCGTCCCTCGGCCGGCTGACAAAGCTGCGCTATCTCAACATCGGCGAAAACCGCTTCGAAGCGTTGCCGGAATGCATATGCGGGATGGCGAGCCTAATCGAGCTTCGAGCATGTGACAATCAATTGACTTCGCTCCCAGAATCTCTTGGGCGCTTGTCGCGCCTTCGAGAGTTACACGTGAGAAACAACAGGTTGATCTCCCTTCCGGAATCGATGAGCTCACTGCAGGAATTACGCCAGCTCGACTTGCGCGGGAACCCGCTCGTCGAATTGCCTGACACCCTCGCCGCACTACCTCGGCTGGAAAAACTCGATCTGCGATGGGTAACGACGCTGCCGCCACTCGTCTGGGTGGGCGATCTCGAAGCGCGCGGGTGCGTGGTCTATCGCTGATCTACTTTCATTTACAAAGTACTTGACAGCCATTCGAAATACTCTTACTATGGACCCATGGCCTCCGTCGAGCCTTTGCGGAAGCGGGCCCAGCCCATTCCTCTCCACGACCACGCGCTAGACCATCTGCGGTACATTCGCGAAACCATGGAGCGGGCCGGCTCCTTCACGGCCGTTTCAGGATGGGGTGGCGTCGCCATGGGTGCTACCGCTTTGGCAGCTGCCGGGATCGCGTCGCACGCCTCTTCGCGGGCGCTCTGGCTGGTGACTTGGCTGGGCGAAGGGGTGCTTGCCATCGCGATTGGGTTCCTTTCCATGGAGCGAAAAGCGCGCGCGGCGGGTTTACCGTTGTGGTCGGCGCCGGTTCGCAAATTCCTGTACAGTTTTGTGCCGCCGTTGATCGCCGGCGCCGCTCTGACCGTGGTGTTGTGGCGAGCAGGGCCTTTCGGCGCGATCGCCGGCGTGTGGCTGATGCTCTACGGCGCCGGCATTACCGGCGGAGGCGCGTTCTCCGTGCGAGTGGTGCCCGTGATGGGCATGTGCTTTCTGGTTTTAGGCTTAACGGCGCTGTTTGCGCCCGTGGCCTGGCCGGACGTTTGGCTCGGCGCGGGCTTCGGGGGCTTACACATTATTTTCGGAGCAATGATTGCGAGGAAGTATGGCGGGTAGAAGTACTGCGCTTAAGAAATCCGAGCTGCCTTCCGGGCCTACAAGTCCGGCGCCGCATGCCGGCGCTCTGGACCAACTCGGAATCCCGAGCCTGGATCGGCTGATCCATGAGCGTATTCGCCTGGGAATCGTCAGCGCTCTGGCGGCGAACTCTTCGCTGACCTTCAACGAGCTCAAGAAACTGCTGCGAACCACCGATGGGAACCTTAGCGTGCACGCGCGCAAACTGGAAGAGGCCGGTTATATTGCCTGTTCGAAAAGCTTCCAGGGACGAATGCCCAAGACCGAATACGCATTGACCGATATCGGCCGTAAGGCGTTCGAAAAGTACCTGAACCACATGGAAGCGCTGATTCAGGCGATGAAGCGATGATCGGGCCCCACTCCCGTTGAACCAACGCCCCGGAAGGATTTGTCATGCCCGATTTTCATGTAGCGATCATTATGGACGGAAACGGCCGTTGGGCCACGCGCCGCGGCCTTCCGCGGGTGGCGGGCCACAAAGCGGGCGCTCGCGCGGTTCGGCGGACGATTGAGGCCGCGCCCGACCTGGGCGTTTCTGTTCTGACGCTCTATGCGTTCTCGGAGGATAACTGGAGCCGCCCTGCCGTGGAAGTCTCGGCCCTGATGAAGTTGCTGGGCCGCTACCTGGTCCAGGAGACTCAACGCTGCATCAATAACGGCGTCCGTCTGGAAGCGATCGGCAGGAGAGACCGGTTACCGGCTCCCTTGGTGGGCATGCTGGAAGACGCGGAGCGCCGTACGGCTCACGGATCCCGCCTGCGCCTTCGCCTGGCGATCGACTATTCCTCCCGGCACGCCATTTTGAACGCCGCCGGAAGGATCTCTCATTCCGATCGCCTGGCCGAGAACAACTTGAGCGCCCTTTTGGGGCCGGACGTCGATTTGCTCATCCGCACTAGCGGCGAGCAGCGTTTGAGCGATTTCCTGCTTTGGGAATGCGCCTACGCGGAAATGGTCTTCACCCCGCGCCTCTGGCCGGACTTCGGCCGCGAGGACCTGATGCAAGCGATCACGGAATTCCAGCGCCGCGAGCGGCGTTTTGGAGCGGTAACCGCCGAATCGAGAACGGCGTAATCCTACCTGGGGTTCTTCACCACCGCTCCGTCGAGGACGCCTGCGGAGGGCGGGCTTTAGCCCGCTGCGGCGCTTCAGCGCCGCTCCCGAACCGCGAGGCTGAAGCCTCGCGCGGGCTAAAGCCCGCCCTCCTCTAAGACGTCTTCGTCGGCTTGGGTCCGTTTGCGGATGGGGCGCCCTGGCGGTCGGGCTCAGAATGGGCGTTCCGTTTTACAGCCGCTTGCAGAGCCGTGACTGCAACGAGCGGTTTGGCCATTCTAGTAGACAATCTCCTAAAATTCTGGTAGATTGTCTCCTAGAATGGCCGAAACAGACCGCATCCAACTTCTCCAAGGCACGCTCGATCTCCTGGTTCTGCAAACTCTCCTGTTCGGACCGCGTCATGGTCACGGCATCGCCACGGCCATCGAGCAGACCTCCGAAGACGTTTTACTGGTGGATCACGGCTCGCTTTATCCTGCGCTCCAGCGGCTGGAGCAGGCGGGCCTGATTGCGTCCGAATGGGGCGTTTCGGAGAAAAAGCGACGTGCCCGATTTTACAAGTTGACGCGAGCTGGACGCGCGCGGCTGACGGCGGAGACTGGCAAGTGGCAAAAGATGGTCCGCGCGGTCTCGCGAATTCTTCAGGCCAAGGAGGCATCATGAAACTGCGCTGGCGCACGAGTTCCGAGATGGATGAAGAGATCCAGGCGCATATCGATTGCGAAGTCCAGGCCAATCTCGATCGCGGCATGAAGCCGGAAGACGCCCGCGCCGCGGCGCTTCGCAAGTTTGGAAATACAACTCGAGCCAAGGAGCAGGCGCGAGAGGCCGACCCGTTGTTCTGGATCGAATCGATTACGCGCGATCTCCGCTACAGCCTCCGTAATCTGTCGCGAAGTCCCGGCTTTACCGTGGTCGCGGTTTTGTCGATGGCGCTCGGCATCGGCGCGAATAGCGCGATCTTTAGCATGGCAGACGGTCTGCTTCTCCGGCCTCTGGATGTGCCGAGAGCGGGTCAAATCGTCGGCGTCAGCGCCACCGCTCCACAATATCGTTTCGGCAGGTTTTCTTACAGCGAATATACCGTTTATCGCGACCAGAGCCGCACCCTGACCGGACTTCTCGCGGAGGAGAACAATTCCTTTGCGATTCAGCCGGAGGAGAACGCGCAGGCGCGGTATGTATGGGGCAAGCTGGTCAGCGGAAATTTCTTCGATGTGCTCGGCGTCCAGCCGAAGCTCGGGCGATCGTTCCAGCCGGAGGAAGACTCGCCCGCAGCCGGCGAAATCGCGGTTGTGATCAGCGACGAATGCTGGCAGGATAAATTTCACTCCGATCCGCGAGCGGTGGGCGCTCGTATCAAGCTGAACGACCAGCCGGCCGTCGTCGTGGGCATCATGCCGCCTGGCTTTCGCGGCACAGAGGGCTTTACGATTCCGGAAGTCTACGCGCCATTAGCCGCGACGCCGCACGTCTCGCCCTCCAATACTTTGCTAACCGACCCCAAGCGCCGCGATCTGGTTCTATTCGGCCGCCTGAAGCCGGGATTAAACGTGGAAGCCGCTCAGGCGGAATTCAGTGGCCTCGCGGAACGCGTCGAAAAGCCCTTTCCCCAAGCCGACCGCCAGCGGACAGCGCTCGTGCAATCCGAGATCAAGGGCCGCCTACAAGCCGACCCAGACGATGTGCGGCTCATCCTGCTCCTTCTGGCGATTGCGGCAATGGTTCTTTTGCTGGCGTGCGCGAATGTGGCGAATTTGCTTCTAGGGCGAGCAAGCGCGCGCGTCAAGGAGATGACCATCCGGCAATCGGTGGGCGCGGGCCGCGGGCGCTTGATCTCTCAGTTGCTAACGGAAAGCGCCGTGGTAGCAGGGTTGGGCGCCGGGGCCGGACTGTTGCTAGCGCTGGGCGCGATCCGGTATTTCGCTTCCATCAAGGTCGCCTCCGATTTCCCTGGCGGCTTTGCCGCGCGTCTGGATCTTCGAGTACTGGCCTACACGCTCGCGGCTGCGGCCCTGGCAGTGATCCTGTCTGGCCTCTGGCCCGCGATTTGCGCGACTCGCGTGGATCTAGTGTCGCCGACCAAAGAGAGGGCGCCGCGCCGCGCTCGCCTCTGGGGCCGTCATGCCGTGGTGACGGTCCAAACCGCACTCGCAGCCATGCTTCTGATTTCTGCCTCGCTCTTTGTCAAGAGCTTCCTTCGGGCGCGCGCGGCGAACCCAGGCTTCCGCGTCGATCATGTCCTGACAGCATCCTTTGACCCCTCGCTGGTGGGCTATTCCGAGCAACGCGCGCGCGCCTTTTACCAAGAGCTATTGGAGCAAGTGCGGATGCTTCCTGGAGTCCGCAACGCTACTTTGGGCAGCCACATTCCGATGGGGCCTGGTTCGCAATGGGATCGCGTTACGCCTATAGGCATCGAGACAACCGAGCCGCTTTCGGTGATGTGCGACTCCGTCGAACCTGGCTATTTCGCCTCGATGGCGACGGACGTTGTGAAAGGCCGCGCATTCGATGCCCGCGACCGGCCTGGCGCGCCCGGCGCGGCTATCATCAACCAAGAGCTGGCCCGCCGCTTTTGGCCCAATGCCGATGCGCTCGGACGGCAAATCCAGTTCGGTGTTGGCAAACGAGCCGCCGTGCTCGAGGTCATCGGCATCGCTCGCAACGGCAAGTATCAAGCGACCATCGATCTGCCGGCTCCCTACATTTATGTGTCTTTTCCACAGCAGTTCCGCTCCAATATGACTCTGTTCGTGCAGACGGCAGATGATCCGCTGAGTCTCGCGCCCACGCTCCGGCGCGAAGTTCAATCGCTGGCTCCGGATGTTCCCGTTTACGGCATCCACAGCATGCGAGAGACATTCGACGCGCACGGCTTGCTGGCGTCGCGGATCATGGCGCAGATGGTAGGCGCGACGGGCGTCATCGGCCTTCTGCTCGGGGTGGCTGGTTTGTATGCCGTGGTCGCCTTTGCGGTCGCTCGCGGGACCAGGGAGATCGGAATCCGCATGGCTTTGGGCGCAACCAGCGGATCTGTGCTGAGAAAGGTGCTTACGTCGGGACTGAAGCTCGCGATCATCGGAGGTGCCCTCGGAGTCGCCGCCGCGCTTGCTTTGACCCGTTACCTCCGCGAATTTCTCGACCAGGTGAATCCGCAAGATCCCGCCGCATTTGTCGGCGTCTCGATTCTGTTGCTGGTGGTCACTCTTGCCGCCTGCTGGATTCCCGCCCGCCGCGCCTCGCGAGTCGACCCGGCCATTACGCTGCGTTACGAATAGTTCCGCTACCATAGAGTTGTAGGTCCCACGAGCGCTTTCTGGACCTAAACCCCAATTCATGCCTTCCTGTTTCCGCAACGTCGCCATCATCGCGCATGTCGATCATGGCAAAACTACTTTGGTTGACGCGATGTTACGCCAAAGCGGCATCTTCCGCGCCAATGAAGAAGTAGCCGAGCGCGTCATGGACTCCAACGAGCTCGAGCGAGAGCGCGGCATCACGATCCTGGCCAAGGCCACGGGCGTCCGCTACGGAGGCGTGAAAATCAACATTGTTGACACGCCGGGCCACAGCGATTTTGGCGGCGAAGTAGAGCGCGCTCTAAAGCTCGTGGACGGCGTCATGCTTCTGGTGGACGCGAGCGAAGGCCCGCTGCCGCAAACCCGATACGTGTTGATGAAGGCCCTGGAGGCGAGGCTTCCGCCGATTGTGGTCATCAACAAGATCGACCGCCCCGATGCCCGGGTCCAGGAAGTGCTCAACGAAATCTACGATCTGTTCATCGACCTGGACGCCGCCGAAGAGCAGCTCGATTTTCCTGTAATCTACACCAACGCCAAGGCAGGGATCGCCAAGAAGGAATTGACCGATTCGACCGCGGACCTCCGGCCGCTATTCGACGCTATCGTAGATCACATTCCCGAGCCGACGGGCGATCCCGATGGCGTGCTTCAACTCTTGGTGGCCAACCTCGATTACAGCGACTATCTCGGCCGCCTCGCAATTGGCCGCGTGTTCAACGGCACGTTGCGCCACGGGGACGAAGTCGCGATCGCCAAACTTGACGGCAACCTTCAGAAAACCAAGATCACCAAGCTTTATTCATTCGAAGGTCTGCGACGCGTGGACGAAACCGTGGGCCGCCCCGGCGACGTACTGGCGATTGCAGGCGTGGAAGGCATCACGATTGGCGAGACCGTCACCAGCGTGGACAATCCGCAGCCGCTTCCGCACATCCAGATCGACGAGCCCACTATTGCGATGACATTCACCATCAACACTTCGCCGTTCGCCGGCCGCGAGGGACAATACGTGACGTCGCGCAATTTGCGCGACCGCCTGGAAAAAGAGCTGCTCACCAATGTTTCGCTGCGCGTCGAAGAATCCGGCGGGCCTGATTCGTACAAAGTGATGGGGCGGGGCGAGTTGCAGCTCGCCATCCTGATCGAGATGATGCGGAGGGAAGGCTACGAGCTCGCCGCGGGCAAACCGGAGATCCTCACTAAAACCGTTAACGGAAAGCTCTCCGAGCCGCTTGAGCTACTGGTGATCGATTGTCCCGAGGAATACATCGGCGTAACAATCGAGAAGCTTGGGCGCCGCAAGGGCAAGATGGAGAAAATGATCAATCACGGCTCCGGACGGGTGCGCCTGGAGTTCACCCTGCCCTCGCGAGGACTGATCGGTTTGCGCAGCGAAATGCTTACGGACACGAAAGGCACGGCTATCCTAAACTCGCTTTTCCACGGCTATATCGAGTGGCAGGGCGAAATCCCCACGCGCCCCACCGGATCGTTGATCGCGGACCGGCCCGGCAAAGCCACCGGATACGCCCTCTTCAATTTGCAGGAGCGTGGAGAGATGTTCCTCGCGCCCGGAACCGAGGTTTACGAAGGCATGATCGTAGGTGAAAACGCCAGGGATTCGGACCTGAACGTAAACATCGTCAAAGAGAAGAAGCTCACCAACATGCGAGCGTCCACTGCGGACGAAGCGATCCGCCTGGTTCCCCCGCGACTGATGAATCTGGAGCAGGCCATCGAATTCGTCCGGGAGGACGAACTGGTGGAAGTGACGCCCCAATCGATCCGTCTGCGGAAGAAGATCCTTAAGGCGAATCAACGTTAACGAATTTGTTTTATCCCTTAAAGCCTGTATTTTTAACGCTTTAGGTCTGGAATCGGCGATTTTTTGACTTTCCAAAAACGTATCCGGCATGCGATACTGATGCTCATTACGGCATGACTCTGGTCGGCGAGGCAATTGCCCGTTATCACAAAACCATCGAGAGCGAACCCTATATCGATCTAGGGTGGGCTCAAGCCCTTCAGGAACGGAAAAAGGCCCTTAAGCTGGATAGCGGCCCGCTGTCGCCCGTTCTTCGCCCCCATTTTCTGGCCAGCCGCGATTATGCGACGCTGGCGAAGGCGGCCGAGACGCTGCTCTCGGCCATTCAGAGGGTGCAGGAGCTGGCGCTTTCGACCCCGTCCCTTTTGCAGCGGATTCCCCTGCTTCCGGCTGAGCGAATGCTGGCCGCCGCCGAACCCGGATATTCGTCCTTCGACGTGCTAGGGGCGCTGCATGCCAACATGAATAACGGGACGATGCGCTTTGGCAGCTACAGCGCCCAGGTTCCGGCCGGCGTGGTTTATGGGGAAGCTCTGGCGGACTTATATTTCGAAGCGGCGCCGGTGAAGGAGCTTCGCAAGAAATTCAAACTCAAGAAACTGGGGGGCGCGAAACCGCTGCTTGCCGCGATTCTGAAAACCTACAAGGAATTTGGCGGCAAACAGAAGCGCCCAAATATCGCTATCGTAGAGTTGCGCCAGCCGCACGCTTCCGCATCGATGGAAAATGTGCTTCTGTCTCAGATCTTTTCAAGCCAAGGATGCCCGACGCAGATCGTTCCGCCGGACCAGCTCGAATATCGCAACGGCGTCTTGCGCCGTAGCGAGTTCAATATCGACATCGTTTACCGGAACGTCAGGCTACAGGAATTCCTGATGCGTTTCGACCTGAACCATGCATTCGTGCGCGCCTATCGCGACAGGGCCGTTTGCATGGTTAACAGCTTCCGCGCCGAAATGGGGTCAAAGAAAGCAGTGTTCGACCTGTTGACGGACGATGCGGTGACCAGCAACTTTCCGAAGCCGGAGCGCAAGGCGATCAAAGAGTTCGTGCCGTGGACTCGCGTCGTTCAAGCCGCTAAGACGACGCATAAGGGCCATACCGTGGATCTGCCGGAGTTCGTGATGAAGCATCGAGCCAAGTTGATCTTGCGGCCCAACGACGAGTCGGCGGAAATTCAGCCTGTTCGCGGCGCCGAAGTGGACGATCTGAGCTGGGAGAAGGCTCTGCGCCAGGCGATGCGGATTCCGTTCGTAGTGCAGGAGGCCGCGGAACCGGCGCGCTCGGTGTTCCCGATGCTCCAATACGGAAGCCTGATGATGAAGGAGATGCTGGTGGACGTGCAGCCCCATGCTTTTCTCGCACAGGTGCACGGCTGCTCAAGCTGGCTGGATGTGGCCAGCCCGTCCTCCTTTTCGACTCTTACGGGCTTGGCTCCGACGTTTCTGCTAGAGGGGAAGTAGCCGGCTCGGAACGCCTTGCCGACGCCTTCGCGCGGAGATTCGCCACGCCGGCCGTGTAGCGCTCGTCGGTCACCGTGATCGCGACTGCGTCGTCCAGCCAATCGTGAGCCGTGCCGTCCGGGTCGTGCGAGGCGAGCGTCAAAGTATAAGGGCGCGGGCACAAATCGCAGCGGAAAGAGAACACGACAATCCAGACCTGCCCAGGCGAGCAAGGCCCGATGCGCACGCCTTCCAGTTCGGTGTTGGTTCCGTAGACTTCGAATCCGATTTGGGTGCGGATCATGAGACCGATGACAGGTTCGCTCACGGGCTGATGAAAGCAGATGGCGGCGCGGACGCTCACGTCTTCTCCGCTCTTCCAAACCATCGACGGCCGGCCATCAGATCCCAGCGTTTCGACCGAGACCAATTCCGCTCTGCCGTCGCCGCGGCGGAACGTCGGCGCTAGCTCAGGCGCGCCGCCAGAGCCCCAGCTTCGCACTTTCTCCGCGACGTGCCGCAGGTATTTGGCGACCGTTTCTCTGGGATCTCCCTTGTGCGCAAGCTTCCCTTCGCTGATCCACCAGACCTCATCGCATATGGATTCCAGCAGGGCGAGCTCATGCGAGGCGAGCAGGACGGTTGCGCCCGCTCGGCGCTGTCGGTTCAGCTCGATGAGCGTCCGAGCGCGGACGACCGCGTCTTGCCGCGCGAGGACATGATCGAGCGCGATCACATTCGGTTGGTCCGCGGCCAGCTTCAACAGCTCTGGAACCCCGGCTCCCTCTTCGCCGACCAGGCCGATGATGCCGCCGCCGGGTACGGGCTGAAATTCAATGGGCATCAGCATCCCAACACTGGTTGTGTTCAACCTTGTTCGCGGCCAAGGAAACGAGCGGGCCGGCCTGGACGCAGCGCCTGGCCATCCCATGACCCGATATTCGGTTGCCGCGGATCGAATTCCCGCGCGTCTCCTCGAGCCTCGCCACGCCGCGTCCCAGATAAATGCCGGATTCCAGCATCTCCGGCTCATTTGCTTTGTAGATGCAGCCAAAGCGCGCCGCGCTTTCGTTGCACCCGGCGGCGTTTAAATTCAGAAACTGATTCCCGGTGACGCTATGGCCGCTGCCCATTAGAAACAACCCTCCGAATTTCATTCCGTCGATCACATTGCCGGATATCTCAATGTTTTGGGAGCGGACGTTGGGATCCGTATTATTCATCACGATGCCGAAATGGCCAAAGGGATAGTCCTCGGCGCGCTTCCGGTCGACGCACTGGTTATCGCGGATCTGGCCGTCGTGGAAGCCATCGAGATCGAAGCATTTGCCGTCGACCTCCTGGAAGCGGTTGCGCGCATAAGCGCTGGCGTCGACATTGCCGGCAGTATCAATCGCCACGGGAATGCCCCCGTTTTCCACATCCACGGCTTCCACGGGGTATCCGATGTTCGCACCGCCATTGTCTTCCACGCGGACCCTGGACGCATGGCCCACTTGAATGGCGTCACGGCCGACGGTATCGAATTCGTTGTTCACAAACAAACCGTCCTGCAAACGGGGCGAAGTGAATAGCGAATGAGTCCACAAAGCGTTTCCGGTGATTCGCCGAAAAACGCTGTCGCGCACCTCGAAGCGCGATGACCCCTCCTCGATCAAGATGCCGCCGCTGAGATTATTGCGGCCGAGCTGGTTGCGCGATCCGGAATCCTCGATGAGCACGCGGGAGATCTTGATATCGGAAGAACGGCTAGCCAGAATCGGGAAGTTCACCACGTTGGCGAAATGGACACCTGAAATCTCCAGGCCCGCGACGCGATCAAAAAGCAATCCATTATTGGGATACCAGACGCGGAAAGCGTTTTCGGGAGGCGCCATAGGGAAAGGCTTGGCGATTGCGGCGCGGTTGCCATCAATGCTGAAATCGTGGAGGCGAATCCGCTGCGCGCCTTCAGCGGAGATAATGGCGCGGCCGCGAAATTTGTCATTTGCTTTGAGCACCGTTTGCGAGCCGATGATCTCCAGGTCATGAGATTGCGGGGCAAGCTTGAGTTCAGAGGAGACTTCGACGATTCCTGGGGGAAGGTGGATCACTCCGGTGGTGTGGCTGGCAAGTAAGCTTTGGAGCCGGGCCTCAGCAGAGGAGCAGGACGTGAGGGCGAGGCTGACGACAACCGCCAAAAGGCGGGGGCTGAAGCCCCCGTTGCAGGCTAAAGCCTGCTCCACGGGGACTACTTGACCCACTGACCGATCCAGTCGAGCACTTGCCGGTACCACAGAAGGCTGTTCTGCGGCTTAAGGACCCAATGCCCCTCGTCGGGGAAGAGCAGCAGCTTGGATGGGACCTTCTGTATCTGCAGAGCGGTGTACAGTTGCAAGCCTTGGTCGAGCGGCACGCGATAATCTTCCTCGCCGTGGATCACGAGCGTGGGCGTCTTGAACTCCTTCACGAAATTGCTAGGCGACCAGCGCTCATACATTTCGGGGTTGTCCCAGGGCATACCCTTGAATTCCCACATCGGAAACCACAGCTCCTCGGTGGATCCGGCCATGCTGCGCAGGTCGAAGACGCCGTCGTGGGACACCATCGCCTTAAAGCGCGAAGTGTGGCCAAGGAGCCAATCGATCATATATCCGCCGTAGGAGGCGCCCGCCGCCGCCATGCGGTTCGAGTCGACATATTTCAGCGTGGAAATGTAATCTACTACCGCCATGATGTCGTCGAAGGGCTTACCGCCCCAATCGCTGTTGATGTCGTCAATGAACTGCTGGCCGTAACCGGTTGAGCCGCGAGGGTTCGGCATTACGACCACGTAACCCGCGCCCGCAAACACCTGCGCATTCCAGCGATAGCTCCACTCTTCGCCCCAGGCGCCTTGCGGTCCGCCGTGAATCAGAAACACAACCGGATAGGTCCGCGATTCCGTAAATCCGGGAGGTTTGACAATGAAAGCGTGGATTCGCGTTTTATCCGCGCCTTCCACCCAGGTTTCCTCCAGTGGCGTCAGCGTGTATCTCGAGAGCAAGGCGTCGTTCAGATGCGTGAGCGCGACGCCCGTGCCGCCTGAGGAGGTGGCGCGGAAAATCTCCGCGGGGCGCGAGCCACTTTGCTCGGTATAGATCATCGTGCGGCCGTCCGAAGTAAACTGCACGTCGTCGAGGCTGGAAGGGCCGGTGACGATGTTGCGCAGTCCTCCACCCGTCACCGGGATCATTTGCAGGCCCGCGCGGCCGCGGTCTTCCATTGTGAAGAAGATGCGGCTCGAGTCGGGCGACCAGGTGATGCTCGCGACCCAGCGGTCCAAGCCGTCGGTGAGACTGCTGGTGCGGCCGGTGGCGCGTTCCATCACCATCAGCCTCCAACGGTCGCTTTCGTAGCCCGGGCGCGCCTGCGACCGGAACGCGAGATACTTTCCATCCGGCGAGTAAAGCGGCGTGGTGTCCGCGCCCAGGCCCGTGGTGACCTTCTTCGACTCGCCGCCGTCGAGAGGCACGGTGTAGATATCGAAATTGGTGCCAGTCGCGGGCTCGGGATCGGAGCTCATCGTGAAAGCCAACTCGGTGGAATCCGGCGAGATGGCATATGCGTCCTGGCCGCCGAGCGAAAACGGAGGGGCGTCGCGCGCTCCCGGAGTGAGATCTTTGGCGCCCGCGCCTTCCGCGCCCACGACCAGGATGTGCTGGCGGCGCTGGCCCTGCCACTCCGTCCAATGGCGGAACAGCAAGCCGGTGTAGATGCGCGCCTTGCTTTTGCCTTGCGCTTCCTCGTCGATCTTACGCTTGTTGCAAAGGTCGTCCGCGCCGCATTCCGGAAAGACGTTGGAGAGAAACACCAGCCGCTTGCCGTCGGGCGTCACCAGTAGTCCGCTCGCTTCGGTGGAGAGATGAGTGACTTGCCGGGCGTACGAGCTGTCGGCGTCCATTACCCAAATCTGCGACGATCCGCCGCGATTGGAAATGAAATAGATCTGGCGCGAATCGGGCGACCAGCGGGGGCGCTCGTTCTGGCTACCCTCCTGCGTAATCTGGAGGGGCGTTCCGCCATCCACCGGAACAACGTAAATTTGCTGCGGCTTTGTGTTCTTGTCGAGATCCGGAGTTTGGACGGTGAAGGCGACCTGGCGCCCGTTGGGGGAAATAATCGGCTCGGAGATCCGCACGATCCGCGTCATGGCCGCGGCGTCAAAAGGCTGCTTTTGGCCGAGCAGAGTGGAGATGCCGCACGCCAGGGCGGTCAAGA
>DASQJB010000111.1:0-2567 GCA_035631295.1 Bryobacteraceae bacterium | reverse complement strand
GCGCTCGGAATCGCTCGCCACCAATTTCGGCGGCCAATGGCTCTATCTCCGCGAATTGAAGAATCAGCGGCCTGAGTCGCAGGAGTTCAACGAAAACTTGAGGCAGTCTTTCCGGCGCGAAACGGAGTTATTTCTGGGCAGCATCATCGGCGAAGACCGCAACGTGCTTGACCTGCTCACTGCCGACTACACCTTCGTCGATGAGCGGCTGGCGCGGCATTATCGCATCCCCGGCGTCCACGGCAGCCAATTCCGCCGCGTGAAAGTTTCGGAGGAACGCCACGGCTTGCTCGGGCAGCCCAGCATTCTCTTGGTGACATCGGTGGCGAACCGCACGTCACCCGTAGCGCGCGGGAAATGGGTGTTGGAAAACATTCTTGGCTCAGCAGCTCCCTTGCCGCCCCCGAACGTGCCGCCGCTCAAAGAAAACACGGCTCAGACGCAGCCTGCTTCCGTGCGGCAGCGCATGGAAGAGCATCGCACCAATCCCGTTTGCGCGGCGTGCCACAAGATCATGGACCCGATCGGCTTCTCGCTTGAGAATTTCGACCTCATCGGCAAATGGCGGACTACAGACGGCGGTACGCCCATTAACGCCACCGGCGCGCTGGTGGACGGCACGAAGCTCGATGGTCCCGCAAGCCTTCGCCAGGCGCTTTTGAGCCGCTCGGATAGATTTGTCTCGACCCTGACGGAAAAGCTGTTGGTTTACGCCCTGGGCCGCGGCTTGAAATACACCGATATGCCGGCCGTCCGCGCGATCACGCGCGAAGCCGCAAAGAACGACAACCGATTTTCCTCGCTCGTCCTGGGCATCGTGAAGAGCGAGCCCTTCTTGTACCGCTCTACAGAGCCGCGACCGTCAGGGGGCGGTCAGGAGACTTCCCAATGAACTTCATCACTAAGAAGCATCTTTCCCGGCGCGCCGTGCTGCGCGGCGTGGGCGCCAGTTTTTCCCTGCCGCTACTGGAGTCGATGGTCCCGGCACAAACGCCCCTGGCCAAGACCGCGGCCAGCCCAAAAAGCCGCTTGAGCTGCATCTACGTGCCTCATGGCGCAACCATGGACAAATGGACGCCTGCGAAGGAAGGCGCCGGCTTCGAATTTACGGAAATTCTCAGCCCGCTGGAAAAGTTCCGCGACCGCGTCACCATCGTGAGCAATCTGGCGCATCCCGCCGCCGGAGGCGTTGGCTCCGACGCTGGCGCGGATCACGCGCGCTCCGCCGCGGTATTCCTGAGCGGCGTTCATCCCGAGCAGGGCTCCGTGCATGCGGGCGTTACGCTCGATCAGCTCGCGGCCGAAGCCATCGGCCAGGACACGCCCCTTCCATCGCTTGAAGTGTCCATTGAAGAAGTTGCGCTAAGTTGCGGATCGGGCTACGCTTGCGCTTATTCCAACACCATTTCCTGGAAGTCGCCCACGACGCCTCTTCCCATGGAAAACAACCCCCAGGTGGTCTTTGAGAAACTGTTCGGAGACGGCAGCGACAACGCCGACCGAGCCGCCCGTAAGCAGGAAAGCCGCAGCCTGCTCGATTCCGTACTCGGCGAAGCGGCTTCGCTGCAAAAAGAGCTGCCCCGGCACGACCGCCTGCGCCTGGCCGAATACTTAGACGATGTCCGTGAAATCGAGCGCCGCATTCAGAAGGCCGAGCGGCAAATGCCCGCGGACCTGAAAATCCCTGAAGCTCCAGTCGGAATCCCGGAAGCCTTCGACGATCACTTTAAGTTGATGTTCGACCTGCAAGTGCTGGCGTTCAAGGCGGAGATCACGCGCGTCGCCACGATGATGTATGCACGCGACACCAGCGGCGCGGTCTATCCCCAAAGTGGCGTGCGCGACGGCTTCCACGTCGCCTCGCACCATTCCAACAACCGCGCCAACATGGACAAGTATGCCCTGATCAACCGGTATCACGTGCAGTTGCTCGCGTACTTCTTGGAGAAACTGCGCGCGACGCCGGACGGCGACGGAAGCCTGCTGGACCACTCGATGGTGCTCTACGGCAGCAGCATGAGCAACGGCAACCAGCACGATCACGACCCGCTGCCCATCGTCCTGGCGGGCGGGGCGGCCGGCCAGCTCCAGGGCGGCCGCCATCTCCAATTCGCTCCCCACACGCCCATGTCGAATCTTCTTCTCGCGATGGCAGACAAACTCGGCGTGCGGCGTGACGGCATGGGCGATAGCACGGGCAAACTGGAGATTTGAGCAGCTAGAGACCGTTTGGTGGGGCAGGCTTCAGCCTGACGCACACGGCTTCGGGCTCCTGACCTCTGGTTTCCATATCCCTGCGGGCGAATGCGAGCCCCGATATCAAGGGGGAAGCCCTTGGCTAGTTTTTAACGAACTGCTCCATCACCGCATTTTTCAGTAAATTCGGCGGCAGCAGCCCTTGCGAAAGAACGAAATCGTGGAACTTCTGTGCATCGAATTTGGGGCCCATAGCCTTCTCCGCGGACGACCGGATGTCGCGCAGCCGCGTGTAGCCGTCAAAGTACGAAACCGCCTGGCCGGGCATGCGGAATGTGAATCGCTCCACTTCCTCCGTCGCAAAGGCTTTC
>DASQJB010000110.1:0-3139 GCA_035631295.1 Bryobacteraceae bacterium | reverse complement strand
CGCGTTCTCTTACCCCCAAAGGGCCCGACTCGGTTCATCGTCCCTGGCGTGGTCCGCGGATTCCACTCTCGTCAATTTCACGGATCGGGAACTCGCCGGCGCCTTCGACGCGGTAGACGCCTTGCGTGAGATGCTGCCTGTCAATAATCCACGGGCCTCGATCGCGGACATGAAGCGGCACCTTCGCGGCGAACCGGAACAGTTCGCTTGTTATGGCGGCTATAAGAGCTTTTACATGGACTGGAACTTCGACATATGGCGGTGCGACGCTTGGGATCAACGTATGTGCTCCGTATGGGATTTTCTGGAAACGCCGTTTATACGCGACGGGTGCACGGCTTGCATAGCGGATTGTTACCGCGACTCGAGCGTCATGTTGCACTTCACTGTAGCGCTGAGCGATGCAATAGACCGCTTGGGAGAAGGGCGAGTGCTGACGGCGTTCAAGACCCTGGCAGACAGGAGAAATCTGAGCTCGCTGCGCTCTGTTGCATCGAACGCCCACGTCTTATCGAAGCTGGCCAGGATTGGTTGAATCATCGCGGCGCGATTGTAATTTAGCTCCAATCTTTAGATTCCGGCGACACCTCAGAGAATTGAGAGGTTGCATGAATTGGAAAAAAGGTCACAATCGGCCCGGAGGAATCAAACAAAATAGAAAGGCAGGAATTTATGCGAAAATCACTGCTTGCCTCCATTTTGGCCGCCGGGCTTTTGTTCGAAGCGGCAGAGCCGATGATTGCCGCTCAGACCACCAAGAGAACCTCCACGCGCCGGACCTCCACGCGCCGGAGCCGTAGGAGCAGAAGGAACACACGGCTGAGACGTGGCGCGTTGGGCGCAGCCGGTGGCGCGGGCGTTGGCGCCTTGATCGGAGGCGGAAGGGGCGCCGCTATCGGCGCGGCCGCCGGAGGCGCGACAGGCGCGGCGTTGCCGACGGGCAGACGAAGAAGGTAATTGAAGGGCCGCGGGCGGTTTTCACCGCCAGCGGCCCGCAACGAACGTCCAGCCGCCAGGTCCGGGCCGCCAGACCGGAGGAACCCAGACCGCGCCCCGCCGGGGAGGACGTCTCCATGTGCCCGGAGTCCAGACGTATCTTCTTCCTCCCCATCGATAGAAGCCCGGAGTCCAAACGAATCCGGGGCCCGGGGGTCTTCCCATCACAGCCGACGACCTCGGCCGCGGCGGCGGTGTCCTAACGAATACCGCCTTTGCATCCGTGGCGAGCATCGCCGCCATGGCGATGGCCGCGAAAAATGTTCTGTTGATTTTCATACTTGTTCCTCTCTATGTGTACTTAGGCGTCAGGCCGGTCGAGGCTCCGCGGGTCTCCATGCTCCCGAACGGTCCAGGTGTCGTCCGCCGCGCAGCGTGAACGCGGAGATGATGTCGGTCGCGCCCAGGACCAACGCGAATATACCTATCAGTTTGGTCATTGCCAGAGCTCCCGCCAGCGGGCGAAACAGAACGAGCCCCGCGAAAATGATGGACGCCACTCCACCGATCGCCAACCATGCCCTGCCGGATCCCCGCAGACGGATGGATTCGACGATTCTTAAAACGCCGGTCGCCAGAGCCCAGACTGCGATGAAGAAGATCAGCACGAACGCCGTAATTCCCGGACGATGAAGCGTCAGGATACCGACGCCGATCCCCGCCACTGCCTCCAGCACTAGCACCCACCGGTCTTCGCGATAGCTCCAGCCGCGGATCGCCGCAAACAAGGAAGAAGCGCCTTCGAAGATTGCATATACCGCGAAGCCGAGCAGCAAGACGCCCAGCGTCAAAACGGGCCTCCGGAATACCATCAAGCCCAGAGCGAGCGCTAGGAGTCCGCGTAAGAGAAATACCCACCAGCTTCGAGCGAACAACCCGGCGGCGCCGGGATAAGGTGTTTCTGTCGCCATAAATGCCTTTCTCTCCCGAACGCGCACAATGGAACGCGCCGGCAGCGTTTCTGCATAAGCGAGCACGCCGCGTTCTGTGCGCTTAGAGTTGCCTCCATTCACCCTGATGGGGCTTGCGAGCGGGGTGCGAGAGAATTTATCGGCTTCGCGAACCACACTACGCGTCCGCGGAAGCTCTGCGAAGTTTTTTGCGTCCGCTTCTTTCAAGCCTGCATCGCGCGGCGGGAGGAACGCATGAAGATAGGCGAGCGCGTACTATTTCTGTGCGCGATGTCGGCCGCTAACAACTTCGCGGACAACTTCGGCTTGGGAACGGATGTAGGATTCGATGCAAGGAGAAGCTGGTGGCCACTCCGGTCTACGCCTCCACGGCTGGATATCAGCTCCAGGCACGACCTACCACTTCAAGCGACTCGGTCGCGGCTCTGTAAGCGGCGGTAAGCCCAAGCGCCCATTCCGAGCCGCAACCGTCAGGGAGCGGTTTTGACGAAGTTCGGCTAACGTGGCCTAGCGTCCCGCAGCCTTCGCTGCCGCGGCCTTGGTGAGAATCAGAATGTGCTGCCGCGGAAGCGTCTCAATCACCGGGCCGAGCTTGAAACCCTCCGCCTCTAGCTCCGTTTTGACCTCGGCCACGCTCATTTTGTGTTCCGGCAGAATTGGAATCGTCGGGTCTTCCTTGCGGTACTCCAACAGAACCAATCTCCCATCCGGCTTGAGCGAATCGCGAATGCCGCGCAGCATTTTTTGCGGCTCGGAGAATTCGTGGTAAACGTCCACTAGCAGAACCAAATCTATTTGGCCGGCCGGAAGCTTGGGATCGGTGTAGGCTCCCTGGACCGTCTCGATATTCTTGAGTCCGGATTTCGCGGCGTTGGCGCGCACTTTCTCCAGCATGTCCGGCTGCACATCCTCCGCATAAACCTTACCGCTCGCGCCCACCCGCCGCGCGAGTTTCAGGCTCATATACCCGGTTCCGGAGCCGACATCGGCCACCACCATGCCTGGCTTGAGATTCAACGCGTCCAGCGCTCCTTCGGGATTCTCTTCCTGTTCGCGCTCGGGACGCTCGAGCCACGTAGCGCACGGACCGGCGCCGCAAACCCCTGCAATGTGCCGCCCGGTTAAGGGATGAACGCCGGGTTGCTGGAATGCGGCGGCGGGCCAGAGAATGGCCAGCAGCACAAGAACGGGAAGCGAGAAGTGCAGCCCGAGCCGGCTACGCCGCATCTAGA
>DASQJB010000109.1:0-19001 GCA_035631295.1 Bryobacteraceae bacterium | reverse complement strand
GTGGAAGGCACGGTGGCGCGATCGGAAACGCCGGAAGCGTCCCAACACAGCTAAGTAAGAAGGTTTAGTACCGCTCCCTGGCGGTCGCGGCTCTGCAACTGGGCCGCATAAAACGCGCGCCGATTCTGAGCCGCGACCGTTAGGGAGCGGTTACAACGCGATGGACGAAACAACGATAAATCCGCCCAGCGGCTTCCCCGACGACCCCTTCGCCCCGCCCCCGGCGGAGACCGCTCCGCCCGTAGCGCTCGAGAAAGCTGCGGGATCGGGCGGCCGCACGCCCCCGCCTCCTCCGCCGCCCGATGGCGACGGCGAAGACGATGAAGAAGGCGGCATGCTCCGAATGTCCTTCATGGAGCATCTGGAGGAGCTGCGCGCGCGCATCCTCAAAGCCCTCTATGGATTCGGCGCTATCTTCCTCCTATGCGTCGTCTTCAGCAATCATCTTTTCAAGATCGTCGAACGGCCGGGGTTGATCGCGCTGAAGAACACCGGCATCCCCGGAGCCCATTTCATCGCCATCGATCCGATGGAGCAATTCTCCATCATCTGGGTCTGGACGCCCGTGGTCGCGGCGCTGTTTCTGGGATCGCCCTGGATTTTGTATCAGGTCTGGGCCTTCATTTCTCCAGGCCTTTACAGCCGAGAAAAGAAGTGGGCTGTTCCTTTCGTGCTCTGCACCGCCGGCCTGTTCATTCTGGGCGGCGTGTTCGGATATTTCGTCGCCTTCCCCTACGGCATGTCTTTCCTGTTCGGCCTGGGCGGATTCGCGGACGTCACGCCTCTGATCACCATCGACAACTACTTCGACAAGTTCGTCGACGTAATGCTCGGCATTGGGTTGGTGTTTGAGCTGCCGGTGCTGATTTTCTTCCTGTCGCTGCTGCGGGTGGTTTCCCCGTCGTTCCTGTTAAACAACTCCCGCTACGCCATCCTTGCGATCGTCATCGTAGCCGCCATCGTTACGCCCACGCCCGACGTGTTCAATCTTATGCTGTTCGCGGTGCCGATGTGCATGCTCTTCTTCCTCGGCATTTTCGCCAGCTACCTGCTGGTGCTCCGCCGCGAACATCGCCGCTTTCCCTGGAAGGCGTTCCTGACATGGGTCGCCATCGCGGTCGCGCTGATCGCCTTCTGCGTTCTCATCGCCGTGGTCGAGTTCCACTATCACTTGACCTGGCGTCCTCCGTTCCTCATTAAGTAGGCGCTTCTGAAGTAGCGGGCGCCGAATCGCCGATTCCCCTTGAGGTGAGAGATGCCGTGGGAAATGAGCGAACCGTCTTTGCGTCTTGAAGGCGCCGACGAAGCAGGCCTGCTCCGCATGTCCTTCATGGAGCATTTGGAAGAATTGCGCGCCCGAATTCTCAAAGCGCTGTGGGGATTCGGCGCGATCTTCCTGGTTTGCGTCCTCTTCAGCTATCCGCTGTTCAAAATTGTCGAGCGGCCCGGATTGATCGCGCTGAAGAATACGGGCGTTCCCGGAGCCCATTTCGTCCAGACCAACGTGATGGAAAGCTTCTCCATCATATGGGTCTGGACGCCGGTCGTGGCCGCCATGTTCTTGGGATCTCCATGGATTTTGTGGCAGGCATGGGCGTTCATTGCACCCGGGCTGTACGAGCGCGAACGGAGATGGGCTGTTCCCTTTTTGCTCTGCACGGCTGGACTCTTCATCGCAGGCGGCCTTTTCGGCTACTTCGTCGCGTTTCCCTACAGCATGTCCTTCCTGTTCGGCATCGGAAGCCCCGCGGACATCCTGCCGCTGATCACCATCGACGACTATTTCGACAAGTTCGTCGATGTGCTCCTGGGCATCGGGCTGGCGTTCGAACTGCCCGTCTTGATCTTCTTCCTGTCGCTGCTGCGCGTCGTCTCGCCGGCGTTCCTGCTCAATCACTCCCGTTACGCAATTATCGTGATCCTCGTTGTCGCCTCACTCGCCACGCCGAGCCCGGATGCATTCACCATGATGTTGTTCGCCGCGCCGATGTGCATGCTCTTCTTCCTTGGCATCTTCGCGAGCTATCTACTGGTCCTCCGCCGCGAACATCGCCGCTTCCCCTGGAAAGCCTTCCTCACATGGGTCGCCGTCACGATGGCGCTAGTCGCCTTCGCTGCTTTGATCGCCGTGGTGGAGTTCCAGCACCATCTCACCTGGCGTCCCCCTTTGCTCGTCAAGTAGGCGCTTCTGAAGTAGGGCCCAGAATCGCCAAACTACACAGGATTGAGAGGGTTCGTCCATCGCAGTTCCGAAAACCTTCGGACGCCTTGATCGCTAGAGGCCAGCAACGCTCCGTTCTCCAGTGCGAGCGCGGCCAGGACGGCGTCCGTAACCAGTGGGCCGGCCACGCGGTGCTCCGTAGCCAACTGCTTGAGAATCTCCGCATGCCTCGGCCCCGGCTGCAAGACTACGACGCCAGGCTGTGCGATCCATTCCTCCATAATCGAGAATACTTGCTCCACCGATAACGGATGAGCCCAGATCCTGGAGTTCGTAGAGATGCGAACAAACGCCCACAGAGTCACCCACGGCAGCGCAATGGTTTCGCCGCTCTTCAGCAGTTCGCCCAGCCAGCGCGCCGCCGCGGAATGTTGCGGGGCATCCGCGTTATAGGCATACAGAAATAGGTTCGCGTCGACGATTGTCACCGATGCTGTTCGCCTTCCCCATATTCAAGCAGCGACTCAACATCGTCGTAGTTCAACCCAGCTCTATATCCCATATGAACCGGCTTGATCTTTAGGGTGCGGCGCGGAAGTTGGTTCTGGAGGCTCAGAGCCGTGCGTAGCAGATCGTTCAGGGTGCTGCGGAAGGAGGCTCCCCTCGACCGGCTTTCACGCCTGACCCGGTCGCTGACGTCGTCGTCCAGGGTAATCGTGGTGCGGACGCTCATGATGCCTTGATTCTAGCATCACAAGCATCAGCGGTCTGAGGCTGTATTTGGAAAACGGAAACTCGCACTGAGAACAAGTGATGTACCGATCACAACTCTTGCTCTGTATGCAACTCGGATGGCTGACTGCACGCGGAACGACGAATCGGAACAGCAGGTGGCTCAGCCGGCGGTCTAAACGCCGGCCGATCCATCTTGAGCAGCCGTATAGCATTTCCGCCCAGGATCAGAGCCTCCTTTTCCTTCGGCAACCCAAGCAGGCGAATCTTGTGTAGCTCCACACCTGGATGCAGCCACGGCCCATCCGACCCGAAAAGCAGTTTGCGGGGCCCAGCTCTCTTGACGGCTTGTACGATGTAATCGAAGCGCCGGACCCCCGAAGTGTCGCTATACACATTGGGATATCGAACCAGTTGATCGACCACATGCTGGTGAGCGCGCCAATCGTCGCCGAAGCTGCCCAGATGAGGAACGATGAAGCTCACATCCGGATATTGCGGCGCCATCATGTCGATCACATGTGTTTGCCCGGCGACGTCCACCAGCAATGGCACGTTCAGAGCCTGGGCCGTTTCACAGACTTCCCGATTGGGCATGGCTTCGTGTCCGTGGATTTTGATGCCGCGGAACTTCCACTGCTTCACGGCGCGCTCCACCATGCGGTAGATGCGCCCGCGGTCGCGCAACGCATGCACAAAGGCAAAGCCGATCAACCGGCTGGGATATCGCGCCACAATGCGCGCGACCTCGGCATTCGCCCGTTCGTAGTCGCTGTGAAACGGGGCGAAGACGACCGTCTTGGCGATTCCCACCGCGCCGGCCCGGCGAAGATAAGGTTCTATGGGCGCGTCCGTGTTCCACGGCGCTGTCATCAGATCGCCCTTCCCGGCGTGACAATGAGCGTCAATGATCATGGCCTGTCTCCGAGCGCTTTTAAGAACCAGATGCTGGTGGCGACGCCGTTGAAGAAATTAGGCAGATGGAACTTTTCGTTGGGCGCGTGCAAGCGGTCGTCGGGCAAAGCGAAACCCATCAGCACTGTGGGAATTTTCAGCGTGTGCTGAAACGCGCTCACTACAGGAATGGTGCCGCCGGAGCGCAGAAACACCGGCGCCGCGCCAAATCCCTTTCCGTAAGCGGACGCGGCCGCTCGCATCACCGGGCGTCTCGGATCGACCACCGCAGGGTTGGCCCGAGAGACCGTTCGGACGCTGGATGTCACGGTGGCTGGAGTGATCCTCGCGATATGCTCGCGAAAGAGTGTTTCTACGTCTTCTGGCTTCTGATCGGGGACAAGGCGAAAGCTCAGTTTGGCCGTGGCGTGGGCTGGGATGATCCCTTTGCCCCCGGATCCCTGATACCCGCCGGTGATTCCGTTGAGAGTCAAAGCCGGCCGCAGCGTCAGGCGTTCATACAACGTAAAGCCGCGTTCGCCCCATGGCCGCTTCACGCCGGCGTTTCGAAGGATTTGCTGGTCGGAAGGACCCGCCTGCGACAGGTATTCGCGCTCGGCGCCTTTGGGTTTTCGAACACGGTCGTAAATGCCCGGAATGGCAATGCGCCCATCCTCGCCATGAAGCTGGCTGATCATCTCGCACAACGCTTGCAGCGGATTGTGCGCCACTCCGCCAAAGTTGCCCGAGTGCAGATCGCGCCGCGGACCGCGCACTTGCAACTCCAGCGCCAATGTGCCTCGTTCGGCGTAGCTGATAGCAGGCCGGCCAGGGCCGAGCATTTGGGTATCGGACACCACAGCTGCATCCGCCGCCAACGCTTTCCTATTTCGTTCCACGAAGGGCAGTAGGTTGGGGCTGCCGATCTCTTCCTCGCCCTCAAAGAGGCACTTCACGTTCACTGGCAACGCGGACTGAGTCCGGAGCAACGACTCCAGCGCCTTTACATGCGTGAACATCTGTCCCTTGTCGTCGCATGCTCCCCGGGCGAACAAATCCTCTCCGCGGACGTTAGGCTCAAACGGCGGTGACCGCCACTCCTGCAGCGGCTCCGGCGGCTGAACGTCGTAGTGGCCATAAATAAGCACCGTGGGACGTCCCACAGCCTTGAGCCAAGTCGCGAACACGAGCGGATGGCGCGCCGTCGGGACAATCTTCACCGTCAAGCCGATTTTCTGCAAATGTTCCGCCAGCCACTGAGCGCACCGCTTGACATCCGCCGCGTGGGCGGGCTGTGCGCTCACAGAGGGGAAGCGAAGAAACGTCTTCAACTCCTCGAGAAAGCGTCCCCGATTGGCTCGAGCGTAAAGAAGTGAGCGTTCCGCTTCCATTGGGCGGGACCCGCAACCTAGCACCATGACCGCGAGGATTTCCGCTCGCCGCGACGATTTTTGTGGCGCGCGCACTCTTGCATGCCGCGTCGAGACTCGTCTCGACGCCTGCGGGAGTCTTCGCCTCCGCCAGGCCTCGACACGAGTGCCTGCGCCACCGCGTTGGTTTGGGAACCGGCCAACTGTGCGCCCTCAAGCCACCCCAGGACACGTCCCCGTTCTGATTCGAACCTCGACGCGGCGATTCAGCGCTCTGCCTTCATCGGTCACGTTGGACCGGATGGGCCGGACAGGTCCCGCGCTAGAGATGGTGAAAACGACGTTGCGGCGGTCGCCCGCCGGCAATTTCGCGATTTCCGTTCGAAGCGCGGCAAGAATCAGGCCCGCGATGGCTTTGGCTCGCTCCCCTCCCAGACGTCCATACCGCGCCGGGTCGCCGACCTCATCCTCATGCCCTTCGACGTCCAGGAACACGCATCCCACGAAGCTTGGGAGCGCCGCCATGCGGCTGGCGGCTGCCTTCGCGACCCTCGCGGCGAGCGTTCGATGTGCGGCAATCGGTGTGGGGCTCCCGAATGCGAATCTGGTGAACAGAATCGTGCCGGGCCGCGGGGGCGCCGGGTCGAACCGCTCGACTTCCATCTCCGCGGCGCCCTTTACGTACCGGATGCTGATTTTTGGCGGACGCGGCGCCTCGAATTCTAACTCTTCTTCTAATTCCAACTCGCTGGCATAGGGCATCATAGACAATCCTTTCATTCGTGTCGTTAGTGCGTGCGGATCGATACGGGTCTCATCTGGAACGCGGAAACCGCTTCTTGTAATCGTCCAGATCCTTGGCGATCACCTTCTTCTCCGCCGTGTCGAGGATGTGGCCATGCTGCCTGCACAGGACATGGTTGGCGGGCCCACCTGGAACCCTTCCCTGAGGGTCGCAGTCGATATCCATCGACTGGGGAAGCGTGGCTTTCTCCCATTGAAACTTCTTCATCTGCGGCGCCGTAGCAAAATATCGGGCGTGCTCCGCAGCTTCGAGCGCTTTGTTTACGACAGCCTCCGGATCGCTAAATTTCGAAGCAGTCCCCGAGAGGGCGTCCTTGAGATATGGTTCGATATCCTGCCTGAAGTCTTCGGGACACCCTTGCATGGCGCGTATTCTTTGATCAATGCGGCGCACAACTCTCTCGGCGATCTCCCTAGCCTGTGCCACCGCGATGTAAGGCCGATCGAACTGGCCCGAGGTTCCTTGGAGGGCCGCTTCAAAGAACCCCCGAAACCTCGCCTGAGCCAGGCCTGCGTCTTGGTTTTGACTCGGTTCGAGCACCGGGAGTTCGGCGTTTCTTCCCAATACGATCAAAACGCGGCGGTTGCGCCGGCGCTCTGCCTCCGTTCGAGCGTTAGGGACGGCCAACACCCTGGCGCCGCGTCCCACTCTGATCCATCGAATCCCGGACGCTAAGGGCCCACCCAACTGGCAAGACAAATAGAAGTACACCGCAAGCGCCCGCCGCTCGCTAATGAATTGGAGAAAACCGGGCTCGCGGTTCTCGCGCGCAATATCCCGATCCGCATGTCCCACCATCAGCACATGCGTCACCGGCTTGTTTCCCGGATCTCCAGATAGGCTCTGCTTAATCTCCTGAGGGATCGCTTGGAGTTTGCGGCGTTCCGTTTCTGGCAGGAGCGCTATGTCCTCGCTGAACCTGTTGAACCCTGCTACAGTTTTGCCGGCGTCCGCCGGCGTCTCGAACTCGGCTTCTCTCCATGGAAGCGAGAACGGGTATTCCTCCTCGAGTTCCTCTTCCAAATCAAGTTCGCTGGCGTAGGACATGCGGCGTGCCCCTATATGCAGGGTGCTTTCGGGCTCTGGTTATTCTGGCGGACCAATGCGTCGAGCTGCGCGCAGAGTTGCGTGTACAAGCTGCGATGCGTCGCGGTCGACAGCTTCGAAAGGACAGCGACGACGTATCGGACGCTGCTGTCCTGGATCCAGGCGCAGTCGTGAATCCAGCCGCCATAGATGCCGCATTTGGATGCCACCACGGGGAGCGCCGGGAACAGACTGGTGGTGCAGCCGCTCCGGAGGGCGGTCTTAATGGCAGCGGAAGATGCATTGTCGACCAGGCGTCCTTGCGCAAGCAGCGTAAAGTAAGCCGCGGCGGAGAGCGCGGTCGCGTTGTGGACCCACGGCGTTTTTACGGGACTCGCCCAGCTACCCATGTCGCAGTAGGACGACCGCAGCCACAGGCCGCTCCGCATAGGATGGTACAGACCGGATTGCCATGCGAGCGAACCGATATACGGCATGCTCACCTTCGCGATCAGCGTTCCGGCCAGGCAGTTGTCATCGATGTGAGCGATGGCCGATTTTGCGGCGGTGGTGAAGTCAAGAGTGGCGGATGGCGTCCACTTGCGGATATCGAACAGCCACGCCAGATCGGGGAGGCCGGCTTTGAAACCTTTCGCGTTCCACTGCGCCACCGCCTTGGCCTCGAGCTGCTTGCCATCGGAGGGCGACGTACGGTTGGCGAGATCGCGCAGATCGGAGCGAAGCTGGAACGCGCCATACAACGCGAGAATCTTCGGCACGCTCGCGCCGTAGATATCGACCGAAGCGCCCCAGCCTGCGAATTCGGGCGCAGTGAGCTTCTGTCCCGTTAGATCGACCAGGGCGACGTGCGCGATGTCGCGGGCGCCGGGAGCGGTCTGGGTCGCCGAGCCCAGCAACCCGCCGAAACCACTGGCGATCAGGCGATCCAGGCAGTTTTGCAAGCCCGTTGGCGAGCTATCGAGAATCAACAGCCCGGCTGGAGTATAGAAGAGCGGATTCAGATCGTCCCGCGTCAGTTTTGTTAGAGTCCCCGCGGCGAACGTTCCGGGATGCGCCGCGTCCGGCGTTTTGGGAATATGCATGTGATCGAGCAGCGCGAGGCCTTTGGGAGGAAGCTCGTGCTCTTCGAACTCTTCCGAGACCTGAGGTATGACTTCGTAGACGCTCTCCGCAAAGCTTGCTTGGACCCTCCGTTGATCGCCTTTGAATTCGAACTCCGGCGACCTTTCCGCCTTCAGCATCCATCCGTTCAGCCTCTGGACCATGTCCCAGGACAGGCGAATGATCCGGTTCACGCTGCCGCGCGAGACCACGACGCCGACGAGATTGATTGTGCCGCCCTGTCGAATCCACGCAGGTGATCCACTCTGCCCCTCGGTAAGGGAGCCCGTGAAAATCAAAATGGGACTCTGTGGGCGCGCGATCAACATGCCGGAGAATGCCCACATGTCTGTCCCGCCCCGGTTCCCCGGATATCCGGCTGTGAAGGAGGTTTCCCGGTCCAGGTTGGCCGGTTCCACCGGGACGGCGGTGGTTCCGCCACCGCATTGGGAGCTGCCCCAGTAGCACAACTTAGCGCCGTTCAGCGGGCGGGGGGTCAGATCTGCAATCCGGCTGCCGAGCGTCAGGATGGCGTAATCGTAGGCATCATCGCCTCTGAGAAATTCGTCTGGAACGTCCGGACGCTTGGAGAGGGTGCGCGTAACGAGACTCTTCCCCCGATCAAGCGCGATCGTGACCTGCACCGAAAACTGGCCGGGATCGTTGAGGACGTCACGCACCACGTGGGCGGCGGTGAGCACGTGAACGTCTGAAATCAACACTCCCGATCCGTGCGGCGCGAGCCGCTGAGACTTCCCGTTCTGGAGGATTTCAACGCGGGCGATCCACCGGAATGGAATATCAAACGGATTGGCGACGTGGTTTACTGTGGGCGCGGGCACGCCCCTTTGCCCCGTTTGAGGGGGTCGGGATGGCCCGAACTCGCCGGAGAGCTCGGCTTCCGTCGGCCAAAGCGAGAACGGGCGCTCCTCCTCGCGTTCCTCTTCTCGTTCAAGTTCGCTAGCGAATGACATGCGGGATATCCTTATCGATTCGGGTTCATCGCGCGTACAGTCTCTGTCGTGCCGCGGCTCTGAATCTTCGCATAGGAAGCGTCTCGCGCCCGATGGCATGCTCAACACGGCCCAGGCAGACGGCCAAAAGGTCGACTTCTTCCCTGCGCAAATGTCGTAATAGCGGGATGAGCTGCCGGCCTAACCGATTGACTTGCTCCGCCGCACGGCTTCTGATGGCTTCCGCGCGCCAGAGGGCCCCGTTTCCGGGCAGACCTCGCAAAGCGTAGCGTGCTTGGTTCGCGATACCAGCCGAGATGGCGCAAATCCTTGCCACCACGGGACCAAGCTGTTCCCGCTCGACCTCGAATTCCGGATTTGAACCGCTGGGTTTAAGGGGCCCTAAAAGATCGGGAAGCCGCTTTGCGACCATCTTGCAGTGATCGTCGTCGACTGGCGTAACGACGACCTGCCTGCCGATATCGGGATCAAGGGACAGCCGGCCAAACGCTTTGCCGCATGCGGAAGTCTTGTCGCTTTCTCCTATATAAAACAGGCGCAGCGTAAGACCTTTCCATGCTTTAAGCCATTTTTTCCAGTCGTCACTCGGGCAACTGTAGGATGTGTCGAACCCCCAAATCTCAGAGATCTTAGCCAGCGGGTCACGCTTCATCTCCGTGGCGCCGAATTTTTTCGCAACCGCATCCAGAAATCGATATGCCCCGGAGTGGCCGGAAAGGATCAGCCTGTTCACGCTCGGGGGCTTCCCTGACCCGCCGATGGTCTTAAGGGCCTCAACGACGATGCGTTCTAGTTTGGACGGATCGCCCAGCACGCCCGACCTTGTCCAGTCATCGAGAAGGGGCACGACCAGCACCGCGTCGCTACCCGCCTTGTCAAAAGCGCTGCCCAAGCTAAACGGAGCCTTCTTAATCAGATCCTCGGGATCTTTAGCTATTGGCTTACAGGTTTCAGGGCGTCCGTGAACGTACACGACGACGTCTACCGACCGTTGTGATGCCCCCTTCGCGGGGACATAAACGGCGAACCTCATCCGCCCAGAGTCGATGCCCTCTAGTGCGAAGGACAAAACCTGCCCGCTTCGGGAGACCGGCGGCGGAGACGGCGTCGGAGCCGGCCCGCTCCGCCCGCCAAGAACTCTTTTTGCGGCGCTAGCAGGGAGCCAGGTCCATTCGGCTTCGCGTATCGGCGATGGCCACTCTAGGGAACCGCGCTCCCTGCGAAGACAACGGGTGCAGCCGCAGGAGCACGGCCCAAGCGAAAAAGGGGCGTTCTCGATTGCATTCTCGTACTCGAGTTCGCGGGCATATGACACGCGAGACATCCTCACAGATTCCGCTACGATTGCCTTGTTTACTCGGATTGATAATTGAGCTCATACTCGAGCGCGGGTGGCCGCGCTGGAGCTCGCTGCGCCCTCACGCCCGGGGTCCGCCCGTTCCGCCCGTTTCCAGACGGCGTAAGTGGCGCGCTCTGACTCCAGGGCAGTACGCGCGCATCGGCCGGCCGGCCCGCGAGTCCCATGGCCTGCGCGCTGGTCAGCCATTCTTCGGCGTACTCCGCGATCTCCAGCAGCAACGTCTCGAACTCGGAGCGCGTAGTTTTGAGAATGTGGTCCTGCCCCAGCCAACGCAGGATTTCGCGCCCGGTGACGCCCATGCGCTGGCGCGGGGAGGTGACCAGCCGCTCGTTAAAGTAGCGGATCAGGACTTCTTCCACCACGTCCCAGGCGTTATCCGCGCCAAACAGTCGCTTGATGTCGTCTGAATTCAGAATCTTGAATGCTTCTTCCAGCAGTTGCATCACCTCCACGCGCAGTACGTTGAGATGGCCGAAGGACAACCACTTCAGGTTATTGCGCAGATCCAATCCTGCGCGCCGGACAATCGCGATGGAGCCGAAACTGGGATCGTAGGCCCGCTCGCGGATCACGTCGGAGATGCGCTTGTCCCGCCAGAACAGCGTCACCTGGTGGATGAAATGCGCAAACAGCTTGTGAAAGTCCGTGTTGGGACGCGATCCCGCGGGGACTTGCGAGCTGCCGTAGTTGAAGATGCGGCGGTAAGCGGCCAGGCGGTCCCGCTGCGTGTAACGCAGCACCTCCCGCCGGTCGAATTGATACAGCGCAAACGCGCCCGCTCCGCCCGACAGCCGCACCGTGCCCGCCCGGAACAGCTCCTGGAGTTTTTGCACCACGCGGAACACGCCAATCGTCTCGTGCTGGTAGATGTAATACACATCGCCCACCGCGATGATCCGCTCCGACGTGATGGTTTCGTCGTAAGCCTCGACTCCCGGAGGAATGCGCGCGGTGCCGAGCTCGGCGGCGGCTTCGGGGCCGACGCCGGCCAACGCGCCCAGCCCTTTATCGGGCGGCGGAGGCGTCTTGGCGTCGGCGCTGACCACCGACTGCAGCATGTCGTCAATCTGCTTGGTGAGCGCGTCGGCGAGCTGCGGGTTGGAGATCAGGTCGGATGCCAGCCGGCTGGTTACCGTGTCCCGTAAGGCCGCTATGCGGTCAAATAGGCTTTGATATTCTCTCTCTGTTGCCATGGGTGAATCTCCTCGCCGGGGATCGAACGCTATTGAACGGTAATGCCCCTGGGCAGCGTAACGTCAGGTCTGCCAGGGTTCGTAACAACTACGTCAAACGTGGCAGTCGCGCTGAACGTAGGAGTAAGCGTTAGTAGATTCGGGCTTACGACGTGCACACTCGCTGCCCGCCCAGTTGCCGTGCCCGCTGTTGGCTTGAAGCTGACTTTGACGCCCTGGACGAAGCCGGAGCCCGCAATCAGCACACTCTTGGGGGTGATTACGCCGCTGGTGGGATTGCGAGAAACCGTGTCTGGAACCACGTTGAAAACCTGTAAAGGCCCTCCCTCTTCGGGTGTGGGAATCTGCTGACCCACCTGTTGCGAGAGATTGAACAAGGTCTGTAACTGGTCAGCGAGATCGTCCAGGGCGTTCCGGACGCGAACCGTCCTAAAGCCGTCCGGCAATTGATTGATATTGAGAGGATCGTGGGCCAGCTCCACCAGATTCTGTAGCGTGCCCACCACGGGGAGGATATTGTTCGTAACCGCAATTCTGCCGCCGTCGCGCATCAAACGCGGGCCTTCGTCGCTCACAAAACTGACAACCTCGTTCAGGATGTCTTCCAGGAACATGGGAGGCGTGTTCGTGTTGGCGGGGAAGGTAAGGAGCAAGGTTTGGCGCTCCGAGGCTCCGATAAAAACGGAATCGAGCACGAAGCGGACCTCGTTTACTGTATCCGCGATGACCGAAAACTGGCGCGAAATCAGCACAAGCTGCGTGCCGAAGAAGGCTTGCTGAGTGGACGGCCCGACTACAAAGAACTGCCGGTTGCTGGTCCAGCTCTGGAGCAGCGAAGTCATGTAGTCGGAGATCACGCGGAAATTGGTGATATCCTGCTCATCCCCGACGGAGTTGGAGAATGGGTTATTTAAAAAGAAAATCCCGTAGGTGTCCCGGACGGATCCTAGAGTGCCCCGGACTAGATCCGGTTCAAACGTGAGCGGCGGAGGAGTCTGGGAGTTCTGACCCAGCAGAATCTGGAAATAAGTGTCGACGCGCAGTACGGAAGGCCCGCCTGCCGTTCCCAGCTCCTTCACAATCTCGGTCATCTGGCTTCTTGCCATCTCACGCAGCGCTTTGACGTATTCAGGATCTGCTTCGGGATCCAAGGCGTAGAGCCCGTCGAGCAACGGCAGACTGCTGTCCAGGGCCTCCTTGGCCCGTGTGTACAAACTCGCCTGTGCGCCGGTGATGCCGCCGCCGAGATCGGTTTGAACGGCATAGGTGCGTGGAACCCATGTGGCTTCCGTGTGCCCTTCGACCTCGGTGAGCGTGAAAGCTTGCGTCAATGCGCCCACAAAGCCCTTGGGGTCCGACGGATTGGCTCTCCAACCTAGAACATCGGTCACAGCCTTGGATGCAATTTGTCCGATCGACCCGGCTCCGGGGCCGGGCATGCCTGTCATGGGAGCGGTGGGCTGCGCGCCCACTTGCTCCGTAAGAATCGGATACGCAATCGCATCCTCCACATCCCGCGTAATCCGCCCTGCCGTGCCGCCGCCGCCGGGCACGGTCACGGCCACGATCAGCGGGTCCTCGGCCAAACCGGAGGTCCCAGGGTTGGCCGCCGTTCCAATATTCTTAAGAACGATGACTACCGAATCGCCCTCCTGGAGACTGCTCGTAGGAAGAGTAAGGTCGACTTGCGCTGGATTCGCAAAACTCACTTGAGCGCTGCTCGGATGCCCAGGCGTCGAGAAGACGGACGAATTAGAATCGAAGATCGTGTAGTCGGCGGCGTTATTGGCGCTGTTCGGGTCGGTGCTCACCCCGTTCTGGACGTCTTCAGAGAAGACAATCGTAATCGACGTCGTGGTTGCTCTGCAATCCGTAATTGTAAGGGCCATACTTGCTCTCCTTCCACTTCTCCTTCCGGCGTCTCTTCCTCTTCTATGCGCCCGGCGCGCCAAAATCTCTAACCCAGTCCGGGCCAGGCGCTGCCCGAGCCGTTCCATCGTTCAGGGAATGCCGCGGCGCGCGAATTCCCCAGTCTCGCTGTCGCTAAACTCGTGCTCCGGCACCGTGATCTGCTGTCCGATGGTCGTATTCTGAACGGAGACCGATCCCGTACCGAGCCTTTCCGCCAGCTCCTGCCAGCACAGGAAAAGCGCGTCCCGAACTTGATCTGCCAAAACCCTGCATTGATCCAGGCCCTGCCGCACCACGCTCACCCAGCGTTCCCAATGGCGGCCACGCTCGCGGGCGACGCTCATAAGATCCTCGATGCTCTCGTATGAGGTCAAATCGGAAACAAACTGGCTCGCGAAACGATGAAACTGTTCCTGGCAGGCGGCGAGGGCGCGTCTCGCGCGCTCCGTGTCTATGGGATGCATCGCTGCCTGCACTGCCTGGACGACGGCCGCCCGCGCCTCCTCGATGGCGCCGCGAACCGCGAGCACGGAATCGCCCAGCCTGGCCGTCACGGCGATGGCGTTCGGCACGGGACGATCCTCATCAACTGTAGTGCTCAAGGCCTCCAGAGCTTCACGCAATTTTCCCAATTCAACCTGGAGCATCCGGAATGTCTTCTCGATCGCCATGCTTTACCTCCGCGCCAATTCCAGGTAGAAATTCTTGGCCAGAACCTCCGGCGCCGCCAGGCGCCGGTCCAGGGCCAGACGGATGGCCCCGATCAGGAAACGCGCCGGGATAATGCCCGGATCAACGCCGGCGGCCAGCCTCTGCGCGGCCTCCTCAATCATTTTCTGCTCTTTCGGCTGGAAGCGTATCACTTGCGCCAGGCTCTTGTTACCCAGCGACGGATACGGCTGAAAGCACATCTCATCCACCGCCAGCGCATTCGCCTGTGTAAAGGACTTCAACATACTCTCAGGGATGCTCCCCGACTCCGGCCGGGGATAAATTTGCGTCCAGGTGCGGCGATACTGCCCGGCTTCCCGGGCAAACCCCATCCGCCGCAACAATTCCAGATTGATCAGCATTCTGAAATAGGGGGTCGGATGCACGCCGTGCGGGTTAAAAGACAGGACCGTGCCCGGGCCCCGCCCAATCACGTCCATCAACGACGCCACCACACCCGGCCCGCCTAGCAGCAGCCCGCTCATATCCGCGAACATTTCGCGATTCCAACGCGCCCATACCGCCGCCGCGGAGCGCCCGCAGCCCGAACGCAGCAGACGCAGCGCCACGCGCCGCGGAATCTCGCGGCTCAGTCCAAGGTCGCTCTGCAAGTTATGGCTGACCTCGTGCAGCACCGCGCCCAAAGTCCAGGGATTCACCAGGCGATGATATGGCAACTGCACCAAAGGGAACGGATTCATCTGCTTCCCCAGCCGGCTCAAAGGAATTCCGCGCCGGTAGGTCGCCGGGCCGAAGCCCGTCCGCATGTAGCAAAATGGCGGCGGAGCCGGAATGGATCGCGCCGTACCCAAACCGGTGTAGGCCGCTTGGTAACAATCCAAAGCAATTCGGTCGCAGGACAGCAGCCACTCCGCATACTGTCCCTGCCTCTGGCCGAACAGCTCGAAGTAGAAATCCCAAATGCGCTCTACGGCCTGGACCCAGTTATGCGCGCGTTCCTTGCGCTGCAGGGCCTCCTGCAATCGGGGAGTCGCGGGCGATGCGGCCGCGGCTGTCACCGCCTGGCCGACTTGTTTCGTCATCCTCGCCAAACCGCGCCGTAACAGAGTTATCAGCTTGTTTGCCGCTTGAATGTGACCTTCGGAAGGCGCCACCGAGTCTTTGCCGAATTCCTCCCGGCGAAATGGCCGAAGGGCTGCCTCGTGCCGGCTGACATTCAGGGATTGCGCGCACAGCCACGGCGTCAGCACTCCTGGCGCGCCGTCGGATGCAGGCGCGGAGGGCGCAGTCTCGGGCCGCGGCGCGGTTGTGCCAATCCCTGCGAAACTGTCAGCCAGAGCAGCCACGGCCGGTCACCTCGCGGCCGCACGGCAACCACAGGTTGGACAACCAATGGCCTTGGCGCCTGTCCGGTGGAAAACCCGGTCAAGCTTCTGCGAGCGGCGGAAGGCTTGCGAGGCTTGCGATGGACTGCCCAGAACCTGGGCCGTCTGACGCGCCAGCGTTTTTACCGCGGCCTGCGGCGAAACCGGCGCTCCGGCCGCGGCTTGCCGGGCCAGACTGACAGCCGTTCCCTTCACTATCGCGGGCGTCACTCGAACTAATGGCCGCGTGCTGGGATTTCGCCGCAGCGTTTGGACCACGCCCGATAGCGCACACACGAGTCCCGGAGCCGCGCGCAGGATCACCGGGGCGGCGGCGGGAACCGACCGCGCCGCCAGGGGGATCATCGCTCCTGCGAGCGCTTCAGCTTCTGCCTCGCTATGCGTTTCCGCAGCCGCATGCCCCAGGTGCTCCATCATGGCGTCCGGGTAAATCCTGCGAATGGGACTAATCTCGAGCTCCCGATCCAGCTCCGCCTCGTATTCCTGCTGAGGCAGAAACCCGCCGCCTATGCCGCCCACGTAGCGTCTTAAAGGCGGAAGGCCCCGGCTCAGCGCCTGGCGCGCGGCCCAGAGCGCGAAACGCCTTTGCGGTGAACCCGCGGCAGTCAACCAGCCGGCCCCACGCCGGGCCAGGTTCGACAGCGCTCCAAAGAACTGCTCGCTCTCCAGTTCGCCTTCGTGGGCCATCCCTTGGGTGCCCAGTTCATACTCCAACACTGCGGCGCTCATCGATTCCTCCTTTCGTTGCGCAAGCCGCGCGTACGCGCGGCTCAACCACGAATACCCGCGCCCGCCGTGCGCAGCCGGCTCGATGCCCGAACGTTCTGCCGGATGGCCGCCGCGCAGGCGTTCGGATTGGTCAGCACGCGCCGAGTTTGCACCGCCGCCGCCTTGGCCGCGGCCCTGCGGGTGACGGGTTGTCCCGCCGCTGCCTGGCGCTTCAGTTGGCGCACGGTCCTACGCATGATCGTGGGAACGGCGCGCACGGCCGGCCGCGTGGCCCTTCGTCTCCGCAAGAGCCGCGTCAGCACGGCTGCGCCGCGCACTAGATACGGAAGCAAGTTCCGCAACGCCCGCCGGTCCCTCGGCGAGAGCACAGTCACCACCGCAGCCCCGACCATCGCCTCGGCCTGCGCCTCGTGTTGCTCATGGGAGGCGGCTTCCGCAAGCATCTCCGCCAGCGCTTCATGTTGCGTCATCTCGTGCTGTGCGATCTCCTGAGCAACTTCATGGGAGGCCTCGTGCTGCATCTCCATCTCGAGTTCCGCCTCGAATTCATGCGTCGATTCGGGATGTTCCCCTTCGAACTCCAGTTCGCCCTCTCCCAGCGCCGAGGAGGCGACGCGGCCGGCGATCGCGCCGAACGGGCCGCCGATCGCGGTGCTCACGAGCGGAACGGCGAGGCGCATAAGCCCGCGAAGATCCGGCAGCCTGCGCTTGACAAAACGGCCGACGCTGCGAGCGATTTTCCCGAAAAACTGCTCCCCGCTTTCGAACTCGTGCGTTAGCTCCGGGTGCTCGAATTCATGCGTCATTTCGGGATGCTCGAATTCGTGCGCTAGTTCGGGGTGCTCGAACTCATGAGCGGTTTCGAGATGCTCGAATTCGTGGGCCAGCTCGGGACTCTCGAATTCATGGGCCAGTTCAGGATGCTCGAATTCGTGCGCCAATTCGGGGTGCTCGAATTCATGCGCCGTTTCGGGATGCTCTCCCAATCCCTCCAGCTCTTCTTCGAATTCCAGCTCCAATTCGCCTTCGTAAGTGGTCGCCATGTTGCTGCCTCCTTCCGGATACCGACTCCAGCAGAATAAGCGGTTCGATAGCTGCCGCCAAGTGACATTTTTTAGGGAAACCAACCTGTGGTACCCCAAATAATCGACCCTGGAAACGCTCCCCCTCAGTAGCGACTTGTGGAACGCCTGGGCCGAGGGTAATTTATCTTCGGGCGCCGCCATCGAAAGCGGCCAACGATCAAGGCGCGTGCATAGGCGGAGATGGAAGCAGATCGAAGATAAGTTCGAAGCGCCACGGGTATGAGCCCAGTACCGATCCGTCTGCGCGGGAGGACGATATGGCATTTGCTAGCGAATTTAAGTATGAGGATGAGCTTGAAGAGCTCGAACTTCTGGATTCTGAATATGAGACTGGGAAGTGGAAGACGCAAGATTGGGTTGAGCTCCATCGCTCCGTAGACGGCAGCTTCGAGGTTCGGGTGTCTGGATTTGGTTGGAATGCGGATAGGCCCATTCTGAAGGAAAAGCCAACCGGTGAAGTGCTCAAAAAGCACGATGAGGCGGTGAACGAGATTGTCGACGAGATTAAGAAGATATTCGCTCGCGGGGCCTGCGTAGACATAGGGGTGAACGGGTACGTCGATTGGGGGAGCGAATGGAAGGAGTCAGAGAAAACCAGCAATAACCGAGCCGACTTCTTCCTTAGCCGGATCTGGAAAAAGTTGCTAGGCTACCAGGCACGGGTGAAAGACCACCAGACAACGGGGGTGTGGAAGCCGTCCAAGAAGCCGACCCACAGGGAGCTGGTGGCGTCGGGCGCCTGGCCCGGCGATACACCGCGAGAAAGGATGCTAAATCGGCGCGTTCAAGTCTCCGTTAATCCTACGCGTTGCTAGCGGCTACCGGACGATCCGTACGGGATAACCGGTAAATACACCCGGTCCGATCCCAGTTCCGGCCGTTCGCATGTAGCGCAATGTAGCGCAAAGAAGGGACTAGGTCGGGCACAAGAGCGTGATATGATTTTCGAGGGAACGGCTGCCGTCCCGCCGGCAGGATTGAAAATAGAGGGCCCAAAACTAACCGCCCAATTCTTCCAAAAAAAATAATCGCGCGGGATTTCAGTCAGATTTTCAGTGAATCGGAGGTGTGATCTTGGCTACTCAACCGATGACCAAGGATCCCCAGGTTCGCGCGCCAGGCAGCATCCTTGACGATACCGAAGCTCTATTGAATGAGCTTGTGAGCCGAGCTGGCGGCCGCCCCGTTGCTGGAGACGGGCGCGAGCCTCAGGGCGAGGAAATTGTCTTCGACGCCGAGGTCGGCGGCGTGCGCTATTTGCTGGTGCGCCTTCCCAAACTGGCGCGGGGAGCGGCGGTTCTGAGCCCCCGCGAGCAGGAAATCGTCCGGATGGTGGCCAAGGGGCATCCCAACAAGGCCATTGCCGGCGTCCTGAACATCAGCTCGTGGACTGTGTGCACGCATCTGCGCCGCATTTTCGCCAAGCTAGGCGTCACTTCACGCGCAGCGATGATCGCGCGGCTTGCTGAGGAAGGATTGATCCGGGAAGCCCTCCCTCGCATGACGGTCGAGGAGGACGAGATTCTCGAGCAGAAGGATAAGTCTATCTCCTCCCTCCGTCGCGCCGGCTAGCTAGTCGCCA
>DASQJB010000108.1:0-3517 GCA_035631295.1 Bryobacteraceae bacterium | reverse complement strand
TGGCTCGCCAGAGCGGCGGTGCGGGAAGCGAAGCTGCACGGCGTGGACTGGGTGAAAATCTACACCACGCAGGATTTCGCTGGGACGATGCACATGTGGACTCCCGACGCAACGCTGGTCAATTCCCCTTCTCTGACGTTTGAGGAAGTGCAGGCCATCGTAGACGAAGCGCACCGGCTGGGCCTTAAGGTCGCGTGCCACACCTATGGCGGCGAAGGCATGGCTAGTTGCATCAATGCCGGCGTGGACGCTCCCAACCACCTCCTCGAACTCGATCAGGATGGGATCAAGGTCATGCTGCAAAAAAAGCTCCCGCTTGAAGCCACACTCGATGATCTGATTTCATTGGAAAAAGGAGACCTGGAAGCGACCGGCGGACGCAACTCGCGCATGAAGCTTGCCGAGCAAGCCGTCCGGCGCGCGGTAGCCGCGGGCGTTCCTATCGTGTTTGGTAGCGGTGCTACTTCGGCCGTGATCCCGCACGGTAAGCAAGCCAATCAATTCGCCTATTACGCGAAATGGGGATTGACGCCGACCCAGGCGCTGCAAACCGCGTACCTCAACGCTGCTCACATGCTGAATTACGGGATCGAAAAGGACATCGGGACTGTCGAGAAAGGCAAGTTCGCCGACATCATCGCGGTTTTGGGAAATCCGCTGGCTGATGTCTCCGAAATGGAGCGCGTGCACTTTGTGATGAAGGGCGGCACGGTGATACGGAACGATTTCGCGGGGCGCTGAGGACAAACTGAAATGAGACTCGACGCAAGTGTACGGAGGTGCTTCTCGGCCTCTGGATCTCGGGAGTCTTTGTCGGTCAGGATTTTCTTGCGCCGAAGCGGATCACGTTTCACTCGAACCGGACAGGGTGCATGCTAACAACACTGCGCGGAGAGGACGCTTGACTCGGCCTGGATCGTGGGTTAAACGTAGAAGAGTTCGGTTTCGCCGCAAAGGATGAGACCCAATAAAACCCTCGCCTCCGGCATAGTGGCCGAGCTTGTCTTGATCGGCGCAGGTTTCGCCATCACGACCCTCTTAAATGCTCAGGTAACTGGGCCGCAAGGAGTAGCGGCGTCTTCCTGGCAGCAGACCACCATCAACAAATACTGCACTGGTTGCCACAACAACCGAGCCAGGACGGCAGGATTATCGCTCGAAGGAAAGCCGCTTGACGTCTCAGCGGATCCCGAGACCTGGGAGAAGGTTGTGAAAAAGCTACAACTCGGCGCAATGCCTCCCGCAGGGAACCCTCGCCCAGAGGCCGCAACGTATTCCGGTCTTCTCCGGGATCTGATCACCCGGCTGGACGCCGCTAGCGCCACGTTCACCCCCGGCGCTCCACTTCTACATCGCTTGAATCGCGCCGAGTATGCGAATTCCATCCGCGATTTGCTTGGCCTTCATGTCGACGTTTCATCCCTCCTGCCGCCCGACAACGCGGCATATGGATTTGATAATGTCGCCGAGGTCCTCGGTAATTCCCCCGCCCTTTTGCAAGCGTATTTGAACGCCGCACGGAAGATCAGCGCGTTGGCCGTGGGCGACTCCGCGGTTCCACCCGGCAGCGACACGTACACCGTTCCCCAAGACCTTTCGCAGGATCAACATCTGGAAGACCTGCCCCTTGGTACAGTCGGCGGAATGCGCGCCCGTCATATTTTCCCCGCCGATGGCGAATATGAGCTGCAAGTTCGTCTCTATCGAACAAACCTAAGCGCGATTCGAGGCCTCGAACAGCCGCACTCCCTTGAGATCGCCCTGGACGGCGAACGCATTCATCTTGCGGAAATAGGTGGAGAGAAAGATCTGCTTCCCTTGCAGGCGAACCCGTCGGCAACTTCGGACCGACTCGAAGCCGAACGCCTCCGCGTCCGCCGCTTTATCAAAGCCGGCGAGCGTGATGTCACGGCGGCGTTCCTTGACGAAGTCTCGCCCCGCATGGCGACCATCCGGCTCCAGCGCTTTGAGCGCGATTTTAATCCTTACGATGCCGAAGGCGCGCCTCATGTGCAGTCGATCACAGTCCTGGGTCCTTTTCACGCCCAAGCCAGCGATCAGCCACCCAGCCCTAGGGTCTTCTCCTGCCGCCCCAAGGCTGAAGGCGAGCAACTCGCGTGCGCGCGGCAAATCCTAACCCGGCTCGCAACCCGCGCGTACCGCCGTCCCGCTACCGCCTCCGAAATCCACGAAGTGCTCGATTTCTACGATTCCGAACGCAAGGGCAAGACGTTCGAAGCCGGGATCGAGTTCGGGTTGCGTCGCATCCTGGCGAGCCCTTCTTTCGTGTTTCGGCCGGAGGTTGAGCCGGCCAAACTGGCTCCCGGCGTCACCTATCCACTCAGCGAGTACGAGCTTGCATCCCGGCTTTCCTTCTTTTTGTGGAGCAGTATCCCGGATGAGGAACTCCTGCGTGTGGCGGGTGAAGGACGCCTGAGTCAAACCGATGTGTTGGCGGCCCAAGTGAACCGCATGCTTGCCGACCCGCGCTCGCAGGCTCTGGTTGGAAACTTCGCCGGACAGTGGCTGCTGCTCCGCAACCTGCGCGGCATCGTTCCCGACAACGCAACCTTCCCCGACTTTGACGACAATCTTCGCCAAGCCTTTCGTAAGGAGGCGGAACTCTTTTTTGAAAGCATGGTTCATGAGAACCGTAGTGCTCTGGATCTGCTGAACGCCGACTACACTTTCGTAAACGAGCGCCTCGCGAAGCACTACGGAATTCCCAATGTCGTCGGCAGCGAATTTCGACGCATTACGTTGAACGACGAAGCGCGCCGCGGCTTGCTGGGCAAAGGAGCGATTCTGCTGGTAACCTCTCACGCCAATGCCACCTCTCCGGTGCTCCGCGGGAAGTGGGTGCTGGAGAACCTCCTGGGCTCACCTCCGCCCCCGCCCCCGCCTAATGTTCCTGCTCTCAAAGAGACCGAGCCGGGCTCTGCCCCGCGCACGATGCGCGAGCAGATGGAGTTGCACCGCCAAAACCCGGCGTGTTTCGCCTGCCACCGCACCATGGACCCGATCGGATTCGCGATGGAGAACTTCGATGTGGTCGGCTCCTGGCGCACGACGAACGAAGGCGGCCTTCCGCTGAATACCGCGGACGTGCTGCCGGATGAGACTCGAATCGATGGAGTCGTGGAGTTGCGGAACGCGATCCTTTCGCGCTCGGACGTTTTTGTTCAGACGCTCACGCAGAAGTTGATGATCTATGCGCTCGGCCGAGGCCTTACCTACGCCGATATGCCGATTGTCCGCCGTGTTGTGCGGGAATCGGACGGCTACCGGTTGAAGAATTTGATCGTGGGAATCGTCCGGAGCGAACCTTTCCGGAGGCGCATGAAGGCGCCCGGCGACGCTGGCATCGCCGAGAATAGCGCAGCTCCCAACCGCCGTGGCCTAAAGAGAGTACAGTAAGAGGGGAAAAGGAATGTTCCTTACCAAGAAATCCATCCCGCGCCGCACAATCCTCCGAGGAATGGGCGCTGCCGTAGCTTTGCCGCTGCTGGACGCGATG
>DASQJB010000107.1:0-4059 GCA_035631295.1 Bryobacteraceae bacterium | reverse complement strand
TATGGAAGTCCGCCGCTCGGTGTGCGCTCTCGATTGCCCGGATACGTGCGCAATGCTGGTGCACGTCGAAGACGGGCGCGCAGCGAAGCTTCGCGGCGATCCTCATCATCCGGTGACGCGGGGATTCCTCTGCGGGAAAGTGGCGCAATACCTGGAGCGCGAGTATTCACCGGAGCGCTTGCTCTACCCACAAAAACGCGTCGGAGAGAAAGGCTCCGGCGAATTTCATCGGATCTCTTGGGACGAAGCGCTGGATACGATAGCCGAAAAGCTTGCAGCTATCTCCCGCGAGATCGGACCGGAGTCGATTCTTCCGTACAGCTACGCGGGGACAATGGGGCTGCTGAACGGCTCGGGAATGGACCGGCGTTTTTTCCACCGCATGGGCGCGTCGCGCCTGGATCGCACGATTTGTTCGACAACCGGCGGCGCCGCGCTGACGGCCTCGCTGGGTGCGCGCTATGGCACCGAGCCGGAGCAGTTTAGCTGCTCCAAGCTGATCCTCGCCTGGGGCGCCAACATCCATGGGACCAACATTCACTTGTGGCCTTTCATTGTGGAGGCTCGGCGTCAAGGGGCCAGGCTGTACGCCGTCGATCCGATTCGCACGCGAACCGCAGCGCTGGCGGACCGCCATTTCGCGATCTATCCCGGCAGTGACCTCGCTTTGGCGCTCGGCATGGCCCACGTGATCGTCGCGGAGAAACTTTACGACACGGATTTTGTGGCGAACCACACGCACGGATTTGAGGCCTTTCGCGAGCTGGCGCGCGCGTACGACCCCACGCGAGCCGCGGCGCTGACGGGATTAGAAAAAGACGACATCGTCCAACTGGCGCGCGAATACGCCACGACGCGTCCCTCCGCTATCCGCCTGAACTATGGAGTGCAGCGCTCCGAACATGGGGGAGCGGCTGTGCGGGCGATCACGGCGCTTCCGGCTCTGACAGGATCTTGGCGCGAGACCGGCGGCGGACTGCAAATGTCCGTTTCGCAAGCCTTCCACTTCGATCGCCGGTCCCTGGAGATGCCCGACCTTCAGATCAAGTCTCCCTTGCGGAGAGAGGCGCGGATCGTGAACATGTCTGAGCTCGGAAAAGCTTTGACGCAGCTCGATTCGCCGCCGTTGAAGGCGATCGTGGTTTATAACTCCAACCCCGCCGCCATAGCCCCGAATCAGAACCTAGTGCTGCGCGGGCTTCGGCGGAAAGATCTGTTCACCGTGGTTTTGGAACAGTTCCAAACCGACACCGCCGATTATGCCGATATTGTCCTGCCGGTCACGACGTTCTTGGAACATACCGACCTTTACCTGGCCTATGGCCACTACTATCTGCAACTGGCTCGCGCCGCGGTTCCGGGCGCCGGTGAAGCGAGATCCAACGTAGAAATATTTCGTGCTCTAGCGGAGCGCATGGGGTTCGAGGAGTCTTGTTTTCAGGATTCCGAGGACGAGATGATCCGGACGCTGTTGGCGAGCGGGCACCCGTTCCTCGATGGAATCACGCTGGAGCGGCTCGATCGCGAGCGCTGGGTTCGATTGAATGTGTCCGCGAACGGAGAGCCGTTCCTGCCTTTTGCGGAGGGTTTCGGTACCCCCTCCGGAAAATTCGAATTCGGCGCGGAAAGCTTGGATTATAAGCCGCCGCGGGAGTCGCGACTGGGCGACCAGGCGCTGAGCCGGAAGTATCCGCTGGAGCTGATCTCGTCGAAGAACGACGACAGCATGAACTCCACTTTCGGGAATCGCGCGGGCGTGGATGACCAGACCTCGGTGCTGTGGATTCATCCGGAGGACGCCACGCTGCGCGGGATCGCGGCGGGCGATCCCGTCCGCGCTTTCAACGATCGAGGCGCCCTGATGTTGCGCGCGGAGATCACCACGGCCGTTCGTCCGGGAGTGGCGCGAGCGCCATCCGTGCGATGGGCCAAGCGCTCGGGCGAAGGCCGCAATGCCAATGCGCTGACATCGGACCGGTTGACGGATATGGGCGGAGGCCCCACGTTTTATAGTTGTTTGATTGAGGTGGAAAGATGCGGGGATTGAGAAACTGGCTTCGCAGCGCGGTTCTTGTTGTAGTTGCCCTGACGGGATGCAAGCGGACGACGCATGATGCGCAAGCGCTTGTACAAGAGCCAAGCGGAACACTGCTGAGCGTGGTGAGCGTGAGCGATCCCGCCGCATCGACGCAGCTCGTGCGAGGCTTTTATGGATTGGAAGCGGGCGCGTGGCGCTGGACCGCAAAGCAGTTCGAAGTGGCGCTGAAGCCTCCGGCGGGCGCGGCGGACAACGGCGCTAAGCTGAGCTTTCATCTGAATGTGCCCGGCACGATCGTCGACAAATTCGGGCCGGTGACTTTGAACGCGGCCCTTAACGGCATGCCGCTCGCGCCGGAAACCTATTCGAAGCCAGGCAACTATGTTTACGCGCGCGATATTCCCGCCGCTGCGCTGAAAAGCGATGCGATCATGGTCCAATTCAGCTCCGATAAAGGGATAGCGCCCTCGGCCGATGACCAGCGCGAGCTTGCGCTTATATCCGTATCGATCGCCCTCGAACCGAAATAGAGTCTCAAAATGGAGTCCGCCCGTAGTCCGTCCCGAGATGCTGCACCGAACGGCCTGACGGTTTTCAGCCCCGCCCGTGAGGGCGGGGTCGAGCCTGCGTACGGCTTGCCGTCCCTCAAATGAAGCGGATTCTCTATTATTCCTTGGCGCCAATCGTCTGCCTAGCGCTGTTCTGGCGCGTTTTATTCACTTGGTTTAACACTGACGATTTCAGCCTGTTGTGGCTGGCCTCGACCGTTCACGATCTTCCCACCCTCGGCTACGCGTTGTGCCATCCCATCGCGCAAGGCACCGTCCGGGTGTTGAGCGATCGCCTGTTTTACCTGACGCTCTATTCCCTCTTCGGAGTCGCGGCCGCTCCGTTTCATGTCGCGATTTTGCTGACATGGTTTGTCGCCTTGGGGCTAGGAGCGTCAATCGGCGCGAAGATAACGGGATCGCGCACCGCCGGATTGCTGGCGGCTTTGCTCTGGACAGTGAGCAAGGCGATGGTGTCTCCGCTCGCCTGGGCGGCCATCTACGAAGTGGTTTTGTGCGCCTTTTTTGCGCTGGCCGCGCTTTATTCGCGAACTCGATGGCTGGATACACGGGCGCCGGTATGGCATGCGGCCGAGTGGGCTTTTTACATTCTCGGCTTCGGCGCCCAAGAAAGCGTGGTGATGTATCCCGCCGTGGCGGCGCTCTATACATGGGCCGTAGCGCGGCGCGACATCACGAAAAAGGACGAGCGCGGCGTCTTTTTTCTATGGATTCCCGCGATTGCGTTCACCGTAATCCATGCCTTGTTCGTTCCCAAGCTGCCGACCGAAATTTATCGCATCTCTGTGGATTCACGGCTGCCCGTGACGCTCGCGACGTATTTGCGGATGGCCGTCGGGCCGGAGCATTACGCGTCGAGAAAAGTGCTTCTGCTCGCGCTGGCGACTTTCGCGCTGTGGCGGTTGCGGCGGCGCGCCTCTCCAGAATTCGGCGCTGCGTTATTCTGCGTCGGATGGTTTCTGCTCTGGCTGGCGCCGGTGCTTCTGCTGCCCAATCACATCACCGAGTACTATTTGGCGACGCCGCTGGCGGGCTTGGCGTGGCTCGGAGGCTGGGCCATCGTGTCCGCGTGGCGGGCGGGATGGCTCAGGAGGGCCGCCGTGGCCGGATGCCTGACGCTGTATCTGGCCAATGCTTTGCCCGCCATCAGGAACGGCACGGCATGGTACCTGGAAGGCACTTCGAGAATGCGCTTGGCGTTTCGCGGAATGGAAGAGGCGGCATATCAGCACCCCGGCGCAATGATGATTCTCAGAGGCGTCGACGACGACTTGTTCAAGATGGGATTCGAGGAGAACCCGTTCCGGCTGACCGGAGCCTCGCAGGGCTTTCTCGCGCCCGGAACGGAGAAGGACATCACCGTTGCACGCGAAGATCTGGGCGGGATTTCGAGACTGACGATATCGCGTGCAGATGCTTTGCGGGCGATTGACAGGGGACAGGCCCGCGTGC
>DASQJB010000106.1:0-10066 GCA_035631295.1 Bryobacteraceae bacterium | reverse complement strand
CCACGTCCACCGTCTGCTCAGGTCCGTGAACCCACGCCGCGTATACTCATTGCCTTGCGGAACGGAGTAGACCTCGAGTGACCGGGTCTTCAGGTTGAGCAGCCAATCGTAAGGAATGCCGGCCGCGGCGTAGATGCGCTTGTTGCGGATGCTGTCCCGCTCAAGCGAGGTATCGGCGATTTCCATAACCAGCCCGACTTCCGCGGGGCCGGGACGGCGGTCGGCGTAATTTGCGCGTATCGCCGAACCACCGAGACATCGGGTTCGAGCTCGCTTCTGGAGAGCGTTATCGGCATCTGGCTATCCACGTACCAGCCGTCGGGGACGACGCGCTCCAGCGCCTGGCGAGAGATATGAGTAGAAATGCGATGCGGCGGGTTCACTAGGGGTTTTTCTACAATTATTCCTTCCAATAGCTCAACTCGATCGCCTGAGCGAAGAATGCCCTTTTCCGCCATCTCATGGTACGCCTCCACGCTGATCGGCCAAATAGGCCCGATACCAGGATTTAGTGCGGCAGCCATCTCAACCCCAGGATTTAAAACGATCCCTTTCACTCCGCCGACTGCGGGGCGCGCATTTGAAACGCCGGGCTTTGGACAATTCCCAAAACAATCGAAGACCAGCGGTATTGATTTGCGGCGGCGTCGCGAACGATCTTGCGCACCGTCGGGCGGTCATAATACTCGATCCGCCGGCCGAGCGCGTAAGCCAGCAACTTCTCGCTCACTGTTCTTGGGAATTGCTCCGGATCGTCGAGCAGCATCTTGCGCAGGCCAGCCAGGCCTTCGATCTTCGCGCCGCTCGCCGTGGTCCCGGAGGCGTCGACTGGCTTGCCGGCTTCATCGGTCGTTCGCCATCCGCCGATGACGTCGAAGTTTTCGAGCGTGAATCCCAACGGATCGATCACGGAGTGGCAACTGTTGCACGTGGGATTTGTGCGATGCTGGGCCAGTCTTTCCCGAATGGTTTTCGGAGCGGAGCCAGGCTTGGTCTCCAGCGCCGTGTTCACGCCAGGAGGTGGAGGAGGGATGGGCAGCCCAAAGATATTATTCAGGAGCCATTTGCCGCGGAGCACCGGCGAAGTGCGGTCCGGATATGACGTTGTGACCAAAATGGCGCCCTGAGCCAGCAGCCCTCCGCGTTGATTGTGATCAGGCAGCGCCACGCGGCGGAAGCGGCTTCCGTAAACCCCCGGGATTCCGTAATGCCGCGCCAGCCTTTCGTTCACGAACGTGTAATCGGCATTCAACAGATCCGCCAACGGGCGATCCTCGGCAATGGCGCTGCGGACAAACAACTCCGTCTCCTTCTGGAAGGCCTGCAACAAGCTTTCGTCGTACAGCGGATACTTGTCCGGATCTACGACGACGTCTTCCACCTGCCGCAGATTCAGCCACTGCGCGGCGAAATCGTTCACCAGCGCATCGGCGGCGCGCGGATCAGAGAGCATGCGGCGGACTTCCTTCTCGAGGCTGCCGGATTTGGTCAGTTCGCCGCGCTCGGCCAAAGTCAATAAGTGATCATCCGGGACGCTGCTCCACAAGAAGAACGATAGGCGCGAAGCTAGATCCAGATCGCTTAGCCGATAGGCGGCCGCGCCGGTGGATTTCGAAGGATCGCGATACACGCGCAATAGGAAATCGGGGTCGACCAGCATCCGCTCTAGCGCGAATTGAATTCCACCGTCGAAACTTCCGCCTTCCTTGCGGCCGCTGTCGTAGAAACTGAGCAGCGTGTCGACATCGGCTTTCGCAGCCGGACGCCGATAAGCCAGCCGCGCCATGCGTGAGAGGATGGTCGCCGCGCAGGAGCGTTCCTCCGCACGAGCCTTGGGTTGGCAGACAAAGATCGCGCGCCGGCTAGGAGTGTCTTTCGCCGCGCCCTGCGTCTCATAGGGCCCGCCGACCTGGATAGAGCCGACGTTGGCGTAACCCATGTAGACTTGATCATTCGAGATGACGCGGCCCAACTGCACCGGTTGCGGCAGCCCCTCCGGCTCCCACATCTCTCTTACAAACGAAACGCCGACGGTGTGGGAGCCCGCTTGTACGGGGACGCGAACTTCCAGCCCCGAATCCCCCGTTACCTGCATGTAGGTTTCCCACTCGGGAGCGCCTGCGAAGCCGGGCTCGCCGTCGCCGGCGTAGCTCGACGCAGCCGGCCGGCCCTGGGCTGCGCCTCCCACGGTGAAGCGCTTCCGCAGCTTGCCATCTAGCCGGACATCGAGTTGCTGCGGCCAGCCCATGCCCTTGAGGTAATCCTGATATTGGCGCTGGAGGCGAACCTTGATGAGATACTCGCCATCCACGGGAAAATCGTAGTGAATCGCCATCCCGCCGCGCGAGCCCAAGGGCAGATCTTCGCTCATGCGATCTTCTTGCAGCACATGCAGTGGAATTTCGAACCGGTCCATGCCCGGCTTTGCCGGAGGCAAGCCCACCGCCAGCCGCGTGACCTGGCGTGCTACGGACATATACCGCTCCAGATGCGCCGTCGAGATAGAAAGGACATCGGCGAAGTTGTCGAAGGATCCGTCGGCGGTGTCGTCGCCGGGAAGCAACGGCTTGACGTCCATATCCAGCGCGAACAGGTCGCGGATGGCGTTGTTGTATTCGGACCGATTGAGGCGCTGGACCGCGCCGATTCTGCCGGGATTCGGGTGGCTCGCCCAAGCTTTATCAAGGGTGTTTTCGAGCGCGGTTGCGACCGCACGGTAGGTCGCAGCATCCGGCCGAGGCATTCCGGGCGGCGGCATGGAGCCGGACCGAAGCTTGACGATCACTTTCTCCAACACTTCCGCGTGCTCGCCCGGCTTGCTCAAATCGAGCGTGTCGAGCGCGAGCCCGGCGGTTCGCTGGTCCTGATCATGGCAGGTGACGCAGTATTTGTCGAAGAACGCTCGCGGATTGGTTGCGGGAGCGGCCGTTTGGGCCTTCGTGAGAAGCGCGATTCCTAGGACAGCGGGCGCGGCGGACGCGAGCACCACCCAAAAGCGCGGCTTCTTCATTCGGCCTCCAGACATAGGCAGTATATCGATTTGCCGCACGGGGCGTCTACGCCAGCCGCGCTTACGAGATTCGATAGACGTAGGCGTCTTCAAGGAAGCGGTCGCCGATCATCTGGCCGCCGAGTCGCATGCCCTCCACATCTTTGGCTTTGGCGAATATTCGGCGCAGCCCGCGGATGAACGGGTCGGTCATGGGAAGGATCATGATTATCGGAGTTTTTCGGGGGGGGGATTCCGCGGCATCGAGCGACTCGTTGACCAAGCCGTACGCCTTCCGAGTTCCTAGTGAGTCGAATCGGCGGGCGGAGACGACGAGCCGAGGGTCGTAATAGTCAGGAAAGACTGCCCAAAGCGCCACGCCTATTTTGACATTCGCCCTATCGAGGATTTCAAGAATCTCCGAGCCGGTTTCCAGATCCACGCTCACCAGTGCGCTTTTATCCATGCGATAACTCCAGGACGCCTTTCGGCGATCGCGGCGACCAAATCCCTTGCGGATTCCGGAGTGTGCCTGCGATATCGGCTCTGTTCGGACCACAATCGGGCTGTGTTCCAATTTTCCTTGAAGTCTGAATCGAGTTCAGAATGGTTGAGTAACGCATCGTCAAGACGCGCAGTGCGCAGTCATTGCGGAAGATCATGCGAATGGCTCAACTCCACCCTTTTCCTGTCCGGGAACACGTGCCGTTGCGTTTCCTTTGCAATGCAAGCCTTGAGCGCACACTCCACCGCATATCCCGCCAGATAATATGCACCGTCCCATAAACCTTGCTCCAGGAGAGCCTGCGCCTCTTTCAGTCTAATCCTGGAAAGCTCTTGAAAGTCTCGCGATTCACAATCTACGCGGAGGCCAGCTTGTCGAAGAAGCGCTTGATCATCATCTTCGCCGTGGCATCGATGAGGCGCTGGCCGACCGCGGCGATGGTTCCGCCTACTTGGACGTCGCCTTCGTAGGAGACCTCGGTTCCTTCACCGGAAGGAGTGAGCTTTAACAAGCCTTCGCCCTTCATGAACCCGATCTTGCCTGTCCCTTCCACCCTAAGTTTGAAGCTCGATGGCGGCTGCTGATCGGTGATCCGCACCTTGCCTTCGAACGCGCCGGAGATGCTGGCCATCGCCATTTTCATCTTCATCCGATATTCGTCGGGGCCGATACGCTCCAGCGACTCGCAGCCGGGCATGGCTCGGGCGAGCGTGTCCGGGTCCTGCATCATTCCATAGGCGCGCTCGAGGGGGACGGCCAGAGTGGACACTCCGGAAATTTTCACGTCGTTCTCGCGAGCGCGACGGCGATGGCTCGCCCTGCGTGGACGATCGCCAGATGCCGACGGTACTCGGCCGACGCGTGGATATCCGAGTTAGCTTCGACGCCTTGCGCCACGAGATTGGCGGCTGCTTCTATTTCAGCCGGCGCGCCGCGACGGCCTTCCAATGCCTTCTCAGCATGCGTGGCGCGGAAGGCGCAATTCGAGAGACCCGTGACGCCGATGCGCGCCATGGAGATTTTGTCGCCGGCCTTGCGGATGCGCACCGCGATTCCGACGATGGCGAAGCCGCTGGCCTTCTGTGCGACCTTCCGATACGCGGTTCCGGTTCCTTCGGCATCCACGGGCACGATCACCTCGCGAATTACTTCGTCCGGCTCCAGAGAGGTGGTGAACGTGTCGACCAGGAACTCGTCGATCGGCACGGTACGCTCGCTCTTGGCGTTTTTCAGCACCAGCTTGGCTTCCAGGGATTGGAGCGCGGCGGGATAATCGGCCGCGGGGTCGGCATGGGCTGTGCTGCCACCGATCGTGCCCATGTTGCGCACTTGCACGTCGCCAATATGAGAAGCCGTCTCGGCCAGCAAGGGGCATTTGCCGCGGACCAAGGCGGAGCTTTCCACATCATAGTGCGTGGAGGTCGCGCCAATGCTCAGCGTGCCGCCGGACTCGCGGATATAGTTCAACTCCTTCACGCGGCCGAGGTCGACCAGATGCTCCGGCACGGCGAGGCGCAGCTTCATGGCAGGAATCAAGCTCATGCCGCCGGCCAGGGGTTTTGCTCCCGAGGCCAGCAATCCCAGTGCTTCCTCCAGTGTTTTGGGCGCGGAATAGTCGAAAGGTTGCGCGATCATGCGGCCCTCCCGGAAACGAGCTTCCAGATTTTCTCTGGCGTCATGGGCATGTCAATGTGGCGGATTCCCAGCGGCGACAGCGCATCGACCACCGAATTCACCACGGCAGGCGAAGCGCCGATGGTTCCGGCTTCCCCCACGCCCTTCACCCCCAGCGGATTTACAGGCGTCGGCGTGACGGTGTGGCTGGTCTCGATCCACGGCATCATATGGGCGCGCGGCATGGCGTAATCCATGAACTCGCCGGTGATGAGCTGGCCGTTGTCGTCGTAGACGGCTTGTTCCCACAGGGCTTGCCCGATGCCTTGGGCGACGCCTCCATGCACCTGGCCTTCGACAATCAGTGGATTCAGAATCTTGCCGCAGTCATCGACGGCGATGTAGCGGCGGATGGAGATGTCGCCTGTGTCGCGGTCCACTTCCGTAACTACCAGGTGAGCGCCGAAGGGAAAAGTGAAGTTGGGTGGCTCCCAAAAGCTGGTGGCGACCAGACCGGGTTCTTCGCCGGGTGGAAGCTTCATAGCGCGGTAGGCGGCGAAGGCGATCTCCTTGAACGATACGCTCTTGCCGGTCTTGTTGTCGACGCAATTGCCGCCTTCAAAGCGAACGTCTTCGGATTCCAGCATCATGGCTCCGAATTTTTTGACCTTGGCTTTGAGATTCTGTAATGCGAAATAGACGGCCGTGCCGCCAACGGCGGTGGAGCGGCTGCCGAACGTGCCGATGCCGTACTGCACCAGGGAAGTATCGCCGTGCGAGACGAGGACCTCGTCGATGTCCACGCCCAATTCGTCGGCCGCGATTTGGGCGAAGGTGGTTTCCTCTCCTTGGCCGTGCGGAGAGATGCCCGTTGCGACGGTGATCTTACCCGAAGGCTCGATTTTCACGTGGGCGCTTTCCCATCCGCCGGCGGGCGTGGCGGGCGAGGGTCCGAAAGCGCAGATCTCGCCGTAGGTGCACAGGCCGATGCCCATGAGCTTGCCTTGATCGCGAGCCTCCTGCTGCTCTTTCCGGAGCTTCGAGTATTCGGCCAGGTCCATGGCTTTGCGCAGGGGCGCGGCGTAATCGCCCGTGTCGTAAATTAGGCCGGTGGCCGTGGGGAAGGGAAATTCGGAGGGCTGCGGAAAATTCTTGAGGCGGATTTCCGCGGGGTCCATTTTGAGCTCGGCCGCGACCATATCCACCATGCGCTCGATGCCGTGCGTGGCTTCGGGCCGGCCCGCGCCGCGGTAGGCATCCGTGGCCATACAGTTGGTGAACGCGCCGACGATGTCCGCCCGGATGTTCTTGGTCTTGTACAGGCCCGGCATCATCAGCACGCTCAAGGTGGGAATGGCGGGCGTCAGCAAGGAAAGAAATGAGCCCAAATCCTGGATGATTTTAAGCTTAATCGCGGTGATTTCGCCGTCTTTTTTGGCGGCAATTTCGTAGAAGTCCACATGGCCGCGGCCGTGGATGGTGCATAGGAAATTTTCGCGGCGCGATTCGATCCACTTGATGGGCTTGTGGACCCGCATAGCCACCCAGGACATGAGGATCTCTTCGGCATAGGTGTCGATCTTGCTGCCGAATCCTCCGCCCACTTCCGGGGCGACTACGCGCAGACGGTTTTCGTCGAGGGCCAAGATTTGCGCAACCAAAGTGCGCACCAGGTGCGGCGTCTGCGTGGAGGTGTAGAGCGTAAGGAGGCGGTCGGCTTGGCGCCAGTCCGCCACCACGCCGCGCGTCTCCATCGCGTTGGGCACCAGCCTTTGGCTGGTGATACGCTGCTTCACGATCACGTCCGCTTCGGCGAACGCTTTATCGACTTCGCCCGATTCCTGATGGAAAGTGAAGGCGGTGTTGTCGGGCCATTGGGGATGGACAGCCGGCGCGCCGGACGCGAGCGCCTTTTCGGGATCCGCCACGGCGGGCTTAACGTCGTAATCAACTTCAATAAGGTCGGCCGCGTCGCGCGCGACATAGCGGTCCGTGGCGACGACCACCGCCACGGGGTGGCCTACGAAGTAGACGCGATCCAGGGCCAGCAAATGATGAGGGGGGACTCGGAGGTCCGGAAGCGCGGCGGCGCACGGCACCATGCCTGCGTTTTCCGTGTCCTTGCCGGTGAACACCGCGAGGACGCCTTTCGTCGCGAGCGCCTTTGAGATATCGATAGAGCGGATATTCGCCGCGGCGTGCGGGCTGCGCAGAATTGCCGCATAGTGCATGCCGGGCATTTTGATGTCGTCGACGTAAGTCGCGGTTCCGGTAATCAGGCGCGGATCTTCGCGCCGCCGGATGCGCTTGCCAACGAGTGTTTCGGGTTTTGCGGTTATAGTCGCCATATGTTACTCTCCCGCCGCTTTCGCGGCCGCCTTCACCGCGTTCACAATGTGCTGATAGCCGGTGCAGCGGCAGATGTTTCCTTCCAGCCCTTCGCGGATTTCTTCTTCGGTGGGCTGGGGATTGCGGTCCAGAATCTGTTTCGACGCCATGATCATTCCCGGAGTACAAAAGCCGCATTGCAAACCATGCTCGTTCCAGAAGGCCTCTTGGACTTTGTGGAGCTTGCCGTTCGGCGCCAAGCCTTCGATGGTGAGCACGTTTGCGCCGTCGGCTTGGACGGCGAACATGGTGCAGCTTTTGATGGCCTTGCCGTCGACCTCCACCGTGCAAGCCCCGCAGAGCGAGGTCTCGCATCCAATGTGAGGGCCGGTGAGGCCCACCACTTCACGCAGGTAATGAATCAGAAGGAGCCGCGGCTCGACGGCATGGGAATGACGCGTCCCATTGATGGTCAGGTTAATGGATTGGGTCATGGCGGTGCTTGCCCGCAAGGGGCAGCCATACGAAGATACCAGATCGAGGCTCGCCTTTGAAGCCGGAGAGTCGGCATCGTCGGCATCCAACTGGGGACGTTTAATTCCGCAATTTCGCGGGGCCAAGCTTCTATCACGGGTGGGGATAACGAGGCATCAACAGGGAACGAGCTGAACCCCGCAGGGCCTTCTCACCGTCTAACAATTGAGCGTCTGGAAATATGACTCCCCTGCGGAATGCTCGCGCGTTGGCCAAGTTTGCGACTCACGCTGCGCCTAGCCTGTGGAGACGAATGGCCGACGATCGAAAGCGCCCTGTTCCGCCGGCGCCTCGGATTCCCGAGATCCAAGCATGGCCGCAAGACGGGCTACAGATAGCCTGGATCGGCCATAGCACGGTGCTGATCCGAATTGATGGTTTCAACATTCTCACAGATCCCGTATTCAGTCCACGGATCGGAATCAAACTCGGACCGTTCGTGCTCGGCATAAAGCGACTAGTAAAACCGGCTATCGGTCCTTCTCAACTGCCCGTCCCGGATCTCGTCTTACTGTCGCACGCTCACATGGATCACCTGGATCGGCCTAGCATGCGGAAGCTGGAGAACCGTCGTACGACGGTCATCACAGCCGCGAGCACCAGCGATCTCCTGCGCGTTGGCCGATACCGGGCGGTTCACGAATTAAGATGGGGTGATTCACGCCAGGTAGGTCCCGCCACGGTTCGAGCATTCGAAGTCAAGCACTGGGGCGCCCGCACGCACACCGATGTTCATCGCGGATACAACGGATATCTGATCGAAACCAGAGGGCGCCGCGTCGTTTTCGGAGGCGACACGGCTTTTACGGATCTGTTCCGCAAGATCCGCTCCTCGAAGCAGGTGGACCTGGCGATCATGCCCATAGGCGCTTACGACCCTTGGATACGAGCACACTGCAATCCCGAGCAGGCCCTTGCAATGGCCAACCACGTCGGGGCGGAGTTTGTGATTCCAGTGCACCACCGTACTTTCAAGTTGAGCAATGAGCCTTTGGGGGAGCCGATCGAACGGCTCCTCGTCGCGTCCGGCTCTGCCGAGGATCGAATTCCAATTCGCGAAATCGGCGGGGAATTCCATCTCGGCGCCGGACGTTAATTGGGTCACAAAAGGCCTTTCCAGCGTCGTACCAGAGCGGTTTTCTGGTCGGCGCGGCGGTCTCGGTCATGCTTAAAACTACTAGTGCACCGTCAAAGCATTCCGATGCCGCTGGCGGACACGCTTCTCCGCATGGCGGAAGCCCCACGGCATTATCTTCCGAAGTGGTCGCACATGGTCATGGATGAGGCGACACGGAATCTCATCGACAAGTGGAGCATGGAGCCCGAGAAAGCGCAGCGGCGAGAAGAGGAATTGCGGTTCGGAGGGATAGAGCAGCGGCTTAGGGGCGCCAAATGAGAGTATCAAAGGTGGCCAAATCAGGTTGTCAAACGCATGGCGGTTCCGAAGGTGAATTTGTTTGGACGCAGCGGTTGCGCGCTCTTAGGTTGCCCTCCCCACCTGCCTCAGGTGCGCTGCCTCTCAGCACATCTTTAGATTCAGTAGCTTACAAACCGAGCTTATTGAACGGTGAGGAAATTTCAGTTACATTTCCATCTACATTTGGTCTTAGCCTACCAAACGATGGTTTTAAATTGCTGCCTATTGGGTTACCTGGAAAGGCTGCCCGGATAGCGCACCTGCTTTTGCGGCAGGGGCGCGGGTCGGGGGAACTGTGTGGGAACTCCAAAGATCTCGCGGCATGATCAGTGGTGCCGTGGTGCAGCGAATTGTAGAACGGGGTCGGGCGTTCAAATCGCCCCGCCCCGATCATTCCTTTCAACTAGATGTCGCCAGTTTCTTAGCTCCCGAATGATTTTGTTCGGAGAGCGGGGACTTCGCGTGGCACTGCGCCAATTTGTCGAGCACTGTCACTCGGAGCGAAACCATTAGGGACTCGGGAATCGATTGATCTTCTCAGTTCCGATTGCCAAAGAATCGGACGGAAGTGGGCGACGTCATGAGCGTCTTGGAGGACTTTCTCAATTACTACGATCGCGCGGCATGATCAGTGGCGAAGCGAGTTTTGGACAGAACGGCATCCACCCCACTCACCGAG
>DASQJB010000105.1:0-6889 GCA_035631295.1 Bryobacteraceae bacterium | reverse complement strand
GGAGCCGTTCTTGCGCATGGGCAACCTGCTCGATGAGCGATATCAGGAAGCGCTCGGTTACGCGGCTTTGTCGCGCAGCGCGACGGGTGGAGTCAGGCTCACCTTTTAACCGAACTCGTCAAACCGCCCCCCTTAAAGCCGCTCTTGGAGGGTGGGCTTCAGCCCGCGTGGCACTTCAGCGCCCTCCGGAAGCGAGGCTAAAGCCTCGCGCGGGCTGAAGCCCACCCTCCAAGAGCGGCTTCATCGCTTTCGGTGGCCCGCAGGGTCATGAGGCGCCCCTTGCAGTCAACTTACGAACTCGGGTTACCGATTGAGCGCGACCAACAACGACCCCGTTTGGTGAAGCACGTTGAGCTGGGCGTGTTGCAGGGTCGTCTCGGCCTCGTAGAGCGCTAGCCACTTTTCGTTCTCGACGGCGCGGTCTTGTTCGGTTTTGGCGGCGGGCAGACGGCCTTCGCCCATCTGCGCCAAGTCGATGGAGATTTGGTCGCGCGCAAGATCCAGGTCGGCGCGGGCCAGATCACGGGCGGTCTCGGCGCGGCGCACATCCTGGTATGCATGGCGGAGGTCGGAGGTGATGCGGGCGCGCGTGCGGTTGATCTCCACCCGGACTTTCTCTGCGTCGGCTTGCGCCTGCGCGGCGTACGCCGTGGAAGACCGCCCGGCCAGCACGGGGACGGAAATCGCCGCGCCCAGCTCCACATTATTGCGCTGGAAGCGCGCGAAAAAGTCCTGGAAGTTGTTATATTTTGCTAGCAGAGCATACTGCGCGACCAAGTCTATTTTGGGAAGCCGCTGCGCTTTGTAGCTCTTCTCTTCCAGAAGCTTAGCTTGGAGGTTGGATTCCAACCGTTTCACCTCGGGGCTGGAGGCGAGGATCTGCTCAATGGCGGCATCTTCGGTTACAGACACAGCCAAAGTGGAGGGTTCTTCCTCCGCGGGCCGGACTTGATCGCCGGGAGCCAGTCCCAGGGCCAAGGCCAGAGAAGATTCCGCATTGATCAAATCGAGCCCGAGCGACTCCACGCGCTGCCTTGCCCGCAGAACATCCACGCGCGCCTTGTTGGACTCGTGAGCCAGCTCGCGCCCTTCCTGCACCCGCGCGTCGATGTACTGTTGCACGCGCGTCAGATTCTCTTCCTCTCTTTGAGCCGCGGCCAGACTGAGCCCGGCGTTCTGAGCGTCGAGATACAACGAGGCGATGCGGTAAGCCGCCTCTTGCTGCCGAGTCTGAACGTCGAATCCAGCGCCGCGCAGTGATTCGCTGGCCCCCGCGACAAGATAGCTTTGCGAGCGGTCGAAAAGCGACATGGAGGTGCGCAACTGGACGATGGACGGCGCCTCGCCTTCGATGCTGGTGGGGAAGCCGTAGGTCCAGGCCGCGCCGCTGTTGGCGAAAACTTTGGGAGAGAAAGGATCGCGGGCGATGATGCGTTGATCGCGGGCTCGCTGCTGATCCAGCCGTGCGATCACCACGTCGGGATTCTGCTGGAGCGCCAGAGCGACAGCCTGCTTGAGAGTCAGGGTTCGGCTTTCGGCGAAGCAGCCGAGTGCGAGAGTAAAAAATAACACGAGAGCTTTCATAAACCCCCAGTGTCGCACCCGGCAGCCGCCCGCTTTTAAGTAATCGCCGCACAACGAAGGCGGGCGGCGGTTACTTTTAAGTGCAGTGAGGCGGCCGCCCGTCTCTGTGCGGCTTATTTGCCGATCATGTGTGGCACATCCTGGTTGTTCTCAGGGCAAATGAACTCGTAGATTTCTTCTCCTGGCGCCAAGTCCGCGACTCGTTTCTGTGTCCAGGGCTTGGCCAGAATGCCGGGATCTTCGACTGTGGTTTCGAACTCCAGGTGGCCGAGATCCGGGCGGTGATAGCGTTCGATTACGTGCAACTTATCGGAGTGCGGATGACCCTCACGATCCAGCCAGACGCGCTCATGGAAGGCCACGCGGTCCACCACCAAGGTGTCGCCTTCCCATCGGCCGATGTTGTGCCCGTACCACGCGGGGTTCGGATCGGAGGGATGCGGCCGTCCATCCAGATAGATTTGATAGAAGCCGGGGCTATCATCGTCGGAAATCCGGATCATATAGTCCTTGCTCTGTACGAACTGAAACAGCGGGCCCAGCCGCACCACAGGTGAAGGCAGGCACTGCGCCTGCGGGCTATCCTTGCTGTTGCTTTCCTGGCGCTGCTTTAAGACTTTCTCGGCCCCCGGAAGAAAATCAGGTTTGCCGGGATCGGTGTTCACCGGTGTCCACCACACTCCAGAGAGATCGGGCTTGCCATCGGCCGTGTGCGGAGTCGGGCCGGAGGGCGGGTGGTGACGGGTTTGGGCGGCTGAGATGGACGTCCGGTCCTCGCCTAAGGTGCTGAGCTGAGTGGTGTCGTCGAGATGAACGTCGAGATTCAGGGGCTGGTTCGCCGCAACCGCGACTCCTTTTTTCTGAAAAGGCTTCAGCCCGCCGACGTTGATCGAGATTTCATAGCTCCCCGCCGGCAGGTCGATCGCGTAGGCGCCTTGCCGGGAGCTGGCGGTCTTATAGAGCATCCCGGTGGCGGAGTTCTTGAGTTCGACTGGAGCGCCGGCCACGGCTTCGCCGTTGGCGTCGAATATCTTGCCTGTTAGCTTGCCGGCTTGCCCCTGTGCAACCAAAACGGCGCCCAGCAAAGAGATAAACAGCGCAAATAGTAGTAAGCGCATGGAAGAATCGAATCCTCTCTTCCTGACTCAACCGGGAGTCAAGGTAGCTTTAAAGGAGAGTATAGCCGGAAGGAGGCCCCTCCTGGTAAAATGAAATTTCTAGATGCGAATCGGCGTCGTCGTCTTTCCTGGAAGCAATTGCGACCACGACGCTTGGTACGCGTTCTCTCACAATCTCGGCCAGCAAGCGGAGTATATCTGGCACGATTCAGCGTCGCTAGGAAATGTAGACGCGGTGGTGCTGCCGGGAGGGTTCGCTTATGGCGATTATCTGCGTTGCGGGGCCATCGCCAAGTTCTCGCCCGTGATGGCCGCGGTTCGCAAGTTCGCGGACCAAGGCGGTCCGGTGCTGGGCATCTGCAACGGGTTTCAGATTCTTGTGGAGAGCGGCCTGCTGCCCGGTGCGCTTCTGCGCAATCGCGATCTGAAATTCGTGTGCCGCGACGTGACGCTGCGCGTGGAAACCACGGATTCGTTCTTCACTTCCGCGGCGGCGCGGGGACAGCGCTTGCGTATGCCGGTCGCCCACGGGGAGGGCTGCTATTTTGCCGATGAGCGCACGCTCGACATGCTCGATGCCGAGGATCGCGTGGCGCTGCGTTATGTCGATAATCCCAACGGCTCGTTGCGCGATATTGCGGGAATCTTAAGCGAGCGGCGCAACGTGATGGGCATGATGCCCCACCCCGAGCGCGCTTCCGACTCACTGCTCGGCTCCGCAGATGGGCGCGTGATTCTGGAATCGCTGGTGCAGTCACTAGTGACTGCGGCCGCATGAGCGCGTTGACGCCCAGCGAGCTCGATAAAGTCCGCTCCATCCTGGGCCGCGAGCCGACCGAGACTGAAGAAGGCATCTTCACCGTGATGTGGAGCGAGCACTGCTCCTACAAGAGCTCGCGACTGCATCTGCGCAAGCTTCCCACCAAAGGTCCGCGTGTTTTGGTTGGGCCAGGCGAGAATGCGGGAATCATCGATATTAGCGGCGATTACGCCATCGCGTTCAAGATCGAATCCCACAATCACCCCAGCTTCATCGAGCCGTTTCAAGGCGCGGCGACGGGAGTCGGCGGCATCCTGCGCGATATTTTCACGATGGGCGCGCGTCCGATTGCAGTGCTGGACGCTCTGCGATTTGGCCGTCTTGACGACCCCCAATGCGGCGATCGCAACCGGCGAATTCTGGAAGGCGTGGTCAGCGGCATCTCGCATTACGGCAACTGCTTCGGCGTGCCCACGGTGGGCGGCGAATGTGTCTTCGAGCGATGCTATAACGGCAATCCGCTGGTGAATGTGTTCGCCCTCGGAGTTTTTCGCAAGGACGAAATTTTCTACGGCAAGGCTTCGGGGATCGGCAATCCGGTGATCTACGTGGGAGCGAAAACCGGCCGTGACGGCATTCACGGCGCGTCGATGGCTTCGGCGGAGTTCACGGAGGAATCGAAGCAGAAGCGGCCGAACGTGCAGGTGGGCGATCCGTTCCTTGAAAAGTTGCTGCTGGAAGCCTGCTTAGAGGCGATGCGCACCGGCGCCATCGTGGGCATTCAGGATATGGGCGCGGCAGGGCTGACGTGTTCGACGTGCGAGATGGGCAGCCGCGCCGGGACCGGCGTCGAAATCGATTTGAGCCTGGTCCCGCAGCGCGAAACCGGCATGACTCCCTACGAGATCATGCTCTCCGAATCGCAGGAGCGGATGTTGTTGGTCGCCGAGCACGGGCGCGAAGAGGAAGTTTTCGCCGTTTTCCGCAAATGGTGCTTGGACGCAGTCACCATCGGGCGCGTTACAGGCGACGGAAAACTGCGGGTGAAAAATCGCGGCGTTGTGGTCGCGGAGATTCCGAACCGCGAACTGGCCGACGAAGCACCCGTTTACGACCGGCCTCACAATTCCCCGCCCTATCGGCCCGCTCCGAAGGAGACTCCGGAAATTCCACCATCGCGCAATTTGAACGCCGATTTGCTCACGCTTGTCGGCTCCGGCGACCTGTGCTCCAAGCGCTGGATCTGGCGGCAGTACGACTATACTGTCCGCACAAATACCGTCGCCGGTCCGGGAGGCGACGCCGCCATCGTCCGCATTAAGGAAACCGGAACCAGCGTCGCCATGTCGCTCGACGGCAACAGCCGCTATTGCGCGCTCGATCCTCGGGAAGGCGCGCGGTTGCTCGTAGCAGAATGTTGCCGCAATCTCTCCGCCGTGGGCGCGCTGCCAGTGGCCGCCACAAACAATCTGAATTTCGGCAATCCCGAGCGGCCGGAGATCATGGCGCAACTCGTGGAGACCATCGAAGGCTTGGCCGAGGCTTGCCGCTTCTTCGAAACCCCCATCACCGGCGGCAACGTGAGTCTATATAACGAAACGCTGGGCGAAGCGATCTGGCCCACGCCGGTGATCGGCATTGTGGGTTTGATGAAGACCGCGCCTCCCGTCACGATTCCGTTCAAGGAAGAAGGACGCACCGTGATGCTGGTGGGCGGGCTGGGCGCGGCCGACGCTGTGCGGTTCGGTGGAACGCAATACGCCAAAGTCGTTTTAAACAGAATGTGGGGATTGCCGCCTGACCTGGACATGGATTACGAAAAGCGGGTCCATACGGGCCTTCGCGAGATCGTCAACGAGGGGCTGGCCGAGTCTTCGCACGACTTGGGCGACGGCGGACTGGCGGTGGCTCTGGCGGAATGCTCCGCGGGAGGGATCGGCGCGGATATCGAGATCGAAACCGAATTACGGCCAGACGTCGCATTGTTCCACGAGGGCCCTTCGCGAGCGATCGTCTCCACGACTCAACCGGAAATTGTGGAGCGAGTCGCCGGCCGCCACGGCATCCGCTGCGATCGCATCGGCGTTACAATGAAAGCGCGGTTACTCATCGGTTCCCACTCGGACGTTTGGGTGGATTCCCCCGTCGATCGGCTCCGCGAGATCTGGGAAAACGCTTTCGAAGGATTGCTCGCGCCGGCTCATGTTTGACAAACTCCACGAAGAATGCGGCGTCATCGCCGTCTATGGCCATCCCGAGGCGGCCAATATCGCCTATCTCGGCTTGTACGCGCTGCAACATCGCGGTCAGGAAAGCGCCGGCATCGCTACGAGCGACGGCCGCGAAATGCACAACTTCCGCGGCATGGGCCGAGTAGCGGACCTGTTCACTCCGGAGGTTCTAGGAAGCCTGGCCGGAGAGATGGCGATCGGCCATACGCGCTATTCGACGGCCGGCGACACGGCTCTGTTAAACGCGCAGCCATTTTCGGTGACATGCAATAAAGGCCGCCTCGCCGTGGCTCACAACGGCAACATCACCAACGCCAGCGAGCTGCGCCGGGAGTTGGAAAGCGATGGCTCCATCTTTCAGGCGTCGAGCGATACCGAAGTGATCCTGCACCTGGTGGCTCGCTCGCGCGAGCGCACGCTTTCCGGCGCTCTCCGCGAGGCGTTGTTGCAACTCGAGGGCGCCTTCTCGCTCGTCTTTCTTGCTGAGAACCGGTTGCTGGTGGCGCGCGATCCGCACGGATTCCGCCCGCTGGCCTTCGGACAAATGGAGTTTTCCGGCGGCCGTACCTGCTACGTTTTCGCCTCGGAGACATGCGCCTTCGATTTGATAGGCGCCGTTTACCTGGACGATGTCGCTCCGGGAGAGATGGTGATCATCGGTCCGGAAGGGATGACGCGCGAGCGCTATGCTCCGGTGCGAGAGCGCGCTCATTGCGTCTTCGAACACGTCTATTTTTCGCGGCCGGATTCAATCGTCTTCGGACGCCCGGTGGCGGAGTCGCGCGAAAAGATGGGACGTTTGCTGGCCCGGGAGCATCCGGTGGAGGCCGACGTGGTTGTGCCGGTGCCCGACTCGGGCGTTTCCGCCGCGCTCGGCTACGCGGCTGAAGCCGGCATCCCTTTCCGCCAGGCCCTGATTCGCAATCATTACGTGGGCCGCACATTTATCGAGCCTTCGCAGGCCATTCGCGATTTCGGCGTCAAGCTGAAATTCAACCCGATCCGCCATCTGCTGGAAGGCAAGCGCGTGGTGCTGGTGGACGATTCCATCGTTCGTGGTACCGTGTCGCGCAAGATCGTGCGCATGGTTCGCGGCGCGGGCGCGAGGGAAGTGCATCTTCGCATCTCCTGCCCACCGACGATTTCGCCCTGCTTCTATGGCGTCGATACACCGATGAAGGCCGAGCTCATCGCGG